>NZ_JBIAFO010000001.1:0-39430 GCF_042869355.1 Streptomyces sp. NPDC007088
ACTAATCCACCCCGAAGGGCTTCATCGTTCGACTTGCATGTGTTAAGCACGCCGCCAGCGTTCGTCCTGAGCCAGGATCAAACTCTCCGTGAATGCTTACCCGACTGTGCTTAATTAAAAGCTGCGGGTGCACAGACAATGAGAGCGGAACCACGGGGAGGAATAATCCCCGGATTCACTGCGTCCTCGCTGTGTTTACTTCAAAGGAACCTCAACCCACCGGCCCAAGGGCCTGTAGGTCGGGGTATCAACATATCTGGCGTTGACTTTTGGCACGCTGTTGAGTTCTCAAGGAACGGACGCTTCCTTTGTACTCACCCTCTCGGGCTTTCCTCCGGGCGCTTCCCTTCGGTATTTCGTGTTTCCAGTCTAGCAGATCCGATTTCCGTTTCTGCCACCCACTGGAGCGGGCTTCACGCCTTTGGTTCCGGCTTTTGGGCCTTTCCCTTTCGGCGTGATCACTACGTTAACCGATTTCCCCGCAAGCTCATAATCGAGCTTTCGCGGATGTATTTCGGCATGCCGGGGCACAACGAAACAGAGACCCGCTCGGGTCTGAAAGGTGGTGTAGTGGTTGGCCACTCCCGGCTGCTGAGAGCAGTACCCGGTACAAGCGGCTTGGGCTACGTTAGGCGTTGGGCCGCCCGGAGTCAAGCGCCGCTGTTCGGGGGGTTATGGAGTGGCGGTCGGCTTCCTGCGGCGGCGCGGGCTGTGCGCGCGGTAGGGGCTCACCGTCGGGTCACCGTCGATCCAGAAACGCCACGGGTGGACCCCTCCCTCTCCGGCCACCCCGGTCCGGGGGCCGTTGCGGACCTGCCCGGCGGGTGCCGGCGTACCCGCAAGCAGGTGCAGAGGGGCGTCCGGCGGACCGCACACGTCGGCGCCGTCCAGCGCGCGGTCCACGTCCAGCGCGGTCGCGAGCCGGGCCGGGCCCTTCGCGAGTTCCCGCTCGGTGCGCGCCGCCGGCCTGCGCGGCCAGGCCAGTTCCGCGCCCTCGACGATCTCCCCGGCCCGCAGCAGCACCCCCGAAGCACTCCCCTCGGGACCGCACACCACGTTCAGGCAGTGCCACATGCCGTAGGTGAAGTAGACGTACGCGTGACCGGGCGGGCCGAACATGACGCCGTTGCGGGCCGTGCGCCCCCGGTAGGCGTGCGAACCCGGGTCGATCTCCCCGTCGTACGCCTCGACCTCCGTCAGCCGCAGGACCGTGCGGCCCTCGGGGGCGTTGCGCACCAGGAGACGCCCCAGCAGTTCCGGGGCGACCTCCAGAACGGGGCGGTCGAAGAAGGAGCGGGGCAGGGGCGTACGGTCATGGGCCGCGATCATGGCCTCCGAGGGTACACAGACCGGACCGGAACCGTCCGGCCCCGCAATCGGATCACCGCTGCGGGCCCGGACGCCGGTGCGGGGCGGGAACCGGAGATCCGCGGACCGCGTTCGTATCAAGCAAGTCGCTCAGGCCCGGCACGATCATGGGGAAGGAACAGACATGGGGTTCAAGAAGCTGCTCGCGAGTCTCGGCTCGGGCGGTGCCTCGGTGGAGACGGTGCTCACGGAGGAGAACGTGGTGCCCGGCGGGGTGGTCCAGGGTGAGGTCCGCATCCAGGGCGGTTCGGTGGACCAGCGGATCGAGGGGCTGTCCGTCGGGCTCCAGGCGCGTGTCGAGGTCGAGAGCGGGGACCAGGAGTACAAGCAGGACATCGAGTTCGCCAAGGTGCGGCTCGGCGGCGCCTTCGACCTCCGGGAAGGGGCCGTGCACGCCGTGCCCTTCGGCCTGGAGATGCCCTGGGAGACGCCCGTCACCTCCTTCGCCGGCCGGCACCTCACGGGGATGAACATCGGGGTGACCACCGAGCTGGCGATCGCGCGGGCCGTGGACTCCAGCGACCTCGACCCCGTCGTCGTCCACCCGCTGCCCGCCCAGCAGGCGATCCTCGACGCGTTCGGACAGCTCGGCTTCCGCTTCAAGAGCGCCGACCTGGAGCGCGGCTCGATCCGCGGCACCCGGCAGCGGCTGCCCTTCTACCAGGAGATCGAGTTCTATCCGCCGGAGCAGTACCGGGGCCTCAATCAGGTCGAGCTGAGCTTCGTCGCCGACGACCGGGAGATGGACGTCGTACTGGAGATGGACAAGAAGAGCGGTCTGTTCAGCGAGGGCAGCGACTCCTTCCGCGCCTTCCAGGTCGGGCTGCACGACTACCACGGGACCGACTGGGCGGCGTACCTCAACCAGTGGCTGTCGGAGGTCGGCAGTCGGCGCAGCTGGTTCTGAGCGCGCGCCGTACGGCGCGGGGGGCCGGGCCCGGTTCGCGTGCCCCGGCGCGGGTACCGGCCCGGGGACGGGGGCGATCTACGCTGGTCGCCGTGGTCGGGCGCTCGCCCGCGTCAGCGCGTGAGCCGTCCCGACGAGTCAGCAGCACTGGAGGTTTGCCAAGTGAGTGAGAAGAGGCCGCCGCTCCCCTACGAGCTGCTGCCGCAGGTGCCGTCGTTCACCGTCGTGAGCGAGGACGTGGCACCCGGGGCGACGCTCGCCGAGGCCCAGGCGCAGAGCGGCGGGAACACCTCGCCGCACCTGCGCTGGGAGGGATTCCCGGCGCGGACGAAGAGCTTCGCGGTGACGTGCTACGACCCGGACGCGCCCACCGGCAGTGGCTTCTGGCACTGGGTGGTCCTCGACATCCCGGCGACGGTCACCGAGCTGCCCGCGGGCGCCGGCACGGAGCCCTTCACGGGGCTGCCCGAGGGCGCCGTCCAGGTGCGCAACGACTACGGGACGCGGGACTTCGGCGGAGCGGCGCCGCCGCCCGGGGACCCGGCGCACCGTTACGTGTTCACCGTGCACGCGGTGGATCAGGAGAAGCTCGGTCCCGACGCGGACGCGACCCCCGCCGTCGTGGGCTTCAACCTGCACTTCCACACGCTGGGCCGGGCCCAGCTCGTCGGGGAGTACGCCATCGCGGCGCGGGACTGAGCGCCTCTGACGCACCCGCCGGTGCGCGCCCGGGAGTTCGCCCGGTGTTTGCCCGCCCCTGGTCATGGAATTGATCAGGGGCGGGCACTTTTTATTGCGTTGTCCATCTCGGTGTGCCCGGCCAGAGTTGATCCCGACCGCGCGGAGCGGCCGGCGCATGGGAGGTGGGCGAGATGCGGGACACGCTGGTGCTGAACGCGAGCTTCGAACCGCTGTCGACGGTGACCCTGAACCGTGCGGTGGTGCTGGTGCTGACGGACAAGGCCGTCGTCGAGCGGGCCCACCCCGGTCTGCTGATGCGGGCGGCCACGATGGAGCTTCCCGTGCCGCAGGTGATCCGGCTCTGCCGGTACGTACGGGTGCCGTTCCGAAGACAGGCACCGTGGTCGCGGCGCGGGGTGCTGATCCGGGACCGGCACCGGTGCGCGTACTGCGGTCGGCGCGCCACGACGGTCGACCACGTCGTACCGCGCTCCCGGGGCGGCTCCGACTCCTGGCTCAACACGGTCGCCTCGTGCGCCGAGGACAACCACCGCAAGGCCGACCGTACGCCGGAGCAGGCGGGGATGCCGCTGCTGCGGCAGCCTTTCGAGCCGACCCCCGCGGACGCGATGCTGCTGGCCCTCGGTCAGGACGATCTGCTGTCGCTGCCGGAGTGGCAGGGGCGCCGGCCGGCCGTCGCCTGACCTGTGAACGGCGTTCGCGCCGCGACCTCGTGTGTGCGGGGCCCGTCCCCCCACGGAAGGGGACGGGCCCCGCACACGTGACGCGACGCGGCTTCAGTCGATCGGCGGGCGCTCGCGCGGGAAGGTCTTCTCGGAGCCGCTGCCGCGTGAACCCGAGGGAGCCGGGCCGGAGGAGTCGGAGCCGCCGCCCGAACCGCCGCCCATCATGCCGAAGTTGCCGACCGCGCCGCTGAGGCCCTTGAGGGCGTCGCCGATCTCGCTGGGCACGATCCAGAGCTTGTTGGCATCGCCCTCGGCGATCTTCGGGAGCATCTGGAGGTACTGGTAGGACAGCAGCTTCTGGTCCGCGTCGCCCGCGTGGATCGACTCGAAGACGGTGCGGATGGCCTGGGCCTCGCCCTCCGCGCGCAGCGCCGCGGCCTTCGCCTCGCCCTCGGCGCGCAGGATGGCGGACTGCTTCTCGCCCTCGGCGCGCAGGATCTCGGACTGGCGCACCCCCTCGGCCTGGAGGATCGCGGCGCGCTTGTCGCGGTCGGCGCGCATCTGCTTCTCCATCGAGTCCTGGATGGAGGTGGGCGGTTCGATGGCCTTGAGTTCCACGCGGTTGACGCGGATGCCCCACTTGCCGGTGGCCTCGTCGAGGACTCCGCGCAGGGCCGCGTTGATCTCCTCGCGGGAGGTGAGGGTCCGCTCCAGGTCCATGCCGCCGATGATGTTGCGCAGCGTGGTGACGGTGAGCTGTTCGATGGCCTGGATGTAGCTGGCGACCTCGTAGGTCGCGGCCCGCGCGTCGGTCACTTGGTAGTAGATGACCGTGTCGATGTTGACCACCAGATTGTCCTGGGTGATCACCGGCTGCGGGGGGAAGGGCACGACCTGTTCGCGCAGGTCGATGCGGTTGCGGATGGTGTCGATGAACGGGACGACGATGTTGAGTCCCGCGTTGAGGGTGCGCGTGTAGCGGCCGAAGCGTTCCACGATGGCCGCGCTCGCCTGGGGGATGACCTGGATCGTCTTGATCAGAGCGATGAAGACGAGCACCACCAGGATGATGAGGACGATGATGACCGGTTCCATCGCTGCTGCCCGTGCCCTTCGTGCCGAGGTCCTGCGGAAAGATCTTGAGGCGAGTGTGTCAGAACGAGCGGGCCGCTGGAGGGGATTCGTCCAGGACAGTGCGCGGGAGGGCGCGATCCGGCCGTTTCGGGCGGTGCGGGTCCCGGGGGCGGCGGTGCGGGTGGTGGAGCCGGGCCGGGGGCGCCGCCGGGGTCATATGACCACCGCCGTGGCGCCGTCGATCTCGACGACGTCCACCTGTCGGCCGGCCTCGTAGCTCTGGTCGGGATCGAGGGGGCGGGCGGACCAGATCTCCCCGGCGAGCTTGACGCGGCCCGCCCCCGAGGAGTCCACCCGTTCCAGGACGACCGCCTGTTTGCCCTTCAAGGCGTCGATTCCGCTGGCGAGTTGGGGTCGCTGACTGCGTTGGCGGGCCGCGTAGGGGCGGATCACGGCGAGCAGGGCCACGGAGACGATCACGAAGACGAGTACCTGGGCGACGGCTCCGCCGCCCAGCGCCGCCGCGACGGCTCCGGCCGCCGCCCCGATCGCGAACATGCCGAACTCCGGCATCGCGGTCATCACGAGCGGTATTCCGAGCGCCACCGCGCCGACCAGCCACCAGACCCATGCGTCGATGTCCACACCGTCATGGTAGGTGCGCGGGCCGTCACGGGACAGGGCCCGTACACGGCGTACGGGGCGCGGGGCGGCGGCGGTTGGGCTCGGCGGGCGGCTCGGGGGCGGTCGCCGGGCCGGGTCCGGCTCAGCTCATCGGCAGGCCGCGGGCGGTCCAGCGGTCGCCGTGCTGTTCGACGACGAGCGGGAGGCCGAAGCAGCGCGAGAGGTTGCGGGAGGTGAGTTCGAGCTCCAGCGGGCCGGCGGCGAGCACCTTGCCCTGGCGGATCATCAGCACGTGCGTGAAGCCGGGGGCGATCTCCTCGACGTGGTGGGTCACCATGATCATGGAGGGCGCGATCGGGTCGCGGGCGAGCCGGCCGAGGCGGCGGACCAGATCCTCGCGGCCGCCGAGGTCGAGTCCGGCCGCGGGCTCGTCGAGGAGCAGCAGTTCGGGGTCGGTCATGAGGGCGCGCGCGATGAGGGTGCGCTTGCGCTCCCCCTCGGAGAGCGTGCCGAAGCGGCGGTCGAGGAACTCGGTCATGCCGAGGCGGTCCAGGAAGGCGCGGGCCCGCTGCTCGTCGATGTCCTCGTAGTTCTCCTGCCAGGTGGCGGTCATGCCGTACGCGGCGGTGAGGACGGTCTCCAGTACGGTCTGCCGCTTGGGCAGCTTCTCGGCCATCGCGACTCCGGCGACGCCGATGCGGGGGCGCAGTTCGAAGACGTCGACCCGGCCCAGTTCCTCACCGAGGATGCGGGCGGTGCCGGTGCTGGGGAAGAGGTAGCTGGAGGCGACGTTCAGGAGGGTGGTCTTGCCGGCGCCGTTGGGCCCGAGGATGACCCAGCGTTCACCTTCCTTGACGGACCAGGAGACCTGCTCCACCAGAGCGCGGCCCTCGCGGACCACCGATACGTCCACCAGTTCCAGTACATCGCTCATGAGCGCCTTGTCTCCCATTGCAGTCTCGGCTTGTCGCTGGCGTCGCGTCGGACGCAGCCCCCAGGGAAAACCTACGCCACCGGCCGGGGGAAGCCTTCCTCAGTCCTGTCCTTAGGCTGGGGGCATGCTTTCGGAACCACGGTCCGGCCGTCTGGCCGCATGGGGAAATGCCCGTCTCGCCGGTCTTGTCTCTCCCGACGACGCCGCGCTCGCGATCGTCGGGGAGGACGCGGTGCACCGCGTCGTGGACCTGCCGGGCGAGTCCGCTCCGGTGGGGCTGACGCTGGCGCTGGGGCGGCTGCGCGCACTCGGTGTGACCGGGCTGCGGCTCGCGCTGCCCGCCCCGGGGCATCCGCTGGGCCTCTCCGGCCCCGCGGAGTTCAACGCCGCGGCTCTCGACGCGGGGGAGGCGGTGGTCGGCGTGGGGGCGGCGGTCGGCCTGGTCCCGGAGGTGTCCGAGGCCGGGCCGGAGGGCGACGTCCACGTCGAGGTGGTGTGGCGGTGCCGTCCGGTGCGCGAGGCCCCGCCGGCCGACGTGCCCTCGCTCGGGGAGGCGGAGCGGGAGCTGGCCGAGGCGATGCGGGAGGCGACCGAGGTGTTGTCGCGGCTCGACGTCGCGGGGTCCGGGCCGGTCGCGGAGGCCACCGTGGCCGCCTACCGCGCGCGGGCCGAGCGGGGCCGTGAGGCGCTGGCCCCGGGGTACCCGCCGCGCGCGGTACGGGTGCTGGAGCTGGCGCAGCGGGTGGGTCTGCTGATCTCCGTCGCCGAGGAGTCCGGGCACGGGGCGGCTGTGAGCGCCGGGGAGATGGCGGCGCGTACGGAGGCGCTGCGGCCGGTGGAGCGGATGGCGCGGCGGGCCGTCGTGGCCGCGTACAACGCGGCGGTGGAGGAGGGGCAGCGGCGCCGGACGTAGGCGCCTTCCCGGTGGGGGCGGTGGTTCTTCAGCGGGCCATTCCGTGGCGTACGGCCCACAGGGCGGCCTGGGTGCGGTCGGCGAGGTCGAGTTTCATCAGGATGTTGGAGACATGCGTCTTCACGGTCTTCTCGGAGAGGACGAGGGCGCGGGCGATCTCCCGGTTGGAGCGGCCGTCCGCGATGAGGGCGAGCACTTCGCGCTCCCGGTCGGTGAGGGTGCCGCCCCGTCCCGGTCCCGGCCCGTGGTCCTCCTGGGCCAGGAGCATCCCGGCGACCTCGGGCTGCAGCAGGACGTGGCCTGCGTGCACGGAGCGGATGGCCCCGGCGAGCGCCTCGGGGTCGATGTCCTTGTAGACGTAGCCGGCCGCTCCGGCGCGCAGCGCGGGGACGACCGTGCGCTGCTCGGTGAAGCTGGTCACGACGAGCACCCGCACGGGGTTGTCGAGTCCGCGCAGGGTGCGCAGCGCCTCGATGCCGTCCATGCCGGGCATCTTCACGTCCATGAGGATCACGTCGGGCCGCAGTTCCCCGGCCCGGACCACTCCCTCCTCGCCGTCGGCGGCCTCGCCGACGACCTCGATGTCCTCCTGGATCTCCAGGAAGGTGCGCAGTCCCCGCCGGACGACCTGATGGTCGTCGACGAGCAGCACTCTGATGGCGCGCGTCGCGCCGGGCGCCGGTGCCTTGTCCTCTTCAGCCACCGGGGACCTCCATCTCGATCGTGGTGCCCTTTCCGGGCGCGGACCGCACTCTGAGCCTGCCGCCCGCGGTGCCCGCCCGGTCCCGCATGGAGACGAGACCGAGGTGGCGTCCCGCCGCGCGCACCGCGCCGGGGTCGAAGCCGGAGCCGTCGTCCATGACCCGCAGGACCGCCCCGTTCGCCCCGTCGCGGTAGAGGGTGACGTCGACGCGGGTGGCGCCGGAGTGCCGCAGCGCGTTGTGCAGGGCTTCCTGGGCGACCCGGAGCAGGGCCTCCTCCTGGGCGGCGGGCAGGGCCCGTACTCCTCCGCTGCTGAAGCTGAGGTGGGCGGCGTGGGCGCGGTCCAGGACGCGGATCTGGGTGCGCAGGGTCTGGACCAGGCCGTCCTCGTCGAGGGCGGCGGGGCGCAGTTCGACGACGGCGGCGCGCAGTTCGTCGGCGGCCTCGGCGGCGAGCTGGGCGACCTGATGCAGTTCGTCCTTGGCGCGTACCGGGTCCCGGTCCACGAGGGCGGCGGCGGCCTGTGCGGTGAGGCGCAGCGAGAAGAGTTTCTGGCTGACCGCGTCGTGCAGTTCGTGGGCGAGGCGGGAGCGTTCCTCGGCGATGGTCAGCTCGCGGCTGCGCTCGTACAGCCGGGCGTTGGTGAGGGCGATCGCGGCGTGCTGGCCGAGGATGCCGAGCAGGTCCTCGTCCTCCTCGGTGAATCCGCAGACGCCGTCGGGCTTGGGGCGTTTCTTGTTGGCGAGGAAGAGGGCCGCGATGGTCTCCCCTCCGTAGCGCACGGGCAGGCCGAGGAAGTCGGACATGTCGGGGTGGGCGGCCGGCCAGCGCTTGAAGCGGGGGTCCTCGCGCACGTCGGCGAGGCGTTCGGTGCGGCCCTCGTGGAGCATCGCGGCGAGGATGCCGTGCTGGCGGGGCAGCGGGCCGATGGCCTTCCACTGCTCCTCGCTGACGCCGTCCACCACGAACTGGGCGAAGCCCCCGTGGTCGTCGGGAACGCCGAGGGCGGCGTACTCGGCGTCGAGCAGCTCGCGCGCGGAGGCGACGATGGTCTTGAGGACGTCGTGGACCTCAAGCGGCCTGCTCATGGCCAGCAGTGCCGAGCTGACCGCGTACAGACCGGCGCGGGGACCTTGACTCATGGCCTCACCGTACCGGCGGGTCACCGCGGGCGGATCGGTCCGGCGCGGGGGCCGGTACGGGACCTGGGACGTAGGCCCTGCGGCCCGCGGGGGCCGGCCGCGGTCCCTGCCGCCGCCGAGGCCGCTCCCCTGTCGAGGCCGCTCCCCTATATAGGGCCTTGTCCGGGGAAGGGCGGCGCAGAGCGGACGTGTCCCCCGCTCCGGACGGGGCAGGAGACGCCTTCTGACCGGGAACCGGCGGCCCGGACGGCCGGAACGGGGCTCGCCCGCGCCCCTCACCCCGCGCATTGCTCTCGCAACGCATGGTGAGAACACCGGGGGTCGCCTGTGAGGACCGGCATAGGGTCCAGATCACGTACGAACGTGCGTAGTAAGCACCTAATGCCCGTTATGACCTGCGGGCGAAGGCGTGCCATAGGCCCTAAAACGGACCCTTCGCAACTAACCGGGATCGTACGTCACATCTTTGCCACGGCATTTTGCGGCCGCTAACAATGGCTCCCGTCGCTCGGCGTCGGTTTCACCGGCGTTTGTGCCGGAGATCCGTTTCGTCCCCCCACCGAGCCAGAGCGACCTCCCGCTTACACGAAGAGGTCACCATCTGCCATGTCTGACATCTCCACGTTCATCCGGAACGCCCAGAAGCGCATCAGCACCGCCCAGTCGCAGGTCGGCGAGCAGTTCAGCTCCGCCCGTGCCCGCGTCTCGGACAGCAGGGTGGGCGCCCAGCTCAGCTCGGCGCAGACCCGCGTCGCCGGTGCCGTTCCCGCTTCGCTGCGCGGAGGCCAGCTCAAGCGCACCCAGAAGATGCAGCTCGCCGGGATAGGCGTCTGCTCCGTCGCCGTCCTCACCTGCGGGATCGCGATCCCCGCGACGAGCGGGGGCAAGACGTCCACGGACCAGTCCGTGGCCGCCGCCCAGTCCCTGCCCGGCGACAAGCAGGTCAAGGATCTGCACACCAGCGTCACCAACCAGATGGCGCACGCCGACCAGCAGGCGAAGGCCGCCAAGGCGAAGCTGCAGGCCGCCCAGGAGGCCCAGGCCAAGGCCGAGGCGCAGAAGAACGCCGACGCCCGCTCGAAGGCCACCGCGACCAAGGACCGCGCCGGCCAGCAGACCGCGAGCCGGGGCGCCGCGCGCAAGCCGGTCTACGCGAACAACCTGGACGGCTGGATCCGCCAGTCCCTGGACATCATGAAGGCCAAGGGCATCCCCGGCTCCTACGAGGGCCTGCACCGCAACATCCTGCGTGAGTCCTCCGGCAACACCAAGGCGATCAACCTGTGGGACATCAACGCCCGCAACGGCATCCCCTCCAAGGGGCTGCTCCAGGTGATCCAGCCGACCTTCGACCGCTACCACGTCTCGGGCACCTCGAACGACATCTACGACCCGGTCGCGAACATCACGGCCGCCGCCAACTACGCGGCCGCGCGGTACGGCACGATGGACAACGTCAACTCGGCCTACTGAGCACCTGACCGCGCGGGCCGAGCCCGGCGGAGCCCCGGCAGAGACTCCACCTCGCCCGAACGGCGTGCGTGGTGTGACGTAGACAGAAGTACGAGCCGGTGAACCGGCGACACCGGAGGGCGGCACCCACCCGCAGCGGGGGTGCCGCCCTCCGGCGTCTCACGCGTCGCGCGCGTCTGCCCTGTCCCACGCGTCCGGCGGGGTCACTTGCGCATGACCTCCGGTTCGTGGCGGCGCAACAGCCGGGCCACGACGAAGAGCAGGACCAGGCCGAGGCCGAGCAGCACCCCCATGTCGGTGAACCACTGGGCCTGGCTGTGTTCCCACAGCGGGTCGAGGTCGCCCGGCTTCTTGTCGTCCCAGGGCGGCATGAGGTGGCCCAGGTCGAGGGTGGCCCCCGAGGCGGCGACCGCCCAGCGCGAGGGCATCAGCCAGGCGAGCTGTTCGAGCCCGGGACGGCCGAAGATCTGGAAGAGCGTGCCGGTGAACACGAGCTGCACGATCGCGAACATGACCAGCAGCGGCATCGTCATCTCGCTCGTGCGCACGAGCGAGGAGATCAGCAGGCCCACGACCATCGAGGTCAGCCCGATCGCGATGATCGCGAGGCAGATCTCCGCCGCGGGCGGCAGCAGCAGCCCGTCCTCGGGCAGGGCGCGGGAGCTGGTGCCGATCGCCGTGATGATGACGCCCTGGAGCGCGGTGACGACGCCCAGGACGATGACCTTGGACATGAGGTACGCCGAGCGGGACAGGCCGGTGGCCCGTTCCCGTTCGTAGATCACGCGTTCCTTGATCAGTTCGCGCACCGAGTTGGCGGCGCCCGACAGGCAGATGCCCACCACGAGGATCATGAGCACCATTCCGGCGGCGCTGTTGAAGCGCGCGGGTGGCTCGGGCGCGGCCAGGCCCCACTTGGCCGGGATGACCACGGAGACCACGCCGAGTACGACGGGCAGGGCCACGGTGAGGGCGAGGAAGCCCTTGTCGGAGACGATGACCGCCACGTATCTGCGCATGAGGGTCCACAGCTGGGCGAACCAGCCCTGCGGTTTGCGCGGTTTCGCGGACTGGGCGGCGGGACGCACGGTGGGTACCGGCTGGGAGGCGGAGATGTCGGAGTCGGCCACGTACAGCTGGTAGTGCTGGGAGCCCTTCCAGCGGCCCGCCCAGTCGTAGTCGCGGTACTCCTCGAAGGCCGAGAAGACGTCGGCCCAGCTCTGGTAGCCGAAGAAGTTCAGGGCCTCCTCGGGCGGCCCGAAGTAGGCCACCGAACCGCCCGGCGCCATGACCAGGAGCTTGTCGCACAGCGCCAGCTCGGCCACCGAGTGGGTGACGACGAGCACGGTGCGGCCGTCGTCGGCGAGGCCCCGCAGCAGCTGCATGACGTCGCGGTCCATCCCCGGGTCGAGCCCCGAGGTGGGTTCGTCGAGGAAGATCAGCGAGGGCTTGGTCAGCAGCTCCAGAGCGACCGACACGCGTTTGCGCTGCCCGCCGGAGAGCGAGGTGACCTTCTTCTCCTTGTGCACGTCGAGCTTCAGCTCGCCCAGCACCTCACTGATGCGTTCCTGCCGCTCCTGCTCGCTGGTGTCGGCGGGGAAGCGGAGCTTGGCCGCGTAGCGCAGGGCGCGCTGGACGGTCAGCTCCTTGTGCAGGATGTCGTCCTGCGGTACGAGCCCGATGCGCTGCCGCAGCTCCGCGAACTGCTTGTACAGGTCCCGGTCGTCGTAGAGCACCTCGCCCTGGTCGGCGGGCCGGTATCCGGTGAGCGCCTTGAGCAGGGTGGACTTCCCGGAGCCCGAGGGGCCGATGACCGCGATGAGGGACTTCTCCGGGACCCCGAAGGACACGTCCTTGAGGATCTGCTTGCCGCCGTCCACGGTCACCGTGAGGCGGCGCGCGGAGAAGGAGATGTCACCGGAGTCGACGAACTCCTCCAGCCGTCCCTCGACGAGCCGGAAGGCCGAGTGCCCGACGCCGACGACGTCGTGCGGCCCGAGCCGCGCCGTACCGGACTTGGGCAGCGGCTGTCCGTTGACGTAGGTGCCGTTGTGCGAGCCGAGGTCGTGGATCTCGAAGCGGCCCTCGGGCGTCGCGTGGAACTCGGCGTGGTGGCGGGAGACCTGGAGGTCGGAGACGACCAGCTCGTTCTCCAGCGCACGGCCGATCCGCATGCGCCGCCCGAGCGCGACCTGATGGAAGGTGGTCGGGCTGCGGTCCGCCTGGGCGGCACCGGGGCCCGCGGGCCCCCGGTTCTGCGGCGGTACCGGCCCTCCCGCGAGCGGCCGCTCCTGGGCCTCGGCGGCTTCGGCGGCTTCCGCGGCGGGGGGCGCGGCGCGGAACCCGGCCTGGGGACCGGTCCGCGGTCCGGAACCGGTGGGTGCCCGGCCGGCCGCTTGCGGTACGGGACCGGTGGGCGCCGCTTCGGCCCGCGCGCCCTGCGGCGGGGCGCCGTAGGGCGGGGCCCCGGCGGCGGGCCGGGGCCCGGCCGGCCGCGCGGGGGGCGTCTGTTCCGGGAGCGGGTGGGCGGGCGCGGACCGCGCCGGGGCCCGGAGACTGAGCCGGGGGCCGTCGGTCGCGTTCCCGAGGTGCACGGCCGCGCCCGGCCCGAGCTCCGCGCGCTGGACCCGGTGGCCCCGCGCGAAGGTCCCGTTGGTGCTCCCGTGGTCCTCGACGACCCAGCCGCGCCCGTCCCAGCCGACCGTGGCGTGCCGCCACGAGACCCTCGCGTCGTCGAGGGCGACATCGGCCTGTGGGTCCCGTCCCACCGTGTACGACCTGGACGGATCGAGCGGCCAGGTCCTTCCGTTGACTTCCAGTACGAGTTCCGGCACTCCAGGCCCCACTACTTCTGTCCCCCGATATAGCGCCCCGTGTTGGGGGTCGTTGGGATGTCGAACATCGGATGAACTATTTCAGGCTCCGGGCCCTGACCGAAAGCCGCCCAGGATGACGAGTCCGTACCGTTCCCGCGCGCCGTCTTGCCAGGCCCCGGACCGCCGCCCGGCGAACCGGCCGGGCCCGCGTTCCGGCGCGGCGCGGGGGCCGTGTCCGCCCTGCGGGACACCGGTCCTCCGCCGCGCGGGCGCCGGATACGGTAGGAGCACCATGAGCGCATCGCAGCCAGCTGAGACCTCCGCCGCCCCGACGCTTCTCGTCAAGATCTTCGGGAAGGACCGGCCCGGACTCACCGCCGGTCTCTTCGAGACCCTCGCCGCCTACGAGGTCGACGTGGTCGACATCGAACAGGTCGTGACCCGGGGACGCATCGTGCTGTGCGCCCTGGTGACGGAACCCGCCACAGCGCCCGCGGGCGAACTGCGGGCGACGGTGCACGGCTGGGCGGAGTCCCTCGGGCTCCAGGCCGAGATCATCTCCGGTACGGGCGACAACCGGCCCCGCGGTACCGGCCGCTCCCATGTGACGGTGCTCGGCAATCCGCTGACCGCGCGGTCGACGGCCGCCATCGCGGCCCGGATCACCGGGACGGGCGGCAATATCGACCGGGTGTTCCGGCTCGCCAAGTACCCCGTGACGGCTGTCGAGTTCGCCGTGTCCGGGGCGCCCGCCGACTCGCTGCGCTCGCTGCTCGCCCCCGAGGCCGCGGCGCTCGGGGTGGACATCGCGGTCGTGGCCTCCGGGCTCCAGCGGCGGGCGCAGCGGCTCGTCGTCATGGACGTGGACTCGACGCTCATCCAGGACGAGGTCATCGAGCTGTTCGCCGCGCACGCCGGCTGCGCCGACGAGGTCGCCGAGGTGACGGCGGCCGCGATGCGCGGTGAGCTGGACTTCGCGCAGTCACTGCACGCGCGGGTCGCGCTGCTGGCCGGACTGGACGCCTCGGTGATCGACAAGGTGCGCGAGGAGGTGCGGCTGACGCCGGGGGCCCGGACCCTGATCCGTACCCTCAAGCGGCTCGGCTATCAGGTGGGGGTGGTCTCGGGGGGCTTCACCCAGGTCACGGACGATCTCAGGGAACGGCTGGGGCTGGACTTCGCGCAGGCCAACACGCTGGAGATCGTCGACGGCCGCTTCACCGGGAAGGTGACGGGCGAGATCGTGGACCGGGCGGGTAAGGCGCGGCTGCTGCGGCGTTTCGCCGAGCAGGCCGGGGTTCCGCTCGCGCAGACGGTGGCCATCGGGGACGGGGCCAACGATCTGGACATGCTCAACGCGGCCGGTCTGGGTGTCGCCTTCAACGCCAAGCCCGTCGTCCGGGAGGCCGCGCACACGGCGGTGAACGTGCCTTTCCTCGACACGGTGCTGTACCTCCTGGGCATCAGCCGGGAAGAGGTCGAGGCGGCGGACGGCGTCGCGGACTGAGACCCGCGGGGCGCCGGAAGAGGTGGCGCCCGCGCGAGGAGCGGGACGGGGCGGGGCCCGGCCGGGCGGGAGACGCCGGCCGGCCCCGGCCCCCGGAGGGTTGACGGGGCCGCCGGATCAGTCCTCGTGCGGGGCCCAGTAGCCGGTGAGGGTGGCGCTCTGCGGTTCGAGGGACTTCCACGGCCCGGTGAAGGTCAGGACGGCGAAGGCCGCGGTCGAGAAGCCCCGGCGCGCGAGTGCGCTCGCGCTGTCGCCCTCGGACCGGCCTGCGAGGATCTGGGCGAGGGCCTGCACTCCGGGGTTGTGCCCGACGAGCAGGACCGTGCCGGTCTCCTCGGGCACCTCGTTGAGCAGGGCCACGAGTTCTCCCGGGGACGCCTCGTAGATCCGCTCCTCGTAGACGGTGCGTGGCCGGTGCGGCAGCTCCCCCACCGCGAGCTTCCAGGTCTCTCTGGTGCGTACGGCGGTGGAGCACAGGGCGAGGTCGGGGGTGATGCCGAGGTCCGCCAGCCGGCGGCCGGCGGCGGGGGCCTCCGTCCTGCCGCGCTCGGCCAGTGGACGCTCGTGGTCGGAGACCTCCGGCCAGTCCGCCTTGGCGTGGCGCAGAACGACGAGCCGGTGGTTTTCTGCGGAACCGGGGGTGGACGTCCCCCCAAAGGACACTGCGGCGCTCATGTGCCCCAGCTTGCCACGAAAGGGGCTGACCGTCGCTGGGAGTTGTGGACTGCTCCCCGCAGGGGTGACGGGCCGTGGCACGGCGGCGCTGCCCCGCCGGGACGCTAGCCGGACACCCGGGCCAGGAGCCCGCCGATCCGGTCGAACAGCGCGCCCAGCGCGGAGGCCTCGGTGGAGGTGGCCTGGGCGTGAGCGGGGTGCAGGATCAGCAGGAGCAGGCTGAGGAAGGCGAGGGTGGGCAGCGCGAGGGCCCACCACGGCAGGCGGGTGCGCGCGGGTCCCGCCGCCGGGGCGGACCGGACGGGGGAACGGGTGACCATGACCGCCTCCGCGGATCGGGTGCCGGCTTACGAGGAGCGCCGGTGGGCTCCGGCACCCCTCGAATCTACGGCGGCACGGCCCGCGGGCCCACCGGGTTTTCCACCCACTCGACCCTGAACTCCGCCCCCTAGGGGTTACGGGGGCCAGCCCTACCACGGAGGGGGAAACCCCGGCTCACAGGCGGTGGAGGCGGGCCGGGAGGAAGTCGTCGGCGCGGCCCCGCCCCCGGTCACGGGGAGGCGATCGTCGCGATGATCCCGATCACGACGGTGATGGCCAGCATCGCGCCGAGCACGAGCAGCAGCTTCTTCTGGCCGTTCTGGGGGTTCGGGTCGAGCACAGGCATGAGGTCAGTCTCGCACCCTTTGCCCGGAGCGCCGCTCCTGGGGGGAGCCCGGCGCGGCTTCCCCCAGGGCCCCCGGTGCGCGGCGCCGGGTCAGGCCGCGCCCCGCGCGAGGTGTTCGTCCTCGATGGTGCGCTTGCGGCCGGCGAGGACGCCCATGACGATCTGCGGGATCATGAGGCAGATCATGAAGCCGATGGGCAGGTCCCAGCCGCCGCTGTGCTCGTTGAGCACGCCGACGAGCAGCGGTCCCGGAATCGAGATGAGGTAGCCGGTGCTCTGCGCGAAGGCGGAGAGCTTGACCACGCCCGGACCGGTCCTGGCGCGCAGCCCGACCATGGTGAGGGCGAGCGGGAAGGCGCAGTTGGAGACGCCCAGCAGCACCGCCCAGGCCCAGGCGCCGCCCGCCGGGGCGATCCACAGCCCGGCGTAACCGAGCAGTCCGCAGACACCGAGGGCGACCACGACGGGTCCCTGCTGCGGCAGGCGCAGCGAGACGCGCGGGATGACGAAGGCGAGCGGGATGCCCAGCGCCATGGTGACGGCCAGCAGGAGACCGGAGGTCCCCGCGGACACGCCCGCGTCGCGGAAGATCTGCGGCATCCAGCCCATCGTGATGTAGGCGGCGGTGGCCTGGAGCCCGAAGAAGACGGCGAGCGCCCAGGCCGTACGGCTGCGGGTGATCCGGAGTCCGGACAGCGGGTCGGGGCCGCTGGGGCGCGTGGCGGCGAGCGCGGCGGCCGCCTGTTCCTGCCGCCGCTCGTGCGCGTTGCCGTGCCGGATGAGCAGGGCCCAGGGCACCAGGGCGAGCGCGCCGAGGGTGGCCCACACCGCGAGGCCGTTCTGCCAGCCGCCGACCGCGTGGGTCACCGGCACCGTGACCGCGGCGGCCAGCGAGGTGCCCGCGGCCAGGGCCATCGAGTAGAGCCCGGTCATGCTGCCGACCCGCTCGGGGAACCAGCGTTTGACGATGACCGGCATCAGGACGTTGCTGACGGCGATCCCGGCCAGGGTCAGCGCGGTGGCCACGAGGAACAGGGCCGTGTTGCCGACGTAGGGGCGGATGATCAGCCCGGCGGTGATCGCGAGCATGCCGGCCAGCACGACGCTGCTCGCGCCGAAACGCCGGGAGAGCCGGGGGGCGAGCACGCCGAAGACGGCGAAGCAGAACGAGGGCACCGAGGTCAGCAGTCCGGCCAGGGCACCGTTCATGCCGAGGCCGTCGCGTACGTCCTCCAGGAGCGGGCCGAGGCTCGTGACGGCGGGCCGGAGGTTGAGCGCGGCGAGGACGATGCCGGCCGCCATGAGGACGAAGACCCAGCGGGTGGCCGGGGCGGCCGCCGCGCCGGAGGAGCCGGCGGGGGGCTCGGTGTGCCGCGCGCGCTCGTGCTCGCGCTGCTCGGTCCTGGCGGGCGGGGTCGTCGTAGGGGATTCCTCAAGTGGCATGGGCACCATCATAGAATCATGGGATGATTGGTTGTCCAGTCGATGACGGTTCGGCACGGGGGCGATACTGGTCACGCCCGCACCACCACCCCCGCCCCCCGGCGGCCACCCCCGCCGCAGTCCGCACCTCCTCTCCCAAGGACGGTCATGCCCCTGTCTTCCCCTCGCCGCTCCGCTCTGTCCGAGCAGGTCATCGCGACCCTGCGGTCCCAGATCTCCTCGGGCGAGTGGCCGGTCGGCTCGCGCATCCCGACGGAGCCCGAGCTGGTCGAGCGGCTGGGCGTGGCGCGCAACACGGTGCGGGAGGCCGTGCGCGCCCTCGCGCACAACGGGCTCCTGGACATCCGGCAGGGCTCGGGCACGTACGTCGTGGCGACGAGTGAGCTGGCCGGGGTGATGCAGCGCCGTTTCGCCTCGGCCGACCCCCGGGACATCGCGGAGCTGCGCGCGGCGCTGGAGTCGACGGCGGCCCGGCTCGCGGCGGGCCGCCGTACCGAGAAGGACCTCACGCTCTTCGAGACGACGCTGACCCGGCGGGACGAGGCGTGGGCGGCGGGTGACGCGGAGGGGTTCGTCCTGGCGGACTCGACCTTCCACATGGCGGTCGTGGCGGCCTCCCACAACACGGTGATCACCGAGGTGTACGCCGACCTGAACGAGGTGCTGCGGGACTGGCTGCGCGAGGACGTCGGCGAGATGGACCCGGCCGGCAACCTCGACCACCGCGGTCTCGCGCGGGCCATCGCGGACGGCGACGGGGAGGCCGCCGCGAACGAGGCGGGCGGCATCCCGTACATGTGCCGGCCCGGCCTCCTCGGCGAGGGGGACCGCTCCGTACGGGAGGCGGCGGTGCGGGACCGGGCGCGGGCCCGCTAGGACCTGTCCGGCCGTGCCCCTCCGCCGCGCGGCCGCCCTGCGCGCGACGACGGCAGGGGGCGGACAGGCCCCTGGACACGTGAGGCGCGCGGCCCGGTGAGGCCGCCGCCTCGGAGCGGGCCGGTCCCGGGTCCGCGTCCGGCGGGAGCGCGGGACGCCCCGCCCCGCCGGAGCGGGGACGGGGCGTCACCGTGGGTGCGCCACGGACGTGGCGCGCGGGGCGGGTGCCTCAGGCGCCCATCATGTGCACGCCGCCGTCGACGTGGACGATCTCGCCGGTGGTGCGGGGGAAGAAGTCGGACAGCAGGGCGACGACGCCGCGGCCGGCCGGCTCCGGGTCGGCCATGTCCCAGCCGATCGGGGCGCGGGTGTCCCACACGGTGGAGAGCTGCTCGAAGCCCGGGATGGACCGCGCGGCCATCGACTTGATGGGCCCGGCGGAGATGAGGTTGCAGCGGATGTTCCTGCCGCCGAGGTCGCGGGCCAGGTAGCGGTTGGTCGACTCCAGCGCGGCCTTGGCGACGCCCATCCAGTCGTACTTGGGCCAGGCGATGGTCGCGTCGAAGGTCAGGCCGACGACCGATCCGCCGCGCTCCATGAGCGGCAGGCAGGCCATGGTGAGCGATTTGAGGGAGTACGCGGAGACGTGCACGGCCGTCGCGACGTCGTCCCAGCCGGCTTCCAGGAAGTTGAAGGCGGCCTGCGGCCCGAAGGCGATCGAGTGCACGATGCCGTCGAGGTGCCCGTCGTCCCCGAAGTGCTCCTGGATGCGGCCGGCGAGGGCCGCCAGGTGCTCGTCGTCGGTCACGTCCAGTTCGATGACCGGGGCGGGCTTGGGCAGCCGCTTGGAGATGCGCTCGACCAGGGAGAGCCGGCCGAAGCCGGTGAGGACGACCTCCGCGCCCTCCTCCTGCGCGACCTTGGCCGCGTGGAAGGCGATGGAGCCCTCGGTGAGGACGCCTGTGACGAGAATGCGCTTGCCGGCGAGGATTCCACTCATGTGATCAGTGACCCATGCCCAATCCGCCGTCAACCGGGATGACGGCTCCAGTGATGTACGAGGCGTCGTCGGAGGCGAGGAACCGCACCGTCGCGGCGATCTCCTCCGGCTGCGCGTAACGGCCCAGCGGCACCTGCGACACGATGGAGGCGCGCTGCTCCTCGGTGAGCACCTTCGTCATGTCGGTGTCGACGAAGCCGGGCGCGACGACGTTGAACGTGAGGTTGCGTGAGCCCAGTTCGCGGGCGAGGGAACGCGCGAAGCCGACCAGTCCCGCCTTGGAGGCGGCGTAGTTGGCCTGTCCCGCCGAACCGAGCAGTCCGACGACCGAGGAGATGAGGACGACCCGGCCCTTGCGGGCGCGCAGCATGGCGCGGTTGGCCCGCTTGACCATGCGGAAGGTCCCGGTGAGGTTGGTGTCGAGGACGGAGGTGAAGTCCTCCTCCGACATCCGCATCAGCAACTGGTCCTTGGTGACGCCGGCGTTGCACACCAGCACCTCCACGGGACCGTGCCGCTCCTCGATCTCCTTGTACGCCTGCTCGACCTGCTCGGCGTCGGTGATGTCGCACTTCACCGGGAGGACGCCCAGCTCCGTGAGGCTCGCGGGGGGTTCGCCCGAGCGGTAGGTGATCGCGACCTTGTCGCCCGCGTCCGCGAACGTCCGGGCGATGGCGAGGCCGATCCCCCGGTTTCCTCCAGTGACGAGAACCGAGCGGCTCACGGGTCACCCCTTCGATAGCGCTTGTTGCAGCGGTCCGCACAGTGACAGTGGCTGCGCGACGGCCGGGTACTGCGGATACTTCCGGTCAGAAACTATCGGTAACGGGCGTCGCGCACCGAATCGGCCCCCGACAGGGCCTCGGGCGCCGGTCTGTCGGGTTCCCACAGTGGGCGCCGCCCGGGAGGGCGTGGGCCGTCCGGCCGCCGGGCGCCCGGGGGCGGTTCGCCGTCCGGCCCGGTGCCGGACGTGGTTCACTGCGGGGGCCGGGGTCCGGCCGCTGGACGGTCCCCCGGCGGCGGTCGAAGTCACCGAGGTTCCTGGACGGGGAGGGGCGCCGTGGCCCACGAGGTCGACCCATCGTTTCTCGCTCTGCCGCTGCGGGCGCTGGCCGACGCGGCACTCGCACGGGCGCGGGCGCTCGGGGCGCAGCACGCCGACTTCCGGCTGGAGCGGGTACGCGACGCGGTCCTGCGGCTGCGGGACGCGCGGCCGTCCACGTCCCTCGACACGACGGACCTGGGGTACGCGGTGCGGGTCGTGCACGGCGGGGCCTGGGGTTTCGCCTCAGGGGTCGATCTGAGCATGGACGCCGCGGCACGGGTCGCCTCGCGGGCCGTGGAGATGGCGAGGCTCTCGGCGCGAATCGCCGCGGCCTCGGGCCCGGCCGGCGAGCGGGAGCGGGTCGAGCTGGCGCCGGAGCCCGTGCACGAGGGCGTGTGGGTCTCCTCGTACGAGACTGATCCCTTCGAGGTGCCGGAGCGGGAGCGGACGGCGCTGCTCGCAGAGTGGAGCGCGGGTCTGCTCGCGGCCGACGGGGTCGCGCACGTGGACGCCGGGCTGACGTGTGTACGGGAGAACAAGTTCTACGCGGACACGGCGGGCACCGTCACGACGCAGCAGCGGGTGCGGCTGCATCCGCAGCTCACGGCGGTCGCGGTGGACCGTACGACGGGCGAGTTCGACTCGATGCGCACGCTCGCGCCCCCGGTCGGCCGCGGCTGGGAGTACCTGCGGGGGACGGGCTGGGACTGGGCCGGGGAGCTGGAGCGCATCCCGGAGCTGCTGGCCGAGAAGATGCGCGCGCCCAGCGTGCGGGCGGGGCAGTACGACTTGGTGGTGGACCCGTCGAACCTGTGGCTGACGATCCACGAGTCGGTCGGGCACGCGACCGAGCTGGACCGGGCGCTGGGCTACGAGGCGGCGTACGCGGGCACCTCCTTCGCGACCTTCGACCGGCTCGGGACGCTCAGGTACGGCTCCGAACTCATGCACGTGACGGGGGACCGCACGGCGGAGCACGGTCTGGCGACGGTGGGGTGGGACGACGAGGGGGTGGCCGCGCAGTCCTGGGACCTCGTACGCGAGGGCACTCTTGTCGGGTATCAACTGGACCGCGGGACAGCGCGGTTGAGCGGTTTCGAGCGTTCCAACGGCTGTGCGTACGCGGACAGTCCCGCGCATGTCCCGGTGCAGCGCATGGCGAACGTGTCCCTGCGGCCGGACCCGGGCGGGCTGTCCACCGAGGACCTGATCGGCGGGGTGGACCGCGGCGTCTACGTGGTCGGGGACCGCTCGTGGTCGATCGACCAGCAGCGCTACAACTTCCAGTTCACCGGTCAGCGCTTCTACCGCGTCGAGAAGGGCCGGCTGGCCGGGCAGCTGCGCGATGTGGCCTACCAGGGCACCACCCCGTCCTTCTGGCGCTCCCTGGAGAAGGTGGGCGGCCCGCAGACCTACGTCCTGGGCGGCGCCTTCAACTGCGGGAAGGGCCAGCCGGGGCAGGTGGCCTCGGTCTCCCACGGGTGCCCGACCGCGCTGTTTCGCGGGGTGAACATCCTGAACACCGGGCGGCAGGGGTGACCAGGGGCCGTGGCGCCCCCGCCACTCCCCCTCGCCCCCGGATCTCCTCTACCGTCACCCCGGGAGCGCTCGCCCCTGGGCGGGTGGCGGCCGGACGTCACGGGGCCGGTGCGCGGGCGTCGTCCGCCGGGGCCGGTGGCACAGGTGCGAACAGGGATCGAGGCTGGACGATGGAACACGGCTCGGGCTGGGACGCGTCGCCGGCGGGGGGCCCGCCGCTCGTCACCGCGCGCGGAGGTCGCGGTGTGGTGCGGGGCCGGGAGGCCCGCCGGTGAGCCCGCGCGCGGGCAGGCCCTCGCGGCTCGTCGAACGGGCGCTGGAGCTGTCCAGGGCGGACGGCTGTGTCGTGATCGCCGAGGAGCGGTCCTCGGCGAACCTGCGGTGGGCCCGCGGCGCGCTCACGACGAACGGAGTGACACGGGGCCGCACCGTGACCGTCGTCGCCACGGTCGACGGGGCCGACGGGGTCGCCTCCGGGGTCGTCAGCCGCTCCGGGGCCGCCGAGGCGGATCTGGAGTCGCTGGTGCGCGAGGCGGAGGCCGCGGCGCGGGCGGCGGGGCCCGCGGAGGACGCCCGGCCCCTGCTGACCCCCGCGCAGGTCGCGCGGGACCGGTACGGCGCCGGATTCGAGGAGGCGCCGGCCGAGACCTCCTCGAAGGTGTTCGAGCACTTCGCCCCGGCGCTCGGCGAGACCTTCGGGCAGGCCCGCGCCGGGGGCCGGGAGCTGTACGGGTACGCGTACCACGGGATGACCTCGACCTATCTGGGGACCTCGACGGGCGTGCGGCTGCGGCACGACCAGCCCTCGGGGACGCTGGAGCTGAACGCGAAGTCGCCCGACGGGGTGCGCTCGGCCTGGGCGGGCCGCTCCACGCGGGACTTCACGGACGTCGACCCCCGGGAGCTGGACGCGGAGCTGGCGCCCCGGCTGGAGTGGGCGCGGCGCAAGGTGGAGCTGCCGGCGGGCCGCTACGAGACGCTGCTGCCGCCGACCGCCGTGGCGGACCTGCTGATCTACCTGCTGTGGTCCTCCACGGGCCGGGACGCGGTCGAGGGCCGCACCGTGTACTCCCGGCCGGGCGGCGGTACGCGGCTGGGCGAGCGGCTGTCGGCGCTGCCGCTGACCCTGCGCTCCGACCCCGGGGCGCCCGGTCTCCAGGCACCGCCCTTCCTGGTGGCGCACGCCTCGGGGGACGACGCCTCGGTGTTCGACAACGGTCTGCCGCTCGGGCCGACGGACTGGATCAGGGACGGGGTGCTGCACCGGCTCTCGACGACCCGGCACAGCGCGGAGCTGACCGGGCTGCCGGTGGCCCCGGCGGTCTCGAACCTGCTGCTGGAGGGCGGGGGCGACCGCTCGCTCGCGGAGATGGCCGCGGCCACCGGGCGCGGGCTGCTGCTGACCTCGTTGTGGTACATCCGCGAGGTGGACCCGGCGACGCTGCTGCTGACCGGCCTGACCCGGGACGGGGTGTATCTGGTCGAGGGCGGTGAGGTGGTCGGTGAGGTGAACAACTTCCGGTTCAACGAGTCCCCGGTGGACCTGCTGGCCCGCGCCGTGGAGGCGGGGCGTACCGAGCGGACCCTGCCGCGCGAGTGGAGCGACTGGTTCACGCGGGCCGCGATGCCGCCGCTGCGGGTGCCGGATTTCCACATGAGTTCGGTGAGCCAGGGGGTCTAGGCGCTCGCCGGCGGATCGGGGCCGGGCGGGCGGTGCGGTCAGGGCGGGGCGGTCGGGGCGGGGCGGTGCGGTGCGTCACGAGGCGCCGGAGCGTCTCGGACCTGTCTCCCCCCGCCCCGGACAGGTGGGAGGGCTCGTTCGGCGGGGCGCTGTGGGGGCGTTCGGGCGACGCGGCGTGGAGTCCCGGAGGCCGGGTTGCGGCCGTGCCGGCCGTCGCGACCCGGGGCGCGACGCGCCGGGCGCCTTGGGGCGCGCATAACCGTTCGGAGCGGGTCCCGGGGCGGCCATACACTGGCCGGAGCACACGCAGCACTTCATCCGAGGAGACTTACGACCGTGACGGACATCGTCGACGACCTGAAGTGGCGCGGGCTGTTCGCCCAGTCCACCGACGAGGACGCCTTGCGCAAGGCTCTGGCGAACGGTCCGGTCACGTTCTATTGCGGATTCGACCCGACCGCCGCCTCCCTGCACGTCGGCCACCTCGTCCAGGTGCTCACCGTGCGCCGGCTCCAGCAGGCCGGTCACCGGCCCCTCGCGCTGGTCGGCGGGGCCACCGGGCAGATCGGTGACCCGCGGCCCACCGCCGAGCGCACGCTGAACGACCCGGCGACGATCGCGGAGTGGGTGACCAGGCTGCGCGGGCAGATCGAGCCCTTCCTCGACTTCGAGGGCCCGAACGCGGCGACCATGGTCAACAACCTGGACTGGACCGCGGGTCTCTCGGCGATCGAGTTCCTGCGCGACATCGGCAAGCACTTCCGGGTCAACAAGATGCTGACCAAGGAGTCGGTGGCCCGGCGCCTGGAGTCGGAGCAGGGCATCTCGTACACCGAGTTCAGCTACCAGTTGCTCCAGGGCATGGACTTCCTGGAGCTGTACCGCCGTTACGGGTGCGTGCTCCAGCAGGGCGGCAGCGACCAGTGGGGCAACCTGACGGCGGGGATCGACCTGATCCACCGCCTGGAGCCGGAGGCGACGGTGCACGCGCTCGCCACCCCGCTCATGACGAAGGCCGACGGCACGAAGTTCGGCAAGAGCGAGTCCGGCGCGGTGTGGCTGGACGCGTCGATGACGACGCCGTACGCCTTCTACCAGTTCTGGCTGAACGTCGACGACCGCGACATCTCGCGCTACCTGCGCATCCTGAGCTTCCGCTCGCGGGCCGAGCTGGAGGAGCTGGAGGCGGTCACCGCCGAGCGTCCGCAGGCCAGGGCCGCGCAGCGGGCCCTGGCCGAGGAGCTGACGACCCTCGTGCACGGCGCCGGGCAGTGCGCCGCCGTGATCGCCGCGTCGAAGGCGCTGTTCGGTCAGGGCGACCTGGCGGAGCTGGACGAGGCGACGCTGTCGGCGGCGCTGTCGGAGCTGCCGCACGCCACCGTCACCGAGCTGCCTCCCGTGGTGGACCTGCTGGCGCGGACGGGCCTGGTGGCGAGCAAGTCGGCCGCGCGGCGCACCGTGAAGGAGGGCGGCGCCTACGTCAACAACGTGAAGGTCGCCTCCGAGGACGCCGTGCCCGAGCCGGGGCAGCTGCTGCACGGGCGGTGGCTGGTGCTGCGGCGCGGCAAGAGGAACCTCGCGGCCGTGGAGGTCGCGGCGGGCTGAGCGCCCGCACGCGGGAGGGCCGGCCCGGGATGTCCCGGGCCGGCCCTCCCGCGTGCGGGGCACCGCCGCGCCGGGGCCGCCCGGCGCGGTGGGGCCCCGCGCTCAGCGCTCCACGGGCCTGCCCTTGACCGCCTTGTACACGGACTCGCCGACGGCGACGAGGACGACGGCGGCGACGACCTGGAAGACGTGCCGGCTCCAGTCGATGCCGTGCGTGTAGCGCACGCCGAACGCGGACGCGATGGCGTTGCCGACCAGCCCGCCGATGGTGCCCAGGAGGACGACCAGCCAGAGCGGACTGTGCTGTTTGCCGGGAATGATCGCTTTCGCGATGAATCCGAGCACGAAGCCGACGATGATCGCCCACAACCAGCCCATGGTCACTCTCCTTCGTCCGCCTCGTCCCGCGCCAGCGGGCACCGTTCCCCGCCCACTCTGCGCCCGTCCGGCGTACGGCGCCTGTGGGGGTACTCCGTACGGCGGACGGCGGATTCGGGCCGGTCCGGCCGCGGGGCGCCCCGGTCTCCTGTGGAGGAGCGTCGCGGCGTACCGTGAGAACGGTTCGTCGAGGGATGGTGGGACGGGATGCGGAAGCACAGTGAGGACGGGGTCTTCCGGATCACGGGGGCGCGCGCCGGGCTTCAGGAGGACGTACGGGGCAGGCAGCGCCGTTACGTGATCTCGATGCTCGTGCGTACCGCCTCGGTGATCGCGGCCATGACGCTGTGGAACGTCGAGCGCTACGTGGCGATCGTGGCGCTCGTCGTGGGGACCTTCCTGCCCTACGTCGCGGTCGTCATCGCCAACGCGGGGCGGGAGAACGCGCCTTCGTTGCCGCGCACCTATGTGCCGGCCCCGGTGCGTCCCGCGCTGGAGGGCACCGTGACGCCGGCCGCGCCGCAACCCGCCGCGAAGGCGCCGGACGCCGGGCGGGCGGAGCGGACCGAGCGCTCCGGCTGAGTGTCGCGGGCGGGCCCCACGGGGCGCGCCGACCGCACATCGTCAGCCAATCATGTTCTCCGGGTGCACCGGGAGCGTTGCCGCGTGACATACTTTTCGCACGCTCCGCATCCCCCGTCGGAGCGAAGGACCGACGCCGGGCAGCTCCCCCCGTGGCTGCTCGGCGTCGTTTTTTTTCGCCCCTCTCCCTCCCTTGTCGCCCCCCGCCCCCTCCTTACCGGAAGCCGTGCGCAGCCCCATGAGTAGCGAAGACCGCAGCAGCGAGGACAGCAGCAGCCAGAACGGCGGCGACCAGGACGTCTTGACCTGTTCCGCCAAGGGGTGCCGGGAGCCCGCCGGCTGGGTGCTGGCCTGGAACAACCCGAAGCTGCACACGCCTGAGCGGCGCAAGACGTGGCTGGCCTGCGGGGCGCACCGGGAGTCGCTCGGTCAGTTCCTGAGCGTGCGCGGCTTCCTCAAGGACGTCGTACCGCTCGCGCGGTGGCGGGCGGAGCACGAGTAGTCGCTTTTCGGCCTGTTCGCGCGGGGGCGGGTTCAGCCCCCGATCGCGGACATCGGCCGGGTGGGCTGGAGGAAGGCCGGGTCGTCGAGGCCCGAGCCCGCCTTCTTGCCCCACATCGCGAGCCGCCAGCGTCGGGCGATCTCCTCGTCGTCGGCCCCCGAGCGCAGTGCGGAGCGCAGGTCGCTCTCCTCGGTGGCGAACAGGCAGGTGCGGACCTGTCCGTCGGCGGTGAGCCGGGTGCGGTCGCAGGCGGCGCAGAAGGGGCGGGTGACGGAGCCGATCACGCCGACCCGGCCCGGTCCGCCGTCCACGAGCCAGCGCTCGGCGGGCGCGGAGCCGCGCTCCCGGTCGCCCTCGGGGCTGAGCCGGAAGCGGGTGCGCAGGGAGGCGAGGACGTCCCCCGCGGTGATCATGCCCTCGCGGGTCCAGCCGTGCTGGGCGTCGAGCGGCATCTGCTCGATGAAGCGCAGCTCGTAGCCCTCGGCGAGGGCCCAGGCGAGCAGTTCGGGCGCCTCGTCCTCGTTGAGCCCCGGCATGAGGACCGTGTTGACCTTGACGGGGGTGAGTCCGGCCGCGTGGGCGGCGGCGAGCCCGTCGAGGACGTCCTGGTGCCGGTCGCGGCGGGTGAGGGTCTTGAAGACCTCGGGACGCAGGGTGTCGAGCGAGACGTTGACCCGGTCGAGGCCGGCCTCGGCCAGCGCCCCGGCGGTGCGGGCGAGGCCGATGCCGTTGGTGGTGAGCGACAGCCGGGGGCGCGGCGCGAGCGCGGCACACCGCCGTACGAGGTCGACCAGGCCGCGGCGCAGCAGCGGCTCTCCTCCGGTGAAGCGGACCTCGGTGACGCCCAGGCGGGTCACGGCGATCCCGACGAGCCGGACGATCTCCTCGTCGGTCAGCAACTCGGGCTTGCCGAGCCACTGGAGCCCTTCCTCGGGCATGCAGTAGGTGCAGCGCAGGTTGCAGCGGTCGGTCAGTGAGACCCGCAGGTCGGTGGCCACCCGGCCATAGGTGTCGACGAGCATGTGGCCTCCTCTCCCGTGGGGCGGCGGGGACTGCCGCGACCTCCGAGCGTACGTGAGGTGCCCGGCCGGGGCGTGGGGCCGGTGCCGTCCGGGCGGCGCGACGGCCGTGTCGCGGAGGGCTCCGGGGAGTCCGTGACACGGCCGTCGAGGGGCCGGGGGCGTGGGATCAGTGCGCTCCGGTCCCGGTGAGGGAGCGGACCTCCAGCTCGGCGTACTTGCGCACGTCCGGCTCCTCCTTGGAGAGCAGCGTGCCGAGCCAGCCCAGCAGGAAGCCGAGCGGGATGGAGATGAGTCCCGGGTTCTCCAGCGGGAACCACGCGAAGTCGACGTCCGGGAACATCGAGGACGGCTTGGAGGAGACCACCGGGGAGAACAGCACGAGCAGGACCGAGGAGGCGAGGCCGCCGTAGATCGACCACAGGGCGCCCTGGGTGGTGAAGCGCTTCCAGAACAGGCTGTAGAGGATCGTGGGGAGGTTCGCGGAGGCGGCGACCGCGAAGGCGAGGGCGACGAGGCCGGCCACGTTGAGGTCGCGCGCGAGGGCGCCGAGGCCGATGGAGACGATGCCGATGGCGACGGTCGCCCAGCGGGCGGCGCGCACCTCCTCCTTGTCGGTGGCCTTGCCCTTGCGGATGACGTTGGCGTAGATGTCGTGCGCGAACGACGAGGAGGAGGCGAGGGTGAGGCCCGCGACCACGGCGAGGATGGTCGCGAAGGCCACCGCCGAGATCACCGCGAGCAGGACCGCGCCGCCGGTGGACCCGGAGCCGCCGCCGATCTCCAGGGCGGCCAGCGGGGCGGCCGTGTTGCCCGCCGGGTTGGAGTCGGTGATCTCCTTGGGCTTGAGCAGGGCCGCGGCGCCGAAGCCGAGCACGATGGTCATGAGGTAGAAGGCACCGATGATGCCGATGGCCCAGTTGACCGACTTCCGGGCGGCCTTGGCGGTGGGCACGGTGTAGAAGCGGATCAGGATGTGCGGCAGCCCGGCGGTGCCCAGGACGAGGGCGATGCCGAGCGAGAGGAAGTCCAGCTTCGAGGTCGGGGTGGCCCCGTACTTGAGCCCCGGCTCCAGGAAGGCCGAGCCCTTCCCGCTGTTCTCCGCGGCCTTGCCGAGGAGTTCGGAGACGTTGAAGTGGAACTTCCACAGGATCAGTACGGTGATCAGCAGGGTGCCGACGATGAGCAGGACGGCCTTGACCATCTGGACCCAGGTCGTGCCCTTCATCCCGCCGATGGTGACGTACACGATCATCAGGAGGCCGACGAGCGCGACGATCGCGATCTTGCCGCCGTCGCTCGTGATGCCCAGCAGCAGCGACACGAGGACACCGGCACCGGCCATCTGCGCGAGCAGGTAGAAGATCGACACGACGATCGTGGAGGCGCCGGCCGCCGTGCGCACCGGGCGCTGGCGCATGCGGTAGGCGAGGACGTCACCCATCGTGTAGCGGCCCGAGTTGCGCAGGGGTTCGGCGACCAGGAGCAGGGCGACGAGCCAGGCCACGAGGAAGCCGATGGAGTACAGGAAGCCGTCGTAGCCGAACAGGGCGATGGCGCCCGCGATGCCGAGGAAGGACGCGGCCGACATGTAGTCGCCGGAGACCGCGAGGCCGTTCTGGAAACCGGTGAACTGGCGTCCGCCCGCGTAGAAGTCGGCGGCGTCGCGGGTCTGGCGACCGGCCCACACGGTGATGACGAGGGTCGCGGCGACGAAGACCGAGAACAGCGTGATGATGAGGCCGCGGTGGTCGCTGGCGCCCTCGGCGGCCAGCGGCAGGCCGGCGGCCAGGGTGATCGGGTGGCTCATGCCTGGTCCTCCAAGCGGGACTTGATCGCCTGCGCCTTGGGGTCGAGCTTGGTAGCGGCGTGGCGGGAGTACCACCAGGCGATGAGGAAGGTGGTGAGGAACTGGCCGAGGCCGAGGACGAGGGCGACGTTGATGTTGCCGACGACCTTGGTGCCCATGAACCCGCCGGCGTAGTTCGACAGCAGGACGTACAGCAGGTACCAGAGGACGAAGGCCACGGTCAGCGGAAAGGCGAAGGAGCGGTGCGAGCGGCGCAGGGCGCCGAACTCCTCGCTCTGTTGCGTCTGGAGGAACTGGTCGGACGTCGGTGTGCCGGCCTTGGTCTGCGGGCCGGTGGACGCCGGCTCCGGTGCTTCGGTGGCCACGGAGTCTCCTCGCGGTGCGGGAACGCGTGGTTCTGACAAGGGGGGCGTGTGCGACATGGTGTTTTCTCTTCGGCCTTCTCGGCATGCGGTGCGCCCGCCCGGCCCGCCGCGTGGACGCGCGGACGGGGCGCGGGCACGCGCACCGCGGGGGACTGGTTCCGCTGCCCCCTGCACAACGGCACGGTCGCGCGCGCGACCCGGTTCAACGCGACGGATTTTTGTGGGCACCGGATTTTGGGAAATCGTTGCTGGCCACGGACGAGCGGGATAGCTTCACTTTGCCGAGGGTCATGTACCTGTCCGAATTTCCTTCCCGGACCGGTGTGTTGACGGCTCCCGGTGCGCAGCCGCCTTCCTTGTGGGGGCTTCACGACACCCGCACAGCACTCCGTGTAGACGCCTGTACCCGAACTGGAGACCCCATGACGGTGCCTTTCGTCCGCTCCCGGCGCACGCTCGCGATCCCCGTGGGACTCGCCGTCGCCGCCGCTCTCGCCGTGGTGCCCGCCACAGCGGCCTCGGCCGCTGGGGCCGGTTCCCCGGCGACGACTTCCGCCTCCCAGGCCGCGGACGGCACACCGATGAGCTACGTCGTCAACGTGTTGCCGGGCCTCGCCGACAGCGCGTACATCAAGCAGGCGGTGACCCGCGCGGGCGGTTCCGTCGTGGCCGCGTACGACAAGATAGGGGTGGTCGTCGCGCACTCCTCGAAGGCGGACTTCGCGCCTCGCGTGCGCAAGGTGATCGGGGTGCAGAGCGCGGGCGCGACGCGTACCGCCCCGCTGTCCGCCCAGTCCACCACCGACCTGGGCGCTCCGGTGAAGCTCAGCGGGGCGCAGGCCGAGGCCGCCGCGCTCAGGGCCGAGGGCGCTCAGGACCCGCTGGAGCCGCTCCAGTGGGACCTGCCCGCCATCAAGGCGGACAAGGCGCACGAGAAGTACCTGGGCAGCAGCAAGGTCACGGTCGGCGTGATCGACACCGGGGTGGACGACACGCACCCCGACATCGCGCCCAACTTCGACCGCGCGGCCTCCGTCAACTGCGTGGGCGGCAAGGCCGACACCTCCGAGGGGGCGTGGCGGCCGAGCGCGGCGGAGAGCCCGCACGGCACGCACGTCGCCGGCGAGATAGCCGCCGCGAAGAACGGCATCGGTATGACGGGGGTCGCCCCGGGCGTCAAGGTCTCCGGCATCAAGGTGTCGACGCCGGACGGCTTCTTCTACACCGAGGCCGTGGTGTGCGGGTTCGTGTGGGCCGCCGAGCACGGGGTCGACGTCACCAACAACAGCTACTACACCGACCCGTGGTACTTCAACTGCAAGGACGACCCGGACCAGAAGGCGCTGGTCGAGGCGCTCACCCGGGCCACGCGGTACGCGGAGCTGAAGGGCACGGTCAACGTCGCGGCGGCGGGCAACGAGAACTACGACCTGGCCTCCGACAGCATCACCGACCCGTCGAGCCCGAACGACTCGACGCCCGGCGACCGGGTCGTGGACCCGTCCAAGTGCTTCGACATCCCGACGCAGTTGCCGGGTGTGGTGACGGTCGCCTCGACCGGTGCCAAGGGCATCAAGTCCTCCTTCTCCAACCACGGCGACGGGGTCATCGACATCGCGGCCCCCGGCGGCGACTCGACCGTCTACCAGACGCCCGCCCCGCCCGCCACGAGCGGACTGATCCTGGGCACGCTGCCCGGCGGCGGCTACGGCTACATGGCCGGTACGTCGATGGCCTCCCCGCACGTCGCGGGGGTCGCGGCGCTCATCAAGTCCCGTCACCCGCACGCCCCGGCCGCTCTGGTCAAGGCGCTGCTGTACGCGGGCGCCGACGACAAGGCGTGCACCGACCCGTACGACATCGACGGGGACGGCGAGGTGGACGCGGTGTGCGAGGGCGGCAAGAAGAAGAACGGTTTCTACGGCGAGGGCATCGCCGACGCGCTGGACGCCGTGACCAAGTGACGGCGCGGCGGGCGGCCGGTGGACCGCCGCGGCCGGTGGACCACCGCGGCCGGTGAGCCGCTGACGGCACCGGCCGGCTGAGGCGGCACCCGGCCGGCTCGGGTGGCGGCCCAAGTGGCGCCGGCCGGGTTCAGGGGCCGTACGGGGATCTCCGGGTCCGCGTACGGCCCCTTCTCGTGTCCGCCTCTTCCCCGAGCCTGGCACTTGGGCTGACCCCGGACGGGCTCGCCGGTCGCCGTCCGGGCCTCGTGGTCGCCCAGGTCTGCGCGTGGGGGGCGCGGCTGGTGCGGGTGACGCTCGCCAGGACCGCGGCGTGGCTGCTGGCCGGCGGCCAGGCCCGCTGTGGAGTTCGCGGGCGGTCCCGTCGACGGGCGCGCGCCTCGGCGCCCACCGGGACACACGAGGCTCTCTGGCCGCGCTGACCGCCCCGCCGCGCCGCCGGTCAGGTGGTCAGCGGGCTCACGTGGTGACGAGGACCTTGAGGGCGGTGCGCTCGTCCATGGCGCGGTAGCCCTCGGGGACCTCGTCGAGGGGGACGGCGCGGTCGAAGACGGGCGAGGGGTCGATCCGTCCGTCGAGGATGTCGGTGAGCAGTTCGGGAATGTAGGTGCGGACGGGGGCGACGCCGCCGCGCAGCGCGATGTTGCGGTTGAACATGGTGCTCAGGTCGAGCCCGGAGCCGGAGCCGTGCGGGACGCCGACGTAGCCGATGGAGCCGCCGTCCCGGGTGATGTCGACGGCGGTGCGCATCGACTGCTCGGTACCGACGGCCTCGATGACGCCGTGCGCGCCCTGGCCCTTGGTGAGTTCACGGACGGCGGCGACCGCGGCCTCCCCGCGTTCGGCGACCACGTCGGTCGCGCCGAAGCGCCGGGCGATGTCGGTGCGGGCGGTGTGCCGGCCGAGCGCGATGATCCGTTCGGCGCCCAGCCGCTTCGCGGTGAGCACCCCGCACAGGCCGACCGCCCCGTCCCCGACGACGGCGACCGTGGCGCCGGGGCGGGCGCCCGCGCCGAGGGCCGCGTGGTGGCCGGTGCCCAGGACGTCGGAGAGGGTCAGCAGCGCGGACAGGAGCGCGGGGTCGCCGGCCGCCTCGCGGGGCAGGGCGACGAGGGTCGCGTCGGCGAAGGGCACCCGGACGGCCTCGCCCTGGCCGCCGTCGTGGCCGGCCTGCCCCCAGATTCCGCCGTGCGCACAGGAGGTGGTGAGCCCCTCGCGGCAGTAGTCGCACACGCCGTCCGACCACACGAAGGGGGCGACGACGAGGTCGCCGCGCCGGAAACGGGTGGTCCCGGCGCCGGTCTCCTCGACCACGCCGAGGAACTCATGGCCGATCCGCTGACCGGGGTGGCGGGCGGACTCGCCGCGGTAGGCCCACAGGTCGCTGCCGCACACGCACGCGCGCAGCACCCGCACCACGGCGTCGGCCGGCGACTGGACCCGCGGGTCGGGCACGTCCTCGACGCGCAGGTCGTAGGGGGCGTGGATGGTGGTGGCGCGCATGGGACGGTTCCTCGGCGGTGCGTACCGCCGGCGGGGGCGGTGGATCAGATGTGCGTACGTTTTTCACGGTACGCGAGAGCCGGCCCGCACCGCGCCCGAGCCCCGTCGTGACGCTGGTCGCGGCGCCCTTGGTCTCGTACCCCGCGTCGTCCTCGTCGGGGTGGAGCCGAACGGTGATCATCTCGATGACGGTGCGCAGGACGAGGGCGGGGACGGACCACAGCACGACATCGGGCAGGTTCGGCATGAGGGCACGGCAGGACGGCGGAGCGCCCCCTGAGAAGAGATCGTGACCGACGAGTATTACCAGCGGTAAGTACCGTATCCGTCGGAGGAGTTGCTCCAGAGGCACGACGGGGCCCCGCTCTACACCCCAGCCGCCCCGAGCAGCGCCCCCGTCGCGTACGTCACGGCCATCGCGAGCGCCCCGCCGGCGACGTTGCGCAGGACGGCGGGGCGGGCGGGGGCCGCTCCCAGACGCGCGCTGCTCCACCCGGTGAACACGAGGGCCGCGAGCACCGAGCCGACTGTGAGCGGAAGCCGCACCCCGGCGGGCGGGAGCACGATCGCGAGCAGCGGGAGCAGGGCCCCCACCGTGAAGGACAGGAAGCTGGCCCAGGCGGCGTGCCAGGGGTTGGTCAGTTCGTCCGGGTCGATACCGAGTTCGACGTCGGCGTGGGCGCGCAGCGCGTCGCGTTCGGTGAGCTGCCGTGCGGCGTCCCGCGCGACCTCGGGGCTGAGCCCCCGGCCCTCCAGCAGGCGGGCGAGTTCCGCGAGTTCCTCCTCGGGCCGCTCCCGCAGCTCCCGGCTCTCGGTGGCCAGCGCCGCCTTCTCGGCGTCCCGCTGGGTGCTGACGGACACGTACTCCCCCGCCGCCATCGACATCGATCCGGCGAGCAGTCCGGCGAGCCCGGCGGTGAGCAGGGTGCCGCGCTGGGCGGTGGCCCCGGCCACCCCGACGACGAGCCCGGCGGTGGAGACCACGCCGTCGTTGGCGCCGAGCACGGCGGCCCGCAGCCAGTTGAGCCGCCCCGCGAGGGTGCCGCCGTGATGTTCCTCGTGCACCGGGGGCTGATCGCTCATCGGGCGACTGTCTCACCCGGCGGTGCCCGGCGCCCCGATTTCGCGCCGCGCACCGCCGACGTGCCGGATCACCGGCCGCCGCCGAGCGCCCGTCACCTCGGGGAAGCGGCGCGGGACCCCGGGGGGAGCACCGGCTGTCGGTGCGGGCCCGTATCCTCATGGACCATGCTCGAAGACCGTACGACCCGTGGCCCCTGGCCGACCGCGTACCCCCCGGGGTACGCGGTCGTCGACGTGGAGACCACCGGTCTGGCCCGTGACGACCGCATCGTCTCCGCCGCCGTCTACCGGCTCGACGCGCGCGGCGAGGTGGAGGACCACTGGTACACGCTGGTCAACCCGGAGCGCGATCCGGGGCCGGTGTGGATACACGGGCTCACGAGTGATGTCCTGGAGGGCGCCCCGCTGTTCGCGGAGATCGCCGCCGAGTTGTCGGCGCGGCTGGAGGGCCGGGTCCTGGTCGCGCACAACGCGGTCTTCGACTGGTCGATGCTGGCCCGGGAGTACGCGCGGGCCCAGCGGCAGGCGCCGGTGCGCCAGCGGCTGTGCACCATCGCGCTGTCCAAGGAGCTGGCGCTGCCGCTGCCCAACCACAAGCTGGAGTCGCTGGCCGCCCACTTCGGGGTCGTGCAGCGTCAGGCGCACCACGCCCTGGACGACGCCCGGGTGCTCGCGGAGGCGTTCCGGCCGAGCCTGCGCGCGGCGGCGCGCGAGGGGGTGCGGCTGCCGCTGCTGGAGTGCCGCCCGCTGACCGAGTGGTCCGACGCCCCCGTCCGTCCCACGATCGGGCGTCAGTCCTCCTACGGGCAGGGCAGCTGGCGCCCCTCGCGCAAGCGCCCGCCGTGCCCGTACCCGAACCCGGGCCGGTACGAGGTGGACAAACCGCTCAAACAGGGGATGCGGGTGGCGTTCTCCGGGGACACCTCGATCGAGCGGGAGCTGCTGGAGGACCGGGCCACGGAGGCGGGTCTGCACGTAGCGAGCAGTGTGTCGCGGCTCACCAGTCTGCTCGTGACCAACGATCCCGGCTCGGGCACCTCGAAGACGGCGAAGGCGCGGCAGTTCGGTACGCCGGTGATCGACGAGGCAGCCTTCGGGCAGCTCCTGCGGGACGTGGCCCCCGCCGATCCGTCCTGACGGCGTAAGGGGGCCCGCCGTCCGTCACGGCGGGCCCCCTCCCGCCGTGACGCGAAGGGGCGAGTTGTACCTTCATGGGGTGTACCGCTTCCTGTTGTCCTGGCAGTGGCTGATCATCACCCTGGTCGCCGTCGTACTGATCCCTGTGATGGTCGAGCTGGGGTTCTGGCAGCTGCATCGCCACGAGCACAAGGTGGCGCAGAACGAGCGCATCTCCCGGGCGGTGGAGGCGCGGCCGGTCCCGGTGGAGCGGCTGACCGCCCCGGGCCACGACATCCCCCGGGGCGACGTGTGGCACCGGGTCTCGGCGACCGGCGTCTTCGACACCGCCCACGAGGTGGTGGTGCGGCGCAGGACCAACGACGCCGAGCAGATCGGCTTCCACGTGCTGACCCCGCTGGTGCTGAGGGACGGCAGGGTCCTGCTGGTGAACCGGGGCTGGATCCCGGCGAACGGCGCGCAGACCGAGTTCCCGAAGATCCCCGCCCCACGTCGCGGCGAGGTCACCGTCACCGGCCGGCTCATGTCCGACGAGACGACGGCGGCCAGCGGTATCAAGGACCTCAGGGATTTGCCGGAGCGGCAGGTCATGCTGATCAACAGCCGCCAGGAGGCGCACCGCCTGGGCAAGGAGGTGCTGGGCGGCTACGTCGAGCAGATCGCCCCGAAGCCGGCGCACGACTCCCCCGAACTGATCCCCGAACCCGATCACAGCGACATCGGCCCGCACATGGCGTACGCCGTGCAGTGGTGGATCTTCTCGGCGGCCGTCCCGGTCGGCTGGTGCATCCTGGCGCGCCGTGAGCGCAGGGACCGCGCGGCGGCCCTCGCCGAGGGCGCCGCCGAGGAGGAGTCCGGGGCGCAGCGGCCCGTCACGGTCTGACCGGCCCCCGCGGCGGCCCGGCCCGAGCGGGACCGGGTGTGACGTGCGGCCTTTTGGCGGCTCGCGCCGATTGGCGGGGCCGATCGGCGGGAACGCGCATCCCGTGGCTGAACGCATCGAGGACTACGCGATCATCGGGGACCATCAGACCGCGGCGCTGGTCGGGCGCAACGGCTCGATGGACTGGCTCTGCCTGCCCCGCTTCGACTCGGCGGCCTGTTTCTCCGCCCTGGTCGGCGATCACGAGAACGGGCACTGGACCCTGGCCCCCAAGGACGGCGGCGACTGCACGCACCGCGCCTACCGCCGCGACTCGCTCGTCCTGGACTCCGTGTGGGAGAGCGAACGCGGCACGGTGCGCGTCACCGACTTCATGCCGCAGCGGGACAAGGCGCCGGACGTGGTCCGGATCGTCGAGTGCCTGTCCGGGGAGGCGACGATCCACAGCACCCTGCGGCTGCGCTTCGACTACGGCGCCGTCGTCCCGTGGATGCGCAAGGTCGACGGGCACCGGGTGGCGGTCGCCGGGCCGGACGCCGTGTGGCTGCGCAGCGAGCCCGAGGTGAAGAGCTGGGGCGAGAAGTTCAGCACCCACTCCGAGTTCGAGCTGAAGGCCGGGGAGAAGGTCGCCTTCGTCCTCACGTGGTATCCCTCGCACAAGAAGCACCCCCGGCTCATCGACCCGTACCAGGCGCTGGAGGACAGCGTCGCGGACTGGCGGGCCTGGGCGGCGCAGTGCCGCTACGAGGGCCCCTACCGCGAGCAGGTGGTCCGCTCCCTGATCACCCTCAAGGCGCTCACGTACGCGCCGACCGGCGGGATCGTCGCGGCGGCCACCACCTCGCTGCCCGAGTCCCTGGGCGGGGTGCGCAACTGGGACTACCGCTACTGCTGGCTGCGGGACTCCACCCTCGCCCTCGGCGCGATGATCTCGGCCGGTTTCCTCGGCGAGGCGCGGGCCTGGCGCGACTGGCTGCTGCGCGCGGTGGCCGGGGACCCCTCGACCCTCCAGATCATGTACGGCCTCGCCGGTGAGCGCCGTATCCCCGAGTACGAGCTGCCCTGGCTGAGCGGGTACGAGAACTCCGCCCCGGTCCGCATCGGCAACGACGCCGCGCACCAGCTCCAGCTCGACGTGTACGGCGAGGTCATCGACTCCCTGCACCTGGCCGAACGCGCCGGTCTGCACGCGAAGAAGCACGCCTGGCAGCTCCAGCTCGCCCTGATGGAGTTCCTGGAGGGCGCGTGGCGCGAGCCCGACGAGGGGCTGTGGGAGGTGCGCGGACCGCGCCGCCAGTTCGTCCACTCCAAGGTCATGGCCTGGGTGGCCGCCGACCGCACGGTGCGCTCCCTGGAGGCCAATCCCCGGCTTGAGGGCGAGGTGGAGCGCTGGCGGCGGATGCGGGACGAGATCCACCGCGAGGTGTGCGAGCGGGGGTACGACGCCGAGCGCAACACCTTCACCCAGTCCTACGGCTCCCAGGAGCTGGACGCCGCGCTGCTGCTCATCCCCCGCTCGGGTTTCCTGCCGCCCGACGACCCCCGGGTGAGCGGCACGATCGACGCGGTACGGCGCGAACTGGGCTCCGGGAGCAGCGGGCTGCTGCTGCGCTACAGTCCGGGCGAGGGCGAGGTGGACGGGCTGCCCGGCGCGGAGGGCGCCTTCCTGGTGTGCTCGTTCTGGCTGGCCGACGCGCTGCACATGGTGGGCCGCACCGAGGAGGCCACCGAGCTGTTCGAGCGGCTGCTGTCGTACACCAATGACGTCGGTCTGCTCGCCGAGGAGTACGACACGGAAGCCGGCCGTCAACTGGGCAACTACCCGCAGGCGTTCAGCCACATCGGCCTGATCGGCACGGCGCTCGCCCTGGCGAGTCCGGGCCACCGTGCCGAGGCGGTCCCGGACGTGGAGCCCCGCGCCGGGGCCGGGGAGGGTTCCCCGCGCGAGGCGGACACCACGCGGACGGCAGGATAGGCACATGGATCTTGGACTGAGGGACCGCGTCTTCGTCGTGACCGGGGCGACCCGGGGCCTGGGCAACGCCACCGCCCGCGCCCTGCTCGCGGAGGGCGCGAAGGTCGTCGTCAGCGGCCGGGAGCGGGCGGCGGCCGAGGCCGCCGCCGGGGCGCTCGGCGAGGGGGCCCACGGAGTGGGGGCCGACAACGCCGACCCGGCGGCCGCGGATCTGCTGATCGGTACGGCACGCGAGCGCTTCGGCCGCTTCGACGGTGTCCTGATCAGCGTCGGCGGCCCCGCGCCCGGCTTCTTCGCCGACATCGAGGACGAGCAGTGGCGCTCCGCCTTCGACTCGGTCTTCCTGGGCGCGGTCCGGCTGGCCCGCCGCTCCGCCGAGGTACTGGAGGAGGGCGGGGTGATCGGCTTCGTGCTGTCCGGTTCGGTGTACGAGCCGATCGCCGGGCTCACCGTGTCCAACGGGCTGCGCCCGGCGCTGGCCGGGGTCGCGAAGTCGCTGTCGCAGGAGGTGGGGCCGCGCGGCATCCGGGTCCTCGGCCTGCTGCCCGGGAAGATCGACACCGACCGGATCAAGGAGCTGGACGGCCGCAGCGCCGACCCGGAGGCGACCCGGCAGTCCTCGGCCGCGAGCATTCCGCTGCGCCGCTACGGCACGCCGGAGGAGTTCGGCCGCACCGCCGCGTTCCTGCTGTCCCCGGCCGCCTCGTACGTCACGGGCGTCATGGTCCCCGTCGACGGCGGCGCCCGCCACGGCTTCTGACCGGACACCGGGCCGGGAAGGGGGGGGGGGGGGGGGTGGCGGCTGCATCTCACCCACCCCCCCCCCCCCGCCCCCCCCCCGCCGCACCAGCCCCGGGCGCCGGCCTCCCCC
>NZ_JBIAFO010000001.1:39440-458017 GCF_042869355.1 Streptomyces sp. NPDC007088
GGGGCCCCCGGCGGCCGCGCGGCCCGCGCGCGGGGGGGGGGGGGGGGGGGGGGGGGGGCGGGGCCCGCCCCCCCCCCCCCCCCCCTTCCCGGGTCCGCCCCCGCGTCACTGCACGCGGTCGGCCCCGTGACCGGCGCCGAACATGCGTACCTCGGCGGGCAGCGAGTCCAGTCCCGCCGACTCCCGCGCCGTGCGCAGGGCCCCGGTCACGGTGTGGTGCTGGACCAGGACGGGGCTGGCCTGCGCGTCGAGGTCCAGGCGCAGGCGCGCGCGGGGCGAGGTGCGGCGGCCGGTGAACCGGACCCGGGCCCGGTCGACCCCGTCGGTGCGCTCGGCCCCGGCGGCCAGCGCGTCCTGCAGGGCCCGGCCGCGCAGCGTGGCGCCGTCCCCGTCCCCCGTGTCGAGGGCGAGCCCGGCGAGCCTGCGGCGGCGCAGCCCGGCGGCGAGCCACCACAGGGCCAGCAGCAGGAGGACGGCGAGGGCCGCGATGACGACCGGCCACCACCAGTCCTCGCCCCGCCACTTGGTGCGCTCCGCCCGGCTGAGCAGGACGTCGTGCTTGCCGTCGTGAATCCACCAGGAGGGCGGTTTCACGCCGAGCCCGATCGCGAGGACCGGTCCGCCCAGGGCGATCAGCACGAGCCCGCACAGCGCGAGCAGGACGCGGTTGACAGTGCGCAGCATGGCCTCAGTCCTTCCCCGGCCGGCGGACCCTGATCACCGGCCGGGGCGTGCGCGCGAGCCCCAGTTCGGTGGTGGCGGTGCCCATGGCCTGGGTGAGTTCGGTGCGGACCTCGTCGGTGTCGCGGAAGTGGGCGACGGCTTTCACCTTGGCCTTGCGGCGCCGGGCCCGGACCTTGACCGACTGCACCCCCGCCACCTGCATGGCCCGGTCGCGCAGGATCAGCCCGGCGGCGTCCCGGTGCAACGCGCCCCGTACCCCGGGGTAGGGGCGGCGCATCGCCAGCAGCCGCCGGCAGCCGGGGGTCAGGGCGAGCACGAGCAGCCACAGCCCGAGGGCGGCGGCGACACCCGCGCCGACCAGCACCCAGTTGTCCTTCAGCGGGCGGCTCGCCAGTTCGCTGGAGAGGGTGCGCCGCCACTGCATCGCCGGGTGACCGGTGCGGACCGCGACGACGTCGTACAGGAAGAGCGCGGTACCGGCGAGGACCAGCAGCGACACGATGCCCGCGGGCACCCGCCGGGCGGACCAGAAGCGCCCGGCCCGCGCGACGGGCGGCGCGTCCGGGTCGGGCAGTGGGACGGGTCCTTGGGAACCCGGCGGTGGTGGCGGTTGTTCGAGCCCCGCCTCCGCCTTCTCCAGGACGGACGGGACGCGGGTGGCGCCCTCCGCTTCGCTCACGAGGTCCTCCCCACGCTGTCGTTCTCGACCGGGTGCAGGCGTTCGACCTGCACGGTCACCTCGGGCACCTTCATCCCCGCGAGCTTCCCGACCCGTTCGGTCACCCGGTGGCGGACGGCGCCGCAGCGCCGCCCGATGTCGCACGGGTACTCCAGCTCCAGGGTGATGCTCACCCGGGCGGTCTCCCGGTGGACGGCCACGGAGGCGCGCGGCGCCTTTCCCCCGGGCGGCACCCGCTCCACCGCCTCCCGGGCCGCCTGGGCGGCGATCTTGGCGACGACACGGTCGGCGATCCGGGTGGCTCCCCGGTCGGCGGCTTCGACGGTCTGTCCGGACACCGCTTCTCACCGCCGGTCGCCGCGCTCGCGCGGCCTGAAGAAGTCACCGGGTTCCAGATCCCCGTCGAGGAACCGCCCTACGACGAAACCGACGGCGCCGAGCGCCGCCACCAGCAGAAAGGCGCCGAAGCCCCCGAAGTATCCGGCGAAGGCCAGGGCCATCCCGACGATCAGACCGAGCACGGCCATGCTCATGGTGAGTTCCTCCAACGACGCCGCTGTTCACAGTTTCGGCACAGGCCCCGGGAAGTGGTGCCGTGTCCCGGGGCCCGGCAGGCAGTGGTCACTGAACCCGCGAACCGGATTCGTCCTCGTCGTCGTCCGGTTCGTCGGGGAGCTTGACGTCGCTCACCGAGATGTTGACCTCGACGACCTCCAGGCTCGTCATCCGCTCCACGGCGTTGATGACGTTCTTGCGCACGGCGCGCGTGACCTCGGTGATCGACTCTCCGTACTCGACGACGATCTCCAGGTCGATCGCCGCCTGGACCTCGCCGACCTCCGCCTTCACTCCGCGCGTCACGGACTTCGAGTTGCCGCCGCCCGGCACCCGGTCCCGCATCGCGCCGAAGGTACGGGCCGCGCCGCTGCCCATGGCGTGCACACCCACGACGTCCCGGGCGGCGAGCCCGGCGATCTTCTCGACGACGCCGTCGGCGATGCTGGTCTTTCCGCGCTCGGCGGGGTCGCCGCCACCGCGCCGGTTCTGCTCGCCCGGACCACTGCCCTCGGGCCTGCGCTGCTGCTGGGGGGTCTCACTCATGGGGGGTCATCCCTTTCGGGGAGGTTGCACTCCTTTTGCTCACACTAAGCGGGGTTGCGCGGATGTGCGCCGTGAATGCGGCAGGGTGAGCACATGACGGCTCAACGGTGGACGCAGGCGGTGCGGGATCAGGTGGCGTTCGGCGGGTTGCTGCCCTTGGGCGACGGCACGGCGGGCGCCTGGCTGGCGGAGTCCGCCGCCGTTTCGGCGCTGCGCCACGCCGGGGACCTGGCCCCCGGGGTGCGGCTGGAGAGGATCACCCTGATCCCCACCCGAACGGATGACTCCGTTACTCCGCAGACGACGTTCCCGGCCCCGCCCACCGCCCTGCCCCCGGGCCCCCTGCGGCTGTCGGCCTCCTTCGCCGCGTGCGTCACCCACCCTCTGCCGGAGACGGCGGCGACCCTGCGCGTGGTGCTCCTGTCGACGGCGCGGGACCGGCTGGGGCTCGCCGTCGCGCGGGCCGATCTGCGCGTCACCGACCTACTCGACGAGGACCCGCGGGCCGGGCGGACGCCCACCTCCACCGGTCAGGGCCGGCCCCTCGAAGCCGACGAGAGCCGGGTGCCCGAGGGGATCGCCCGCCACGCGGCGACGGCGGCCCGCTCCGTGGACGGGGTCGCCGGGCTGGGCGGGGCCTTCGGCGGGCACGGCCGGCCGGTGCGGCTGGGCGAGGCCCGCGAGGACGGCTCCCCCACCCACGTACGCGTCGAAGTCGTCGCCACCGATCTGCGCCCGCTGCCCGACACGGTCCGCGCGGTGCGCTCGGCGGTCGGCTCCGTGCTGGAGCCGGGGACGACGGTCACGGTGCTGGTCACCGGGTGGCTCCCGGACGCCGGGAACGGCGAAGCCCCCGCCTAGAGCCGTGGGTCCACGGCTCCGGGCGGGGGCACGCACGCGTACGGGAGCCGGAAGCGAGTACGCTCCTGACCGCCGTGCCGTGCTAGTCGCCGGAGCCCATGAGGTCGCGCAGGCGGCGGGCCTGGGCGGCGCGTTCCGCGGCGCGCTGCTCCTCGTAGTCGCGCCCGGCCGCGCCCTGGAGGAGCGCCTTCGTCTCGATGACGGCGCCCCGGGGCGGAGCGAGGAGCGCGGCGCACAGGTCCTGGACGGCGCCGTCGAGTTCGGCGGCGGGCACCACGAGGTTGGCGAGCCCGGACCTGGCCGCCTCCTCGGCGTGCACGTAACGGCCGGTGAGGCAGATCTCCAGGGCCCGGCCCTGACCGACGAGAGAGACCAGCGGGCTGGTGCCGGTCAGGTCCGGCACCAGCCCGAGGCTGGTCTCCCGCATCGCGAACTGCACGTCCTCGGCCACCACCCGCAGATCGCAGGCGAGGGCGAGCTGGAAACCGGCCCCGATGGCATGCCCCTGGACGACGGCGATCGACACGAGGTCGGGCCGCCGCCACCAAGTGAACGCCTCCTGGTATCCGGCGATGGCCGCGTCCAGGTCCTCGTCCGTGCCCTGGGCCAGCGTGAGGAAGGACGTCTCCCCCTCGAAGCCCTCGGGGGTGAACGCCTTCCGGTCCAGGCCCGCGGAGAAGGACTTGCCCTCACCGCGCAGCACGACGATCCGGACGTCGCCCGGCAGTTCCCTTCCGGCCTGCGCCAACGCCCGCCACAGCGCGGGATTCTGGACGTTTCGCTTGGCCGGATTGGTCAGCGTGACGGTCGCCACCGCGTCGTCCACGGTGAGCCGTACGCCGTCGGTGTCGAGCAGGACGGTGGTCTTGCCGTCGCCGCCGTTACCGGTACCGGTTGAAGCCATGAAGAGCCTCCGGGGTGCTGTGCCGTCGTAAGTGACTGCACAGTAACCACCCGGCCGACTGGGAGGACAGCCGGGTGGTCACCACGGAGGTACTGGGTCTGTTGCCTGTGCCGCTGAATGTGCTGCCGCACCGCTGGTGCCAGGGCCGGGTGGGCGGGGTGCCGACGCCGGCGCCCCGAGGGGTCGCAGGCCGCCACGGCCGGTCCCGCGCCGCCCGGTCAGTTGGCGGCGGTCTTCTTTCCCCGGGTCGCTCCGCCGCGTCCTCGCAGCGTCACGCCCGATTCGCTGAGCATGCGGTGCACGAATCCGTACGACCGGCCCGTCTCCTCGGCCAGCGCCCGGATGCTCGCACCACCGTCGTACTTCTTCTTCAGGTCTGCCGCGAGCTTGTCGCGCGCGGCGCCGGTTACCCGGCTGCCCTTCTTCAGAGTCTCGGCCACCCGTGCCTCCTCGTGGGAAGTGCGCTCTGGACTCTCATGATCACCCCTCCCGGCAATCCTGGCCACCCATTCAGCAAGGTCCACAGGACGAGCTTGCCGTGGTGCCGGGCCGAGATCACGAACGGAACAGGCTGTTCCGGTGATCTTCCCGGCGGGCACCGCGCCGATTCCCCACAGAAGGGGCAGGTCAGCGCGGTGGACGGTGTACAGGAGCCAGTACCCGCAGATGAGGCCCCGAATCACTCGGGGACACACGACGGTACGAGGGCTTCTCACCCAGATGAAGGATCACCGATGAGCCGAATGATCCGGTCGCGGGCGATCACCGGGGCCGCTCCCCGCGACCGGCCGGCGCCCCGGACGGGCGGGCGGCCGCCGGAGGCGGGGTGCGGGCCGCCGGTCAGGCGAGGGAGACCAGATCGCGGTAGTCCGCGCCCCACAGGTCCTCGACGCCGTCGGGCAGCATGATGATGCGCTCCGGCTGGAGCGCCTCGACGGCGCCCTCGTCGTGGGTGACCAGGACGACGGCGCCCTTGTAGGTGTGCAGCGCGCCGAGGATCTCCTCGCGGCTGGCGGGGTCGAGGTTGTTGGTCGGTTCGTCCAGAAGGAGGACGTTGGCCGAGGAGACGACGAGGGTGGCGAGCGCCAGCCGGGTCTTCTCCCCGCCGGAGAGCACCCCGGCGGGCTTGTCGACGTCGTCACCCGAGAACAGGAAGGAGCCGAGCGTCTTACGGACCTCGACGAGGTCGAGGTCGGGGGCGGCCGAGCGCATGTTCTCCAGCACGGTGCGCTCGGGGTCGAGGGTCTCGTGCTCCTGCGCGTAGTAGCCGAGCTTGAGCCCGTGGCCCTCGACGACCTCGCCGGTGTCCGGCGTCTCGACACCCGCGAGCAGGCGCAGCAGGGTCGTCTTGCCGGCGCCGTTGAGGCCGAGGATGACGACGCGGGAGCCCTTGTCGATCGCGAGGTCGACGTCGGTGAAGATCTCCAGCGAGCCGTAGGACTTGGACAGCCCCTCGGCGGTGAGCGGGGTCTTCCCGCACGGCGAGGGTTCGGGGAAGCGCAGCTTGGCGACCTTGTCGGACTGGCGCACCTCCTCCAGACCGGACAGCAGCCGCTCGGCGCGGCGGGCCATGTTCTGCGCGGCGACCGTCTTGGTGGCCTTGGCGCGCATCTTGTCGGCCTGCGCGTTGAGCGCGGACGCCTTCTTCTCGGCGTTCTGCCGCTCGCGCTTGCGGCGCTTCTCGTCGGCCTCGCGCTGCTGCTGGTACAGCTTCCAGCCCATGTTGTAGGCGTCGATGCGGGAGCGGTTGGCGTCCAGGTAGAAGACCTTGTTGACGACCGTCTCGACCAGCTCCACGTCGTGGGAGATGACGATGAACCCGCCGCGGTAGGTCTTCAGGTAGTCGCGCAGCCAGACGATCGAGTCCGCGTCGAGGTGGTTGGTGGGCTCGTCGAGCAGCAGGGTGTCCGCGTCGGAGAAGAGGATGCGGGCCAGTTCGATACGGCGGCGCTGACCGCCCGAGAGGGTGTGCAGCGGCTGGCCGAGCACCCGGTCGGGGAGGTTGAGCGCGGCGGCGATGGTCGCGGCCTCGGCCTCGGCGGCGTATCCGCCCTTGGTGAGGAACTCCGTCTCCAGGCGCTCGTACTTGCGCATGGCCTTGTCGCGGGTGGCGCCCTTGCCGTTGGCCATGCGCTCCTCGTTCTCCCGCATCTTCTGCAGCAGGACGTCGAGGCCGCGCGCGGACAGGACCCGGTCGCGGGCGAGCACGTCGAGGTCGCCGGTGCGCGGGTCCTGCGGGAGGTAGCCGACCTCGCCGGAGCGGGTGATGGTGCCGGCCGCGGGGATGCCCTCACCGGCCAGGCACTTGGTGAGCGTGGTCTTCCCCGCGCCGTTGCGGCCGACCAGTCCGATCCGGTCGCCCTTGGCGACGCGGAAGCTGGCGTTCTCGATGAGGATGCGGGCGCCGGCGCGCAGCTCGATGCCGGTGGCGGTGATCACGGACGGTCTCCAGGGCGGTTGGGGCGGCGGAAGGGCGGACTCGGGTGCGGCGCACGGCGCGCGGTCCCGGCACGGGGCGGCCGGACGGACGGCGCGCCGGCGTCGGGTCGACGCCGGCTAATGCACAAGGAGAAAGGCCATGACGTCAGTCTAACGGGGGCGGGCAAGCGGTTTGCCCGGCCCGGGTGCGGCGGTGGCCCGGCCGTACCCGGGCCGCGCCTGCCGGGGCCGCGCCCGCCGGCCCCCCACCGTTCCGGGCCCCGCCCCGGGCGGCAGCGAGCCGTGGGGTCAGGCGCCCCCGGTGTGGACCTGGAAGGCGGCCCGGCGCACCGCCTTCGCGAGCGCGGGATCGGGGTGCGCCGAGGCCAGGGCGAGCAGCACCTGCACGGTGCGCGGGTGGTCGACGGAACGGACCTCGTCCAGCAGCGCGGGCACGGTGGGCTGGACGGCGGCGTCGAGGTGGCGCACCAGGAGGTCGGTGTCGCCGTGGTCGCTGACGGCGGCGGCCGTGTCGATCCACAGCCAGGTGGACTCCTCACGGGTGAGGACGGCGTGCGCGTCCTCGGCGTCGGTGCCCTCCTGTTCGGCCAGCCACAGCAGCGCGTAGGGCCGCAGCGGCAGTTCTCCGGCGACCGCGCGTACGCCCGGCTCGGCGGGGGCGCCGACCACGCGCAGCGCCTCGAAGGCGAGTCCGCGCAGCAGGGCGTCGTCGCCGCGGGCGGCGTCGAGCAGTTCCTGGACGGCGCTGCCGACGGTGCGGGCGGCGAGCCAGGCCCGGTACTCGGCGCGGGCGTCCCCGGGCCGCAGCCGGGCGCAGCCGCGCAGCATGTCCTGCGCGGACTGCTCGATGTTGCCGGCCGGGGACTGCGCGGCCACGCAGATCTGCTCCAGCTTGACCCACACCGCCCAGCTGCCGAGCGAGGTGAGGGTGATCTCGTCCTCGGAGACGGTGAGGGCGCCGACCGCGGCGAGGCGCACCAGTGCCCAGTCGAGCAGGACGGGCAGCGCGGGCCCTTCGGCCGGTTCGGCCGCGGGGGCGCCCGCGGCCGGGATCTCGCAGCGTTCGGAGCGCAGCTCCTCGACGCGCTGCTCCAGGAGGTCCAGGAGCTGTTCGCGCGGCACGGTGCCGGCCGAGAGCTGGAGTACGGACAGGAGCTGCGGCATGGCCTCGACGACCTCGGCGACGGCGGCCGGGTCGGCGGGCCGCTCCCCCGTCCCGGCGCCCTCGGGGTGCACGAGCGACCACGCGTCGAACAGGGCGACCCAGCCGCGCAGGACGGCGGTGTCGTCGTGCTCCCAGGCACGCAGCCGCCAGCCGGGTCTGGCCACGCCGCCGTGCACCTCGACGAGTCCGGCGAGCCGGGCGGCGTCCCAGTCGACGCGTACCTGGGCCGGGCTGAGGCCGAGCGCGGCGGCGGCCTCCTCGACCGCGGCCTCGGGCAGGGTGTGCTCGCCGCCGCGCCGGGAGGCGGGCGAGTCGGGGGCGGTGTGCCGGGCGGCGTGCAACCGGCCGGGCGCGGGGCGCCGTTCGCGGTCGGCCCAGCGGGCGACGGTCGCGGCCCCCGCGAGCACGGCGCGCGCGGTACGGGCCAGCTCGGAGGGCGGTGGGGTGCCCTCGGGTGGCCGGGGAGCGGGACGGCGCGGGCGCCGTTCCGCGACCGTGCGGGCGGGGGCCGCGAGGGGGCGGCCTACGAGTCGGAGCCTGGAGTCGCGCGGGATACGGGACGTCACGGAGGGCAGTCTCCCCGTTGACGGCCCGAAAGCCCAAACGGAACCTCGCTCACCGGTGCCCAAAGGCTTGGTCGCACGGCCCCGGCGACCTGTGCGCAGGCCGCTCGCCCGCCGCTTCGCGCCGGGGCGGGCGAGGGCCTTCGCGCCTTGGGGGGACTGGGCGAGCGGTCCGCCCGCTCACCTGAGGCCCGCTCACATGAGGGGGGTGAGGAAGCGGCGGAGTGTCTCCTCGTACCGGGCCGGGTCGCGGTTCCACATCGCGCCGTGCGGGGCCTGGTCGACGGTGTGCAGGGTGACGAGGTCGGGACGGGCCTCGGCGAAGGCGCGGGTGAGCCGGTAGGGGGCGATCACGTCGTCGGGGCCGTGCACGGCGAGCACCGGGACCCGCAGGGCGCGCGGGTCGGCGGCCCGGTCCACGCGCTCCGGGGGCAGTCCCGTGCGGCCCTCGGCGGCGCGGACCGCGAGCGGCAGCAGGGCGCCGGGGGTGTGCCGGGCGCGGGCGAGGGCCCCGAGGGCGTACTGCCAGCTCAGGACCGGCGAGTCGAGGACGAGACCGGCGATCCGGTCGCGCAGCCCGGAGCGGGCGGCGGCCCGCAGCGCCATGGCGGCGCCCGTGGACCAGCCGTGCAGGACGACGTGCTGGGCGCCGTTGCGCACGGCGAAGCGGAGGGCGGCGTCGAGGTCGCGCCACTCGCTCTCGCCGAAGTGCCCGAGTCCGCCGGGGGCGGGGGGCGCGCCGGGGTCGCCGCGGTAGGCGAGGTCGAGCACGGGGAGTTTGTGCCGGTGCAGGAAGTCCATGAGCACCATGGGGTGCTCGCGCGTCGTCCCGAGGCCGTGCGCGGTGATGACCCAGGTGCGGCGCCCACCGGGCAGGTACCAGGCGGGCAGGGCGCCGAGTTCGCCGGGGATCTCGACGTCCTCGTAGTCGAGTCCGAGGGCGCTGCGGGGGTCCCCGACGTGGACCTGCGGGGTCAGCCACACGCGGTCCCCGGGGTCGAGGGTGCCGTGCGTGACGCGGCGCAGTTCGCGGACCACGGTGTCGGCCTGGTGCGGCTCGCCGTCCACGACGGGGCCGAGGACCGCGTGCGAGCCGTCTCCGCCGAGTCCGTAGACGCCGGGGCGCCGCGAGGCGAGGGCCCGGGTCAGGGTGACGCGGTCGGCGGCCGCGGAGTGGACGGTGAGCCGGGGTTCGGTGGGCAGCGGCCGGCCGGGAGGCGCCTTGAGGGCCGCGTCGCCGGCCAGCCGCCCGGCGGCCACGGCCGCCGCGCCGGCTCCGAGCAGGGCGGTCAGAGCCGCCGCGGTTGCTTTTGCGGTGCGCACCGCTCCAGTGTCCGGTCCCCGGCCCGGGGCGGCCAGCGGACGTGTGCGCGCGGGTGACGCCCGGTGGGCCTCCCGGATCAGGTCGCTCAGCCGCCGCGCCGTCCGGGGCGCGGCGCGGCCGGGGGTGCGCTGCCTGAAGGGTGTCGCTGTCATCGCGGGCGTTCCTCTCGGGGCGGGGCGGCGCGGGCACGGCAGGGGCGTCTCCCCCGCCCCTGCGCGGTACGCCTTCCCCGCACGGAAGAGGCGTACCGCCGCGGCCGTGCTCAGCGCGCGTCCGGCTGCCCGTATCCGGTGAACCGCGCGGCGGCCTCGGCGAGCTGCCGCGCGCCGAGCAGGCGCGGGGTGTGGCCGGGGACGGCCGCCGCCGTCAGCCAGACGCGGCACATCCACTCCAGTTGCGCGGTGCGCTCGTACGCCTGGTCGAGGGTGTCGCCGTACGCGGCGGTGCCGTGGTTGGCCAGCAGGCAGGCGGTGCGCCCGCGCAGGGCGCGCAGCAGGTGGTCGGCGAGTTCCTCGCTGCCGTACGGGGCGTACGGGGCGACGCGCACCGGTCCGCCGAGCGCGGCGGTGATGTAGTGGACGGCGGGCACCTCGGTGACCAGGGTGGACACGGCCGTGGCGTGCACGGCGTGGGTGTGCACGAGGGCCCGTGCGGGGGTGTGGCGGTACACGGCGAGGTGCATCGGCAGCTCGCTCGTGGGCCGCAGGCGGCCCAGCCGCTGCCGTCCCTCCAGGTCGACGCCGACCGCGTCGCCGGGGCGCAGCCGGTCGTAGGGCACGCCGGTCGGGGTGACCAGCACCAGCTCGCCCAGCTCGGGATCGTCGACGCGGACCGAGACGTTGCCGGAGGTGCCGACGACGAGTCCGTCCGCGACGGTCCTGCGGGCGGTGTCCACGAGCGCGGACCAGGCCGCCTTCCGCACCCCCGGTCCGGCCGTGTCCTCGTGCGGCCGCTTCCCGCCCTCGTACCGGCGCCGGCCCCGCTCCTGTCGTCGCGTCATGCGCGGCATCCTGCCAGCGCGCGCCCGCCGGAGCGGACCCGGTGGCCCCGGGCCTCCCGGCCGGGTGCCGGTTCGAGGGGTTGGACCGGTTCGAGAGGTTCGAGGCATTCGAGGGTTTCGAGGCGTTCGAGCGGTTCGGTGTGATGTCATCCCGTCTCGCGCGGGCCGGGGTGCTCGGTGGGCCCGGTCGCGGCGGCGCGACAAAGCTCACTCGGCCCGGCCGCCCGGCCGCCCGGCCGGACAAACGGAAGGCCCGGAACCCGGCGTTCCGGGCGCCGGGGGCCCGCACGGCCCTCACCCGGTGGCCGCGCTCCACTTCGGGTCACCACAGCGCCCGCCCCAGTTCATCTTCCGTTCACTCGGACTGCTTACGTTCGTCGTGACATTGACGTCCAACAGAAGCCCGGGTAAATGGAACACATCACGCTTCTCCTCGGGATCGTGATCGTCACCGCTCTCGTGTTCGACTTCACGAACGGTTTCCACGACACAGCCAACGCGATGGCCACCACCATCTCGACCGGCGCCCTCAAACCCAAGACGGCCGTGGCCATGTCCGCGGCTCTCAATCTCGTCGGCGCCTTCCTCTCCGTGGAGGTGGCCAGAACGATCTCCGGCGGGATCGTCAATGAACAGGGACTCAAGACAGAAGTGATCTTCGCGGCGCTGGTGGGCGCCATCCTGTGGAACCTCGTGACCTGGCTGCTGGGGCTTCCCTCCAGTTCCTCGCACGCGCTGTTCGGCGGGCTCATCGGTGCCGCCGTCGCCTCGGCCGGGTTCTCCACCGTCAACGGCGGCACGGTCGTCACCAAGATCGTCATCCCGGCGCTGGCCGCCCCGCTGGTCGCCGGTCTCGCCTCGTTCCTCGCGACCCGGCTCACGTACCGGATCACGCGGGGGGTGGACGAGGAGACCGGCCGCAAGGGCTACCGGGCCGGGCAGATCGCCTCGGCCGGACTGGTCTCGCTCGCGCACGGCACCAACGACGCGCAGAAGACCATGGGCATCATCACGCTGGCCCTCGTGACCGGCGACGTGCTCAAGCCCGGCTCGAACCCGCCGCTGTGGGTCATCCTCTCGGCGGGCTGCGCGATCGCGCTCGGTACGTACCTGGGCGGCTGGCGCATCATCCGCACGATGGGCACCGGGCTCACCGACCTGGCGCCGCCCCAGGGCTTCGCCTCGCAGACCGGAGCGGCGACCGTCATCCTCGCCTCCTCGCACCTCGGCTTCTCCCTCTCGACGACGCAGGCGTGCTCGGGTTCCGTGATGGGCGCGGGGCTCGGCCGCAAGGGCGGCCAGGTCCGCTGGTCGACCGCGAGCCGGATGGCCGTCGCCTGGGTGCTGACCCTGCCCGCCGCCGCCGTCGTCGGCGCCGGCGCGGAGTTCCTGACCCGGCAGGGCGCCTGGGGCGTCTCGCTCACCGCGGCCCTGCTGATCGCGGCGGGCGGCTACATCTGGCTGCTGTCGCGCCGCAAGCCGGTCAGCCACCACGACGTGGGCGCGAAAGCCCCCGCCGCCGAACCCTCCGGGGTGGTCACCCAGGCCGTGGCGGCCGTGACCCCGCCACCGGCAGGCGTCCTGAGCGTCCCGGTGCAGCCGACGGCGGCCGAGGCCCCCGACACCCTGACCGCGACCATCGACGCCCCCGCCCCCCGGGCCGACCGCCCCACCGAGCGCGCCGGATCGGGCGCGGCCTGAGCCCGCTGCGGCCAACCGGCCAGAAAGGACCTCGCAGATGCATATCGACTGGGCGGCGCTCGGCTCCGTCTTCGGCGTGAGCCTCGGCATCACCGTGGCGCTGGTGGGCGCGTTCGCGCTCGGTATCGCCGGCCTCTCGCGCGCCTCGCGGACCCGGCGCGCGCAGGCCGCGGGTACGGCCCCCGCGGCGGCGGTGCCCGCCGGCGGGGCGGGCGGCGGCACGCCGGCCCTCCTGCGTACCGGGGCCTACGCGTGCTTCGCGCTGTGCCTGGCGGCCGTCGGGTACGGGATCTACGTCATCGTCGCCTGAGTCCGCGACGCGGCGCCCGCGGCGTCGCGCGCGGGCGGGAGACGCGTGAGGGGCGGGCGGCCGTGCGGGCCGTCCGCCCCTCGCCGTACCCGGCGCTCCGCCGTACCCCGACCCGTACCCGCCCGGCCCGCTGCCGTTTCGCTGCGGCCCAGGTCGGAGGCGGTGTGGGTCTCGGCACATGTCCGTTATGGCGTCAAGTGGGAGTTGACGGGCGTTCTCCGCGCGTGGTGGACTGCCGGGGCCCATTCGGCAGCAGCAGAGGAAGCCCGGTGCGAGTCCGGCGCGGTCCCGCCACTGTGAGCGGAGAGCAGGTCTCTCCGTGAGTCAGGAACTCTCGCTGCCGGACTCCTTCGAACCAGGGCGCGGACCCTGAGTGAGGACACCCGCATGTCCGGCAGCCGCCGTCCCGCTCCGCCCGGAGCCTTCCGCCTCCCGTCCGTCGCACGAGGTGTGACGGCGGACTGACGCCATGCGTGCCGAACGTGTTCTCACGGCCGGCGCCACCGCCGGTCTGCTCGGCGACCTGCTCCTCGGTGATCCCCGGCGCGGCCATCCGGTCGCGCTGTTCGGGCGCGCGGCCTCGGCCGCCGAGCGGGTCCTGTGGCGTGACCACCGGGGCGCCGGAGCCCTCCACACCGCGCTGTGCGCCGGGGGCGCGACCGCCCTCGGGGCGCTCGCCGCGCGGTGGGCGCGCCGCTCCCCCGCCGCCTCCCTCGCCCTGACCGCCGCCGCCACCTGGACGGTCGTGGGCGGCACCTCGCTGGGCCGGGAGGCCCGTGCGATCGGCGCCGCCCTCGCGGCCGGAGAGGTGGAGACGGCGCGGGCGCGCCTGCCCCACCTGTGCGGACGCGATCCGCAGTCCCTGGACGCGGACGGGATCGCGCGCGCCGTCGTGGAGTCCGTCGCCGAGAACACCTCCGACGCCGTGGTCGGCGCCCTCGTGTGGGGTGCGGCGGCCGGGGTGCCGGGGCTGCTGGGCTTCCGCGCGGTCAACACGCTGGACGCGATGGTGGGTCACCGCTCGCCGCGCCACCGGCGTTTCGGCTGGTCGGCGGCGCGTCTCGACGACGTCCTCGGCTGGCCGGGGGCCCGGCTGACGGCGGGCTGGGCGATCGTGTCGGGGGGCCGGCCGCGCGCCGCGCTCACCGCCGTACGGGAGGACGCGCACCGCCATCCGAGCCCCAACGCGGGCCGGGTGGAGGCCGCGTTCGCGGGGGCGCTCGGGGTGCGGCTGGGCGGGACCCTCGCGTACGGCGGCCGGGTCGAGCACCGGCCGGTGCTGAACGGGAGGGGGCGGCCGGTCGCTGTCGCCGACATCGAACGCGCCGTGCGGCTGTCGCGGCGGGTGGCCTGGCTGTCCCTGGCGGCCTGCGCGGGGGCCCGGACCGGCTGGGCGGCGCTGCGGCGCGGGAGGTCCCTGTGAGGGGCGGCGGACTGCTGGTCGCGGGGACCACCTCGGACGCGGGCAAGAGCGTCGTGACCGCCGGGATCTGCCGGTGGCTGGTACGCCAGGGCGTGCGGGTCGCGCCGTTCAAGGGACAGAACATGTCCCTCAACTCGTACGTGACGCGGGAGGGCGCGGAGATCGGCCGGGCGCAGGCCATGCAGGCGCAGGCCGCCCGGATCGAGCCGAGCGCGCTCATGAACCCGGTGCTGCTCAAACCGGGCGGCGACCGCACGAGCCAGGTCGTGCTGCTGGGCCGGCCGGTCGGCGAGCTGAGCGCGCGGGCGTACCACGGGGGACGCCAGGAGACGCTGCTCGGCACGGTCGTGGACTGTCTGGAGCAGTTGCGCTCGCGCTACGACGCGGTGATCTGCGAGGGCGCGGGCAGCCCGGCGGAGATCAACCTGCGCCGCACCGATCTGGTCAACATGGGGGTCGCGCGCGCCGCGCGGCTGCCGGTCCTGGTCGTGGGCGACATCGACCGGGGCGGGGTGTTCGCCTCGTTCTTCGGGACGACGGCGCTGCTGGACCCCGGGGACCAGGAGCTGATCGCGGGCTACCTCGTCAACAAGTTCCGGGGCGACGTCTCGCTCCTGGAGCCGGGCCTCGTGATGCTGGAGCAGCTGACCGGGCGCCGCACCTTCGGCGTCCTGCCCTTCCGGCACGGCCTGGGCATCGACGAGGAGGACGGGCTCGCGGTGTCGCTGCGCGGGGCGGTGCGCGAGTCGGCGGTGAGCGAGCCGTACGGCGAGGACGTGCTGCGGGTCGCGGTGTGCGCGGTGCCGCTCATGTCGAACTTCACGGACGTCGACGCGCTCGCGGCCGAACCGGGCGTCGTCGTGCGTTTCGTGGACCGTCCGCAGGAGCTGGCCGACGCCGATCTCGTGGTCGTCCCCGGTACCCGCGGCACGGTCGGCGCGCTGCGCTGGCTGCGCGAGCGGGGCCTCGCGGCGGAGCTGTCCCGGCGGGCCGCCGCCGGCCGTCCGGTGCTCGGCATCTGCGGCGGGTTCCAGTTGCTCGGTGAGGTGATCGAGGACGAGGTGGAGTCGCGGGCCGGCACCGTCGAGGGGCTCGGGCTGCTGCCGGTGCGGGTGCGTTTCGCCCGCGAGAAGACCCTCGCGCGGCCCTCGGGCAGCGCGCTCGGCGAGCGGGTCGAGGGCTACGAGATCCACCACGGCGTGGCCGAGGTGAGGGGCGGCGAACCCTTCCTCGACGGCTGCCGGGCCGGCTGCGTGTGGGGCACGCACTGGCACGGTTCGCTGGAGAGCGACGGCTTCCGGCGCGCCTTCCTGCGTCAGACGGCGCGGGCGGCGGGGCGGCGTTTCGTGCCCGCGCCGGACACCTCCTTCGGCCGGTTGCGCGAGGAGCAGCTCGATCTGCTGGGCGACCTGATCGAGGAGCACGCCGACACGGACGCGCTGCTGCGGCTGATCGAGGGGGGCGCGCCCCCGGGGCTGCCCTTCGTCCCGCCGGGAGCGCCCGCGCCGCCCGGGGCGCGCGGGTGAGCGGCGCCCGGGGAACCTCCACGAACACAGCCGCCCGTTCACGTACACGACAAGGGAGTTGAGGACGCCGTGCCCACTGTGCTGCTGTTGTCCACCGCCGACACGGATCTGCTCGCCGCGCGGGCCTGCGGGGCGTCCTACCGGATCGGCAACCCCTCGCGGGTCGACCCGGCCGAGGAGCTGCCCGCGCTGCTCGCGGGCGCGGACCTCGCGGTCGTACGGCTGCTGGGAGGTAAGCGCGCCTGGGAGGACGGGCTCGCCGTGCTCAAGGCGTCCGGGGTGCCGACGGTGCTGCTGGGCGGGGAGGCGGTGCCGGACGCCGAGCTGATGGCCGAGTCCTCGGTGCCCGCCGGGGTGGTGGCCGAGGCGCTGCGCTATCTCGTGGAGGGCGGACCGGAGAACCTCGCGGAACTCGCGCGCTTCCTGTCGGACACGGTGCTGTTCACCGGCGAGGGCTTCGCCGAGCCGCGCGGGATGCCCGCGTACGGGGTGCACGGGGCGTACGAGCGGGTCGAGGGCCGGCCCACGGTCGGTGTGCTCTTCTACCGGGCCCACGAGCTGTCCGGCAACACGGGGTTCGTGGACACGCTGTGCGCGGCGATCGAGGAGCGCGGCGCCAACGCCCTGCCGGTGTACTGCGGTTCGCTGCGCGGGGCCGACCCCGGGCTGTACGAGCTGCTCGGCCGGGCCGACACGCTGGTCGCGACGGTGCTCGCGGCGGGCGGCGCGCACGCCTCGGAGGCGAGCGCCGGGGGCGACGAGGAGGCCTGGGACATCGGTGAGCTGGCCGCTCTCGACCTGCCGGTGATCCAGGGGCTGTGTCTCACCTCCTCGCGCGCCACCTGGCTGGCCTCGGACGCGGCGCTCAGCCCGATGGACGCGGCGATGCAGGTCGCGATCCCCGAGTTCGACGGGCGGATCGTGTCCGTCCCGTTCTCCTTCAAGGAGCAGGGCCCCGACGAGGTGCCCGTGTACGTCGCCGACCCCGAGCGCGCGGCGCGGGTCGCCGGGATCGCGTACCGGCACGCGGTGCTGGGGTACAAGCCGAACGCGGAGAAGAGGCTCGGGCTGGTCTTCACGGCGTACCCGACGAAGCACTCGCGGGTCGGCAACGCGGTGGGCCTGGACACCCCGGCCTCCGCGGTGCGGGTCCTCGACGCGCTGCGCGAGGCCGGCTACGGCGTGGAGGGGCACCCCGACGACGGGGACGAGCTGATCCACCGGCTGATCGCGGCCGGCGGGCACGACGTGGAGTGGCTGACCGAGGAGCAGTTGGCCGCCGCGCCCGCCCGGGTGCCGCTCGCCGACTACCGGGCCTGGTTCGACCGGCTGGACCCGGGGCTGCGGGACGGGATGCTGGAGGCGTGGGGCGAGCCGCCCGGCTCGCTCTACGTCGACGGGGACGACATCGTGCTGGCCGCGCTGCGGTTCGGGAACGTCGTCGTGATGATCCAGCCGCCGCGTGGTTTCGGCGAGAACCCGATCGCGATCTACCACGACCCGGACATGCCGCCCTCGCACCACTACCTGGCGGCGTACCGCTGGCTGGAGGCGCGGTCCTCCGAGGGGGGCTTCGGCGCGGACGCCGTCGTGCACATGGGCAAGCACGGCACGATGGAGTGGCTGCCCGGCAAGGGCCTGGGGATGAGCGCGGGCTGCGCGCCCGACGCGGTCCTCGGTGAACTGCCGCTGGTCTACCCGTTCATCGTCAACGACCCGGGCGAGGGGACGCAGGCGAAGCGGCGCGGGCACGCGACGGTCGTGGACCATCTGGTGCCGCCGATGGCGCGCGCCGACACCTACGGTGACCTCGCGAAGCTCGAACAGCTCCTGGACGAGTACGCCGTGGTCTCCGACCTGGACCCGGCCAAGGCCCCGGCGGTGCGGGCGCAGATCTGGACGCTCATCAAGGCGGCCGAGCTCCACCACGACCTGCACCTCGAAGAGCAGCCGGACGACGAGGACTTCGACGAGTTCGTGATGCACGTCGACGGCTATCTGTGCGAGATCAAGGACGTGCAGATCCGTGACGGCCTGCACGTCCTGGGCGGCGGTCCGGTCGGTGAGGCGCGGGTCAACCTCGTCCTCGCGGTGCTGCGGGCCTCGCAGGTGTGGGGCGGTCAGGCCAACGCCCTGCCGGGGCTGCGAGCCGCTCTCGCGGAGCACTTCGGGCTGGTGGAGAAGGAGCTGCTGGCCGAGCCGGGCGCCGCCGTGAAGGTCCCGGCCGGGCTCAGCGCCCTGGCCGAGGGCCCCGCCCGCACCGGCGCCGACGCGATCGACCTGCTGGAGCAGGTGTGCCGCCGTTTCGCGGAGGGCATGGAGGAGCGCGGCTGGGAGCTGTCGGCCGTACGGCCGCTGGTCACCGAGGTGCTGGGCGCCGGACTGCCGGACGCGGTCGCGGTACTGGGCTTCGCGTGCGAGGAGGTCGTGCCGAGGCTGGCCCGCACGACGGACGAGATCGACCACATCCTGCGCGCGCTGCGCGGCGGCTTCGTACCGGCCGGGCCCTCGGGTTCGCCGACACGCGGGCTGGTCAACGTCCTCCCGACGGGCCGCAACTTCTACTCGGTCGACCCGAAGGCGATCCCCTCGCGCCTGTCCTGGGAGGTGGGGCAGTCCCTCGCGGACTCGCTGATCGCCCGCTACCTCACCGACACCGGCGCGTACCCGAAGTCGGTGGGCCTGACGGTGTGGGGCACCTCGGCGATGCGCACCCAGGGGGACGACATCGCGGAGATCCTCGCGCTGCTGGGCTGCCGTCCGGTGTGGGACGACGCCTCGCGCCGTGTCACGGGTTTCGAGATCGTGGACGCCGGGGAGCTGGGCCGGCCGCGCGTCGACGTGACGGTGCGCATCTCGGGCTTCTTCCGGGACGCCTTCCCGCACGTCGTGGGCCTCATCGACGACGCGGTGCGCGCGGTCGCCGAACTGGACGAGGACCCGGAGGTCAACTACGTACGGGCGCACGCCGACGAGGACACCGCCCGCCACGGCGACCGGCGGCGCGCGACGGCCCGGGTCTTCGGCTCGAAGCCGGGCGCGTACGGCGCCGGTCTGCTGCCGCTGATCGACGCCCGCAACTGGCGCACCGACGCCGATCTCGCCGAGGTGTACGCGGTGTGGGGCGGCTACGCCTACGGGCGGGGGCTGGACGGCCGGGCGGCGCGCGGGGACATGGAGACGGCGTTCCGGCGCATCTCGGTCGCGGCGAAGAACGTGGACACCCGTGAGCACGACCTCGTGGACGCCGACGACTACTTCCAGTACCACGGCGGCATGGTCGCGATGGTGCGGCACCTGACGGGCGAGTCCCCCGAGGCGTACGTCGGGGACAGCGCGACCCCGGATCAGGTGAGGACCCGCACGCTGGGCGAGGAGACGCACCGGGTGTTCCGCGCCCGGGTCGTCAACCCGCGCTGGATGGCGGCGATGCGGCGGCACGGCTACAAGGGCGCCTTCGAGATGGCGGCCACGGTGGACTACCTCTTCGGCTACGACGCGACGGCGGGGGTGGTGGACGACTGGATGTACGAGAGGTTGTCCGCCGAGTACGTCTTCGACCCGGAGAACCAGGAGTTCATGAGGAAGTCGAACCCCTGGGCGCTGCGCGGTATCACGGAGCGCCTGCTGGAGGCGGCGGAACGGGGGCTGTGGGCCGAGCCGGACCAGTCGACCCTGGACCGGCTGCGGGAGACGTACCTGCGGCTCGAAGGCGAACTCGAAGGTGAGGGTGACGAGTGATGACCAGCCCAGCGGGCGCCGGCACGACGACGGCGCACTTCCCGTTCACGGCGGTGGTGGGCCAGGACGACCTGCGCCTGGCCCTGCTGCTCAACGCGGTCTCCTCGCGGGTCGGGGGGGTGCTGGTGCGCGGGGAGAAGGGCACCGCCAAGTCCACGGCGGTGCGCGCTCTTTCGGCGCTCGTGCCGGAGGTCCCGGTGGTTCCCGGCTGCCGGTTCTCCTGCGATCCGGCGGCGCCCGACCCGCACTGCCCGGACGGACCGCACGAGGCCGGGGCCGGGCTCGCGCGCGCGGCCCGCATGGTAGAGCTGCCCGTCGGCGCCTCCGAGGACCGGCTGGTGGGCGCCCTGGACATCGAGCGGGCCCTGTCGGAGGGCGTGAAGAGTTTCGAGCCGGGGCTGCTCGCGGACGCGCACCGGGGCATCCTGTACGTCGACGAGGTCAACCTCCTGCACGACCACCTCGTGGACCTGCTGCTGGACGCCGCCGCGATGGGTTCCTCGTACGTCGAGCGGGAGGGCGTCTCCGTACGGCACGCCTCGCGGTTTCTGCTCGTGGGCACGATGAACCCCGAGGAGGGCGAGCTGCGCCCGCAGTTGCTCGACCGTTTCGGGCTGACCGTGGAGGTCACCGCCTCGCGTGAGACGGACCAGCGTGTCGAGGTCGTCAAGCGGCGCATCGCGTACGAGGACGACCCGGCCGGCTTCGCGGCGCGTTTCGCCGAGGAGGAGGACGCGCTGCGGGCGAGGATCGGCGCGGCCCGCGCGCTGCTGCCGCGCGTGCGGCTCGGGGACGCGGCGCTGCGCCAGATCGCGGCGACCTGCGCGGCCTTCGAGGTGGACGGGATGCGCGCGGACATCGTGATGGCGCGCACCGCGACGGCGCTGGCCGCGTGGGAGGGGCGCGAGGACGTCCTGGCACAGGACGTGCGGCAGGCCGCGCTGCTCGCCCTGCCGCACCGCAGGCGCCGTAACCCCTTCGACGCGCCGGGCCTCGACGAGGACAAGCTCGACGAGGCGCTGGAGCGGTCGGCGGGCCAGGACCAGGAACCCGGCCAGGACCCCGAGGACCCCGACGGGCCGGACGGCCCGGACGGGGGCGGGGGCGGTGGCGGTGGCGGGGTGCCGCCGCGGGGGCAGGGGCCGGACGCGGGGTCCGGCGAGTCCCGGGACGCGGGGTCCGGCGAGTCCCCGGGCGAGGAGTCCGGCGCTCCGGCCTCCCCTGAGCCCTCCGGGGACGCCGAGGGAAAAGGACCGGCGGGCGCGGCTGACCAGCCCGCCGCCCGCGCCTCGGAGCCCTTCCGTACGAAGACGCTGAGTGTGCCCGGTCTCGGGGAGGGCGCGGCGGGGCGCAGGTCCCGGGCGCGTACCGAGCACGGGCGGACGACCGGGGCGCGCCGTCCGCGCGGCGGGACCCTCGGGAAGCTGCACCTCGCGGCGACCGTGCGGGCCGCCGCGCCGCACCAGCGGGCGCGGGGCCGCAGCGGCGCCGGGCTGATCGTGCGCCGCGACGATCTGCGGCAGGCGACGCGCGAGGGCCGCGAGGGCAACCTCGTGCTGTTCGTCGTGGACGCCTCGGGTTCGATGGCGGCCAGGCAGCGGATGGGCGCCGTGAAGGGAGCGGTGCTCTCGCTGCTGCTCGACGCCTATCAGCGGCGCGACAAGGTGGGTCTGGTGACCTTCCGCGGCCGGGAGGCGACGCTCGCGCTGCCGCCCACGTCCTCGGTGGACGCGGCGGCGGCCCGGCTGGAGAGCCTGCCGACCGGGGGCCGTACGCCGCTCGCTGCCGGTCTGCTGAAGGCGCACGAGGTGCTGCGCGTGGAGCGGCTGCGGGACCCCTCGCGGCGCGCGCTGCTCGTGGTGGTCACCGACGGCCGGGCGACGGGTGCGGGGGTGGCGCGAAGCGCCTCGGCCGGGGGTGCGCCCGATCCGGTGGCGCTTTCGGCGAGGGCGGCCCGGTTGCACGCTGCCGAGGGGGTCGCCTCGGTGGTCGTGGACTGCGAGTCGGGGCCGGTGCGGCTCGGGCTCGCCGGGACGCTCGCGCGTGAACTGGGCGGTACGGCAGTGACGTTGGACGAGTTGCGGGCGGATTCCATCGCCGGGCTCGTGAGGGAAGTACAGGGTCCGCGGGGACCGAGGAGGGCCGCTTAAGTGCCACAGGGAAAACCGGCCGTGGTGCCGGACGACGGGCTCACGACCCGGCAGCGCCGCAACCGTCCGCTGCTCGTCGTGCACACCGGTGTCGGCAAGGGCAAGTCGACGGCGGCCTTCGGTCTCGCGTTGCGCGCGTGGAACCAGGGCTGGCCGATCGGGGTGTTCCAGTTCGTCAAGTCGGCCAAGTGGAAGGTCGGTGAGGAGAACGCGCTGAAGGTGCTGGGCGCCTCCGGCGAGGGCGGCGCCGTCGCGTGGCACAAGATGGGCGAGGGCTGGTCGTGGGTCCAGCGCGACCGGCAGTTCTCCAACGAGGAGGCGGCGCGCGAGGGCTGGGAGCAGGTCAAGCGGGACCTGGCCGCCGGGACGTACCGGCTGTACGTGCTCGACGAGTTCGCGTACCCGATGCACTGGGGCTGGGTGGACACCGCCGAGGTGGTCGAGGTCCTGCGGGAGCGGCCGGGCAACCAGCACGTCGTGATCACCGGGCGCAACGCGCCGCGGGAGTTGCTGGACGCGGCCGACCTCGTGACGGAGATGACGAAGGTCAAGCACCCGATGGACGCGGGGCAGAAGGGCCAGCGGGGCATCGAGTGGTGACCGTCTCCCCGTCGGCCCCGTCGGCCCTCGCTCCCGTGCCCCTCCCGCCGCGTCTGGTGGTCGCCGCTCCGTCCTCCGGCAGCGGGAAGACCACCGTCGCGACCGGGCTGATGGCGGCGTTCGCGGCGGCCGGCCTGTCCGTGTCCCCGCACAAGGTGGGCCCGGACTACATCGACCCCGGCTACCACGCGCTCGCGACCGGGCGGCCGGGCCGCAACCTCGACGCGTACCTGTGCGGCACCGGGGCGCTGGCCCCGCTGTGCGCGCACGCGGCGGCCGGGGCGGACCTCGCCGTGGTCGAGGGCGTGATGGGGCTGTACGACGGGGCGGCGGGCCAGGGGGAACTGGCGTCGACGGCGCAGGCCGCGAAGGTGCTGGGCGCGCCGGTCGTCCTGGTCGTGGACGCCTCCGCGCAGTCGCGTTCGGTGGCGGCCCTCGTGCACGGTTTCGCCTCCTTCGACCCCGAGGTGCGCGTCGGCGGGGTCGTCCTCAACAAGGTCGGCTCGGACCGGCACGAGGAGTTGCTGCGGGCCGCGCTCGACGAGTCGGGGGTGCCGGTGCTCGGGGTGCTGCGCCGGACGGCGGAGCTGTTCACGCCGTCCCGGCACCTGGGGCTCGTCCCGGCGGCGGAGCGGCGGGCCGAGGCGCTGGAGGCGGTCGCGGCGCTCGCCGGGCACGTACGGGCGGGCTGCGACCTGGACGCGCTGCTGCGGCTCGCGCGCTCGGCGCCACAGCGGAGCGTCGCGCCGTGGCGTCCGGAGGGCGCGGAGCCGGTGGCCGGTCCGCGTCCGGTCGTGGCGGTCGCGGGCGGGCCCGCGTTCACCTTCTCGTACGCCGAGCAGGCGGAGGCGCTGAGGGCGGCGGGCGCCGAGGTCGTGACCGTGGACCCGCTGCGGGACGAGGCGCTGCCCGAGGGGACGCGGGCGCTCGTGATCGGGGGCGGTTTCCCCGAGGTGTACGCGCCCGAGCTGTCCGCGAACGCGCCGCTGCGCGGGGCGGTGGCGCGGCTGGCGCGGGCCGGGGCGCCGGTCGCGGCGGAGTGCGCGGGGCTGCTGTATCTCGCTCGCTCGCTGGACGGGGCCGCGATGTGCGGGGTGCTGGACGCCGAGGCGCGGATGACGGACCGGCTGACGCTGGGCTACCGCGAGGCGGTCGCGGTGTCGGACAGTGTGCTCGCCGCGGCGGGTACGCGGGCGCGGGGCCACGAGTTCCACCGCACGGTCCTGGAGCCGGGGGCGGGCGGGTCGCCGGCCTGGGGGCTGCGGCAGCCGTCGGCGCGGGTCGAGGGCTTCGTACGGGACGGGGTGCACGCGAGTTATGTGCACACGCATCCGGCGGGGCTGCCGGGGTCGGCCCGGCGGCTGGTGGAGAGCGCGCGGCGGTGGCCGGCGGAGAGGTGTGCGGTATGAGCAGGCTGGTCGGTGTCGGGGTGGGTCCCGGCGATCCCGAACTGCTGACGGTGAAGGGCGTGCGCGAGCTGCGCGAGGCCGCGGTCGTCGTGGTGCCCGTGATGGCGGGCCCGGACGGCCGGGACCTCGGGGAGCCGGGCCGCGCCGAGGCGACGGTGCTGCACCACGTGCCGGCCGAGCGGGTCGTGCGGGTCGTGTTCGCGCTCAACGAGCGCGCCGACCGGGCGCGCCGCGAGGCGGCCTGGGACGCGGCCGGGGAGCGGGTCGTGGGCCTGCTGCGGGAGCGGGGCCCGGTGGCCTTCGCGACGATCGGCGACCCCAATGTGTACTCGACCTTCCACTACCTCGCGCAGACCGTGCGGCGGGCGCTGCCGGACACGCGGGTCGCGACGGTGCCGGGCATCACGGCGATGCAGGATCTCGCGGCGCGGGCCGGGGCGGTGCTCGCCGAGGGCACCGAGCCGCTCACGCTGGTGCCGGTGACGGCGGGTTCGGCGGTGCTGAAGGAGGCCCTGGAGGGGCCGGGCACGGTCGTGGCGTACAAGTTCGGTCGGCTCGCGGGCGAGGTGGCGGGCGCGCTGCGGGAGACGGGCCGGCTGGAGGGCGCCGTGTGGGGCTCCTCGCTGGGCCTGGACGGGGAGTCGATCCGGCCGGCCGCGGAGCTGTCCGGGGGGCCGCTGCCGTACCTGTCGACGCTCATCGCTCCGGCCCGCCGGACGGGCGGACGCGGGGAGAAGCTGTGAGCGGCGCCGCCCCCCTCACGGCCCGGGGCGCCCCGTCCCGTGGCCGGGCCTCATTCGCCGGCCGCGCCGATCACGAGCCACATGAGGGCGACGCCCGCGACGGTGCACAGCAGCGTCGAGCGGGCGGGGTGGCTGTGGCTGGCCTCGGGCAGGATCTCGGCGGCGGCGATGTACAGCAGGACGCCGCCGAAGAAGCCGAGATAGCACGCGAGCGCTTGGCCCGGAATGGTGAACAGCAGCGTCGAGGCGGCCCCCGCCACGGGGGCCACCGCGTCCGCGCCGAGCATCGCGAGGGCCTTGCGGCGCGCGTTCCCGTAGGCCCGGGTGATCGTGTACGTGTTGAAGCCGTCGGCGAAGTCGTGGCTGATCACGGCGAGCGCGACGGTGAAGCCCATCGCGTTGTCCACCTGGAACGAGGCGCCGATCGCGATGCCGTCGGCGACGCTGTGCCCGACCATCGCGGCGGCCGCCCCGATCCCGACCTGGGTGACCTGTCCGGGGTCCTGGGCGCCGTGCGCGGCCTGGCGCAGGGCCAGCAGCCGTTCCACGACGTGGGCGGTGAGGAAGCCGGCCACGAACAGCAGGAGCGCGGCGGGCACGCCCCACACCTTCTGCCCGGCGCCCTCGACGGCCTCGGGCAGCAGGTCGAGGCCGACGACGCCGAGCATGAGCCCCCCGGCGAAGCCGAGGACGAGGTGGCGCCGGTCGGTGACGTGGTGGGCGGCCCAGCCGCCGACCAGCGTCATCACGAAGGAGCCCAGCGCGACGAGCACGACCATGTCTCCTTGCTAGCCGACTGAGGGCGTCGCCGCACGTCCTTTCACCAGGACGTCACCCCCGCCGTGCGCGGACGTCCCCCGGACGCGCGGGCCGTCTCCCGGTCACCGCCCCTACGAGTTTCCCGTCAAACCCCACGAGTTCCCCGTCAAGAGTGAGGACCCCGATTCCCATGGCCGCTGCCCCCACCGGCAAGGTGACCTTCGTCGGCGCAGGCCCCGGCGCCGCCGATCTGCTGACGTTCCGCGCCGCGCGGGCCATCGCCGAGGCCGATGTCGTGATCTGGGCGGCGAGCCTCGTGCAGGCCGAGGTCCTGGAGCACGCCCGTGAGGGCGCCGAGATCCTGGACTCGGCGGCGATGTCGCTGGAGGACGTGGTCGCCGTGTACGAGCGGGCCGCGGCCGGGGGCCTGCGGGTGGCGCGGGTGCACTCGGGCGATCCGGCGCTGTGGGGCGGTACGCAGGAGCAGGTCGACCGCTGCGCGCAGCTGGGCGTGGAGGTGGAGATCGTGCCGGGCGTGTCCTCGTTCTCGGCGGTCGCGGCGCTCGCGCGGCGGGAGCTGACGATCCCGGAGGTCGCGCAGTCGGTGATCCTGACCCGGCTGGGCGGCGGGAAGACGCCGATGCCGCCGGGCGAGGAGGTGCGCGAGTTCGCGCGGCACGGCACGACGATGGCGCTGTTCCTGTCGGCGGCCCGCTCCGGACAGCTCGTGAAGGAGCTGCTGGAGGGCGGCTACCCGACGTCGACCCCGGTCGTCGTCGCGTACCAGGCGACCTGGCCCGAGGAACTGCTCGTGCGCTGCACGATCGGGACGCTGGAGGAGACCGTCAAGGAGCACCGCCTGTGGAAGCACACGCTGTTCCTGGTGGGCCCGGCGCTCGACGCGAGCGGCACCCGTTCGCACCTGTACCACCCGGGGCACTTCCACGGTTTCCGCCGTGCGGAGCCCGAGGCGCGCCGCGCGCTGCGGGCGGCGCGCGCCGAGGGCGGCACACCGTGATCACCGTGGTGGGTACGGGGACGGGGGCGCCGTTCGACGCGGACGTACGGGCCCGGCTCGCGGGGGCCTCGCTCGTGGTGGGCGCGGCCCGGCACCTGGACGCGGCGGGGGCGGCGGGGCTGTCCCGGGACGCGGAGCGGATCGTGCTGGGGCCGCTGGCCCCGGCGCTGGACGCGCTGGCCGCGCATGCGGCGGGCGGCGCGGACGCCCTCGTGCTGGCCTCGGGCGATCCGGGGTTCTTCGGCGTCGTGCGGGTGCTCGCCGAGCGGTTCGGGCCCGCGGCGCTCGACGTACGGCCCGGGGTGTCCTCCGTCGCCGCGGCCTTCGCGCGGGCGGGGCTGCCGTGGGAGGACGCGGTCGTGGTGAGCGCGCACGGCAGGGCGCTGCGTACGGCGGTCAACCTGTGCCGGGCGCGGCCGAAGACGGCGGTGCTGACCGGTCCGGGCGCGGGCCCCGCCGAACTGGGCGCGGCGCTGCTGGGCTGGCCGGAGCGGATTCTGGTGGTGGCGAGCGCGCTGGGCGATCCGGAGCGGGAGCGGGTCGAGCGGCTGACGCCCGCGCAGGCGGCGGGCCGGGAGTGGGACGCGGTGAGCGTCGTGCTGTGCCTGGCCCCCTCGGCGCTGGAGCCGGGACCGGTGTCGACGGTCGCGGGCGGCCCCGGCGCGGGAGCGGGGCCGTGGGCGCTGCCCGAGGAGGAGTTCGGACACCGCGCCTCGATGATCACGAAGTTCGAGGTGCGGGCGCTCGCGCTGGCCCGGCTCGCGCCGCGCCCCGGTGATCTGGTGTGGGACGTGGGCGCGGGCTCCGGCTCGGTCGCCGTGGAGTGCGCGCGGCTGGGGGCCGCCGCCGTGGCCGTCGAGAAGTCCGCGGACGGGGTGGCGCTGGTGCGCCGGAACGCGGCCGTGCACGGCGTGGACCTGCTCGCCGTGCACGGCGGGGCCCCGGCCGCGCTGGCCGGGCTGCCGGACCCGGACGCGGTGTTCGTGGGCGGCGGCGGGGCTCGGCTGCCGGAGATCCTGCGGGCCTGCGCGGCGCGCGGGCCGCGCGCGGTGGTCGTGGCGGTGGCGGCGCTGGACCGGGTGCCCGCCGCCCGGCTCGCCCTGGAAGGGGCCGGTTACGCGGTGGGGGGTGTGCAGCTCCAGTCCTCCCGGCTGGCCCCGCTGCCGGGCGGGGTGACGCGGCTCGCGGCCGGCAACCCGGTGTTCCTGCTGTGGGGCGAACGGGGCGCGGGCGGGGACGCGTCCCCGCCCGGGAAGCCCGGGAAGAACGAAGAACACGGAAGAGAAGGAGTGACCCTGTGACCGGGACTTCACCCGAGAGCGCCCCGGGCACGGGCGCGCGGCCGGGGCCCGAGCGGTCCCCCGTCGTCGGCCTGGTGTGGGCCACGGCCGCCGGGGAGCGAGCCGCCGGGCGGCTGGCCGCCGCGTGGCCGGAGCGCACCCGCGTCTACGCGGGCGCCTCCGTACGGGAGTCGCTCGCCGCGGCGTTCGCGGGCTGCGAGCGCGTCGTGTGCTTCCTGGCGACGGGCGCCACGGTACGGCTGCTGGCCCCGCTGCTGGGGGACAAGGCGAGCGATCCCGGCGTGGTGTGCGTGGACGAGGCGTCCCGGTTCGCGGTGGCGCTGCTCGGCGGCCACGGCGGCGGCGCGAACGCCCTCGCCGAGGAGGTCGCCGGGGTCCTGGGCGCGCGGCCCGTGGTGACGACGGCGACCGACGCGCGTGACCTCCCGGGCCTGGACACCCTCGGTCTGCCCGTCGAGGGCGATGTCGCCGGGGTGAGCCGCGCGGTGCTGGACGGGGAGCCGGTGCGGCTGGCCCAGGACACCGGCTGGCCGCTGCCCGCGCTGCCGCCGAACGTGGCCGCGGACGCGGCCGGGCCCTCGCTCCTGCGGGTGAGCGACCGCGCCGTGCCCCCCTCGCCGGGCACCGCCGTGCTGCGGCCCCCGTCCCTGGTCGTCGGGGTCGGCGCCTCGAAGGGTGCGCCCGCCGAGGAGGTGCACCGGCTGGTGCTCGACGCGCTCGCCGGGGCGGGGCTGTCCGCGTCCTCGGTGGCCGCGCTCGTCACGGCCGAGGCGAAGGCCGGGGAGCCGGGGGTGCTGGCCACCGCCGAACGGCTCGGCGTCCCCCTGCGGACGTACCCGGCGCGGGACTTGGCGGCCGTGCGGGTGCCGAACCCCTCGGACGCGCCGCTCGTGGCGCTCGGTACGCCCTCGGTCGCGGAGGCGGCGGCGCTGATGGGCGGCGGTGAACTCCTCGTCCCGAAGCGGAAGTCGGCGCCCGAGGGGCGGGCGGCGATGGCGACCTGCGCGGTCGTGCGGCGGCCGGTGCGCGGGCGGCTCGCGGTGGTCGGGCTCGGGCCCGGCGCGCGGGACCTGCTGACGCCGCGCGCGAAGGACGAACTGCGGCGCGCGGCCGTCCTGGTGGGCCTGGACCAGTACGTGGACCAGATCCGCGATCTGCTGCGTCCGGGCACCGTCGTCATCGAGTCGGGTCTGGGCGCCGAGGAGGAGCGCGCGCGGACGGCGGTGGCCCAGGCGCGCGCCGGGCGGGCCGTGGCGCTCATCGGCTCGGGGGACGCCGGGGTCTACGCGATGGCCTCGCCGGCGCTCGCGGAGGCCGGGGCGGACATCGACGTGGTGGGGGTGCCGGGGGTGACCGCGGCGCTCGCCGCCGGGGCCCTGCTGGGCGCCCCGCTGGGCCACGACCACGTGTCGATCAGCCTGTCCGACCTGCACACGCCGTGGGAGGTCATCGAGCGGCGGGTGCGGGCGGCGGCCGAGGCGGATCTCGTCGTGACCTTCTACAACCCGCGCAGCCGGGGCCGCGACTGGCAGTTGCCGAAGGCGCTCGCCCTGCTGGCCGGGCACCGCGCGGGGAGCACCCCGGTCGGTGTGGTGCGCAACGCCTCGCGGCCGGACGAGTCGGCGCGGGTCACGACGCTCGCGGCGCTCGACCCGGGAAGCGTCGACATGATGACCGTGGTGACGGTCGGCAACACCGCGACCCGCGAGATCGCCGGGCGCATGGTGACCCCGCGCGGCTACCGCTGGCAGAGCACGGAGGCCGGGCGATGAGCGCGGCGGCCGGGCGGGCGGGGCGTCCCGCGTGGGAGCGTCCCGTGCACCCCATCGAGGTCGAGTCCTACCGGCGGATGCGGGCCCGGCTCGACACGGGGCACCTGCCGCCCCTGTCGCGGGCGGTCGTGGAACGCGTCGTCCACTCGGCGGCCGATCTCGCGTACGCCGGGGACCTCGTGGTGGACGAGGCGACGCTCGGGCCGGCGCACGCGGCGCTGCACGCGGGCGCCCCGGTCGTCACGGACGTCGCGATGGTCGCGGCCGGCATCACGCGCCGCGCCACCGTGTGCAAACTGCCCGAGGCCCGGCCGGGCCCGGGGCTGACGCGTTCCGCGCACGCCGTGCGGCTGGCCTTCGAGGAGGTCGGGCCGGGCGCGCTGTGGGTCGTCGGCAACGCGCCGACGGCGCTGGAGGAACTCCTCCTGCTGGACGCGGAGCCGGCCCTCGTGATCGGGCTGCCCGTCGGTTTCGTCGGCGCCGTCGAGTCGAAGGCGGCGCTGCGCGCGAGCGGGCTGCCCGCCGTCAGCAACCTTTCCGAGAAGGGCGGTTCGGCGGTCGCGGCCGCCGCGCTGAACGCCCTCCTGTACCACCCGCTCACCACTGACCCGGAGAACATACTGTGACTGCCTCCACGCAGGCCCCCGCCCTGTTGATCGCCGGACACGGCACCCGTGACGCGGGCGGCGCCGAGGCGTTCCGCTCGTTCGTCGCGCAACTCGCCGCACGCCACCCCGAACTGCCCGTCGCGGGCGGGTTCATCGAGTTGTCGCCGCCGCCGCTCACCGAGGCCGTCGGCTCCCTCGTGGAACGCGGGGTGCGCCGCTTCGCGGCCGTCCCGCTCATGCTGGTGTCCGCCGGGCACGCGAAGGGCGACATCCCGGCGGCGCTGGCCCGCGAGCGGGAGCGCCACCCGGGGCTGAGCTACACGTACGGCCGTCCGCTGGGCCCGCACCCCTCGCTCCTGAAGGTCCTGGAGCGGCGGATCGACGCGGTGCTCGACGGGGCGGACCGCTCCGGGGTGACGGTCCTGCTGGTGGGGCGCGGCTCGACCGACCCGGACGCGAACGCCGAGGTGTACAAGGCGGCCCGGCTGCTGTGGGAGGGCCGGGGCTACGCGGGCGTGGAGACGGCCTTCGTGTCGCTCGCCGCTCCCGACGTGCCGGCCGGTCTCGACCGCTGTGTGCGGCTGGGCGCGCGCCGGATCGTGGTGCTGCCGTACTTCCTGTTCACCGGCGTCCTCCCGGACCGGGTGCGGGACCAGGCGGCGGACTGGTCGGCCGCGCACCCGGGGGCGGAGGTGTCGACCGCCGACGTCATCGGCCCGACGGAGGAACTGCTCGGCCTCGTGTGGGAGCGGTACGAGGAGGCGGCCGGGGAGGGCGTCCGGATGAACTGCGACTCCTGCGTCTACCGCGTCGCGCTGCCGGGCTTCGAGGACAAGGTGGGCGCCCCGCAGCAGCCGCACTTCCACCCGGACGACGACGGCCACCACCACGGCCACGGCCACCCTCACGCGCACTCGCATGCGCACTGAGCGGGCGGCCGGCGCGTTCGACCTGCGCCACCACGGCGACGCGGAGGTGCGCGACGCGGGCGGGGTCCCGCTCACGGACCTGGCGGTCAACGTCCGTACCGGCACTCCCCCGCCGTGGCTGCGGGAGCGGATCGCGGCCTCGCTGACCGCTCTGGCCGCCTATCCGGACGGCCGGGCGGCGCGGGCGGCGGTCGCGGCGCGCCACGGACTGCCGCCGCGGCGGGTGCTGTTGACGGCGGGCGCGGCCGAGGGCTTCGTCCTGCTCGCGCGGGCGCTGCGGGCGCGGCACGCGGTCGTCGTGCACCCGCAGTTCACCGAGCCGGAGGCGGCGCTGCGGGAGGCCGGGGTCCCCGTGGAGCGGGTGGTCCTGCCGCGCGAGGACGGGTTCCGGCTCGATGCGGGACTCGTGCCCGCGGCGGCGGATCTGGTGGTGCTCGGCAATCCGACCAACCCCACCTCCGTCCTGCACCCGGCGGACGCGGTGACGGCGCTGGCCCGCCCGGGGCGCACGCTCGTCGTGGACGAGGCGTTCATGGACGCGGTGCCGGGCGAGCGGGAGTCGCTCGCCCGGCGCACGGACGTACCCGGACTCGTGGTGCTGCGCAGCCTCACCAAGACGTGGGGGCTCGCGGGGCTGCGGATCGGCTACGTCCTCGCACCGCCAAAGACGGTGGCGCTGCTGGAGTCCGCGCAGCCGCTGTGGCCGGTGTCGAGCCCGGCGCTGGTCGCGGCCGAGGCGTGTTCGGCCGCCCCCGCGCTGGCGGAGGCGGAGGCGGCGGCCCGCGCGATCGCCCAGGACCGCGCCTTCCTCGCGGCGGGCCTCGCGGACTGCCCCGGCGTCACGGTCGCGGGCCCGGCCGAGGGCCCGTTTCTGCTCGTACGGCTGCGGGGCGCGGCACGGGTGCGGGAGCGGCTGCGCGCGGCCGGTTTCGCGGTGCGGCGCGGCGACACCTTCCCCGGTCTGGACGGGGACTGGCTGCGGATCGCGGTCCGGGACCGGTCCACGAGCGAGAGGTTCCTCGCGGCGCTGCGGGAGGTACTGGCGGCCGGGTGACGGTGCCGGGCCGCCGGTCCGCGGCTTTCCTGGCGTCAGGGACGCGAGCCGGCCCCCTCGCCGCCGTCGGGTCCTCGCGAGGGCAGCTCCGCCGCGAGCCGCAGCAGCGCCTCGTCCGTGCCGGGCGCGCCGATCAGGCACAGCCCGACGGGACAGCCGTCGACCCGGCCGGCGGGCACCGTCAGGGCGGGCAGCCCGGCCAGGGGCGCGAGACAGGTCAGGCGCAGCAGCGCGGTCCGTGCGGCGGAGGCGGTGCCCGTCTCGTGCGGGCCGTCGACGCCGCGCGGGGGCGCGGGCGGGCCGCCGGGGCGCAGGGCGGGGGCGAGGCGGGGGGTGGTGGGGATCGCGAGCACCGCGCCCTCCCGCAGTGAGCGCAGCAACAGGTCCCTGGCGAGGCGCTGTGCGCGCCGGGCGGCGGTCACCTCGTCCTTCGTCAGGCGGGCGGCGAGGCTCCAGCGCGCGGCGACGCCCGGCCCGAACGACGGGCGCTCGCGGGAGATCCAGGTTCCGTGGGCGTCCCAGGCCTCCGCGGCCTGGAGGGTGGAGAACGCGCGCTGGGCCCGCGCCCACGCCCGCGCCTCGGGGAACTGCGCCGTCCTGTCGGGCGCCAGCCGGGCCGCGAGCAGACCGGCCAGGGGGGCGAGCGCCTCGCGCACGCCGCTCTCCGCGGTCCGCCACAGGTCCTCGGGGAGGAGCAGTCGCAGCGGCTCCGCCGGGTCCGGCGCGCCGCTGAGCAGCAGGCCGGCGCCCGCGCGCAGCAGGTCCGGGTGGCGGGCCATCAGCCCGGGGACGTCGAAGGAGGGTGCCAGCGGGACCGCGCCCGTCCGGTCGGTGCGCGCGTGCGTCGGTCGCAGCGCGTACAGCCCCGTCCACGCGGCGGGCACCCGGATGGACCCGGCCGTGTCCGTGCCCAGCCCCAGATCGGCGAGGCCCGCGGCGACCGCGGCGGCCGTACCGCTGGAGGAGCCGCCGACGGTGCGGGCGGGCGCGGCGGGGTTGCGGACCGCGCCGTAGTGGGCGTTGGTGCCGGCGAGGCTGTAGGCGAGTTCGTCGGTGTGCGCGACGCCCGCGACCGAGGCGCCCGCGGCGGTCAGCCGCGCGAGCGCGTCCGCGTCCCGGGCGGGCGCCGCGTGCGTCTGCCGCCACCGCGGGTGCCCGGCGCCGGTGGGGGTCCCGGCCACGGCGAAGACGTCCTTCACCGCGAGCCGTACGCCGTTGAGCGGCCCCGTCCCGGACGCGGGCCGCGGCCGTGACCACGGCACGTAGGGGCCGAGCGGCGGCCGGGCGCCGGGGGCGCCCCCGGGCTCTTCGGGTGAGCGGGGCGGGAGCCCGCGGTCGTGGGGCGACAGGGTCATACGGGCCTGCGCAGGAGGAGCGGGGCCAGATCGGCCTTCGACAGACGGCAGTGCACGCCCTTGACGAGGTCGACCACTTGGGAGACGTGGAAATCGGCCGCGGCGCTGAGGTAGGCGAGCGCCACCGGCCCGGGTATGCCGCAGCGGTGGTCCAGGAAGGTGAGCGCGTCGCGGACGGCGTACTTCACGGCCTCGTTCAGGTCCTCGTCCAGGCCGAGCAGCAGGTGCTCGTCCGCCGTCTCGGCGAACGGCGCGCGCAGCGCGGCGGCCAGGGCGCGGTCCGCCGCGCCCTGGTGCAGGGTGAGCCGGACGGTGGCGCGCAGGGGCGCCTCGAACGCCGTGAGCGCGACCTCGCCGTCGCCCTGGGCGAAGTGCGGGTCGCCCGCGTAGAACAGCGCCAGCGGCACCTGTACGGGGAGGCGGAGCCGGGCGCCCTCACCGAGCAGCCGTACGTCGAGGTTGCCCCCGTGCCGCCCCGGCGGGACGGAGTGCACCGGTTCGCAGGCGTCCGGGGCCACCCCCATGATCCCGAGGAACGGCCTGAGCGGGAAGGCGAGTTCACGTCCGTCGCCGACGGGCAGCCGGCCCCGGCCGTCCTCGCCGACCGTGGCGAGCAGACTGACCGGCGGCACGGGCACGCCCTCCGGGTGGCCGGGTGGGGCGAGCGGGTACTCGCCGGGGAGCGCGCCGCGCGCGTGGCGGCTGCTGACGACGCCGTAGCCGGTGCGCCGCCGCAGCCTCAGCACCTCGACCTCCAGGACGTCGCCCGGCCGGGCGCCGCGTACGGCGACGGGGCCGGTGACCACGTGCGGACCGTGTACGACCGGGTCGTGCGGATGCGGCCCCGCGGCCAACTCGACCGTGTCACGCAGGAGATCACGGCGGGGAATACCGGCCGCGCCGAAGAAGGCGGCCGGGTCGCGTCCCTGGTCGCCCAGGATTCCCTCGTGGCTGATGGTGTCGAGCGTGACCGACGCGCCGGAGTCCACGGTGAGCGACGGTTCGCTGTCGGCGTTGGGCAGCAGGCCCCAGTGGACGGCGGCAGGGTCGGCGCCGAGATAGTGGTCACCGTCGACGGGGCCCTGTCCCCGTTGCAAGGTCAGCATGGTCCAAGACGCTCGCACGGCGGCATTTCCGAGGCGTTACAGCCGGCGCACACCGTCGCTGCGGAGCTTTCCCGGCCCGAAACACGGGGTCCCGTACCCGGGGTCCCGAACCACACCGCGCCGGACGGACACCCCGCCCCCACTCCGTACTCCGTTACTCCACCACCGCCCCGTTCAGCACGACGCGGCGCGGGGCGGTGAGGACGCGGACGTCGGCGCGCGGGTCCTCGTCGTACACGACGAGGTCGGCGGGGGCTCCCTCGGTCAGGCCGGGGCGGCCGAGCCAGGCGCGGGCCTCCCACACGGCGGCGGAGAGGGCGGCGACCGGCGGCAGCCCCGCGCGCACCAGCTCGGCCACCTCGTCGCCGACCAGCCCGTGCCGGATGCTGCCGCCCGCGTCGGTGCCCGCGTAGATCCGCACGCCCGCGTCGTAGGCGGCCCGCACGGTGTCGTAGCGGCGTTCGTGCAGGCGGCGCATATGGGCCGACCAGCGCGGGAACTTGCTCTGACCGCCGTCCGCGAGCCGGGGGAAGGTCGCGATGTTGACGAGGGTCGGGACGATCGCGACCCCCCGTTCGGCGAACAGCGGGATGGTGTCCTCGGTGAGTCCCGTCGCGTGTTCGACACAGTCGATCCCGGCCTCGACGAGGTCGGTCAGCGAGTCCTCGGCGAAGCAGTGCGCGGTGACCCGGGCGCCCAGCCGGTGCGCCTCGGCGATCGCCGCCTCCACTTCGCCGCGCGGCCAGCAGGCCGTCAGGTCGCCCGCCTCCCGGTCGATCCAGTCGCCGACCAGCTTGACCCAGCCGTCGCCGCGCCGGGCCTCCCGCGCGACGTACGCGACCAGATCCTCCGGTTCGATCTCGTGGGCGAAGGCGCGGATGTAGCGGCGGGTGCGCGCGATGTGCCGGCCGGCCCGGATGATCTTCGGCAGGTCCGCCCGCTCGTCCGTCCAGCGCGTGTCGGAGGGCGAGCCCGCGTCGCGCAACAGCAGGGCTCCGACGCCCCGTTCGGTCAGCGCCTGCTTCTCGGCCTCCTCGGGCGGGATCGCGCCGTGCGCGTCGAGCCCGACGTGGCAGTGCGCGTCGACCAGTCCGGGCAGCGCCCAGCCCTCGACGGTGCGCACGTCCCCGGCCCCGGCCGGGCGGGTGAAGGTGACCCGCCCTCCCACGACCCACAGCCGGTCACGGACGTCCTCGGGCCCGACGAGTACGGCCCCCTTCACCTGCAGTACCGGGTCATCGCTCATGCGGGCACTGTAGAGGGGCGCGGGGCGGGCACCGGTGGCGGGCGGCGTCCGCGCGGACGGACCGTCGCACGGGCCGGGAGCCGCCCGGTGAGTACTCTCGACAGCGGCAGCCGAACGAACCCGTGAGCGAAGAGAGCACGACCGTGACCCATCCTCTGCTGGACCTGACCCCTATGACCGCGGGGCGCTTCGCGGGCGTCGAACGCAAGGTCGCCGCCCTCCTCGGGCTCGACGCCGCCGCCCCCGGCGACCCGTACGAGCTGGTGATCATGCAGGGAGAGGCGCTGCTGCCCCTGGAGGGCTGCATCCGGGGCGTCGCGGGTCCGGGCACGGTGGCGCTCAACATCATCACCGGCCCCTACGGGCAGACCTTCGGCGACTGGCTGCGCGACTGCGGGGCGACGGTCTACGACCTCGCGGTGCCCTTCGACACGGCGGTCACCGCCGAGCAGGTGCGCGCGGCGCTCGCGGAACAGCCGGACATCGACTTCGTCTCGCTCGTGCACGCGGAGGCGGCCACCGGCAACACCAACCCGGTCGCCGCGATCGGCGCCGCGGTGCGCGAGCACGGCGCGCTGCTCATGCTCGACGCGGTGGCCTCGGTCGGCGCGGAACCGCTGCGGCCCGCCGAGTGGGGCGTGGACCTGTGTGTGATCGGGGCGCAGAAGGCGCTGGGCGGGCCGGCCGGGGTGTCGGTGGCGGCGCTGAGCGCGCGGGCCTGGGAGCGGCTGGGGCGGAACCCGCGGGCCCCCCGGCACTCGTACCTGTCGCTGCTGGACTGGAAGCAGCGCTGGATCGACGCGGGCCGCACGGCCCTGCCGCACGCCCCGGCCCAGCTGGAGATGCTCGCGCTCGACGCGTGCCTGGAGCGGTTCTCGGCGGAGGGCCCCGAGCTGGTCATGGCCCGGCACGCGCGGGCCGCCGCGGCGACCCGGGCGGGGGTCTCGGCGCTGGGCGGCGGGATCACTCCGTTCGTGACGGCCGCGCGGGACGCCGCCCCGGTGGCGACGACGCTGCGGGTGCCCGAGGGGGTCGACGCGGGCGAGCTGGTCGCGAAGGCCCTCGCGGGTGATTCGACGCTGCCGCTCGCGGCCGGCGGCGGGGCGCTGGCCCGGGAGATGGTCCGGGTCAACCACTACGGGCCGCTGGCCGCCGAGAACGTCGTGCGCTCGTGCGTCGCCGCGCTGGGCGAGGCGCTGGCCGAGACCGGCGGCGCCCCCGGCTCGGGCGTGGACGTACCGGCCGCCGAGGCGGCGGTGTCGGCCGCCTGGGGCGCCTCGCGCTGAGCGGTACCACGGCACCGGATGTGCACCGGGCCCGGCGGCCTGCGGCTGCCGGGCCCTTCGCGTGCGAGGGGACGGGGGCCGCGTGCGGGTGGGGCGGGGGGACGGGGACGAGAGGACAGGGACAGGGACCGGACACGCGGACGTTCCCCGGCATGCGGACCCACGCCGGTATACAGCGTAGATGCCACCTACCCCACCCCCGTACCCCCTAATCCCCTCCCCCTTGACACCGTCCATGAAATCCGTGTGAATGGGGAATAAGAAAGGCGGGCTAATTCACCCCAGCTTCCCGTAAGCTTCTGCCCGCTTTCCCCGCGGCTAAACGCCGAGTTTTACGCGTCGGTCATTCCCCGTAATTCGGACGTGTTCCGGGGACGTTACCCACTTGTGACGCATCCCACAAGCGGCCCCCATTTGACCGGTATTACCCCCACAAACCACGCGTTTTCCCCGCCGCCTCGCGCGAGCCCGCACCCACGCCCGATAACACATCGAGGGCTTTGGCGTAACCCCGTCCCCCGATGCATTTTCACCACGGCCTGGGTAAATTCAATTCACATGACCGCCGCACAAGCAGACCTCACCGCAGCCCGTACCGAATTCCGGGAATTGCCGGAGGGACTTCGACTCGACGGCCCCGAGGTGCAGGACGGAGCCGCGATCTGGCGTATCGCCAAGGACTCCGGGACCCTCGACCTCAACTCTTCCTACAGCTACCTGCTGTGGTGTCGTGACTTCGCCGGCACCTCGGTGGTGGCCCGCGACGCCTCCGGTGCCCCGGTGGGTTTCGTGACCGGCTACGTGCGCCCCGAGAAGCCGCGCACCCTCGTCGTCTGGCAGGTAGCCGTCGACGCCTCGCAGCGCGGCCGGGGGCTGGCCGCCGCCCTGCTGGACGGACTGGCCGCACGGGTCGCCGCCCGCCAGGAGCTGACCGGCCTGGAGACCACGATCACGCCCGGGAACACCGCCTCCGAGCGGTTGTTCGCCTCCTTCGCCCGGCGGCACGGCGCCGGTCTGGAGCGCGAGGTGCTGTTCGACGCGGGTCTGTTCCCCGACGGCGGTCACGACTCCGAGGTGCTGCACCGCATCGGCCCCCTGGACCTGTCGGCCGCCGCGCGTACCGCCGCCCCGGCCGCCGTCTGAGCCCCGGCACCTCCCGCGGCCCGGCCCCACGGCTGTGCGCCGCACCCCCGAAGCTTCGCGCCGGGGTCCTCTCCCGCGCGCTCACCCCTCACATCCCATATCTCCCAGGAGAATGCTGTGACCATCGCCCCGCCCGCCCTGAGTGTCTTCGAGACCCTGGAGTCGGAGGTGCGCAGCTACTGCCGCAGCTGGCCGGCCGTGTTCGACCGCGCCCAGGGCAGCCACCTCTACGACGAGGACGGCCACACCTACCTCGACTTCTTCTCCGGTGCCGGCGCCCTCAACTACGGGCACAACAACCCGGTGCTGAAACGCGCGCTGATCGACTACATCGAGCGCGACGGCATCACGCACGGCCTGGACATGGGCACGACCGCGAAGCGGCAGTTCCTGGAGACCTTCCAGAACGTCGTGCTGCGCCCCCGGGACCTGCCGTACAAGGTGATGTTCCCCGGCCCCACGGGCACCAACGCCGTCGAGGCGGCGCTCAAGCTGGCCCGCAAGGTCAAGGGCCGCGAGTCGATCGTGTCCTTCACCAACGCCTTCCACGGCATGTCGCTGGGCTCCCTCGCGGTGACCGGAAACGCCTTCAAGCGGGCGGGGGCGGGCATCCCGCTGGTGCACGGCACCCCCATGCCCTTCGACCACTACCTCGACGGGCAGACCCCGGACTTCCTGTGGTTCGAGCGGCTTCTGGAGGACCAGGGCTCGGGCCTCAACAAGCCGGCCGCGGTCATCGTGGAGACCGTGCAGGGCGAGGGCGGCATCAACGTGGCGCGCGCCGAGTGGCTGCGCGCGCTCTCGGAGCTGTGCCGGCGCCAGGACATGCTGCTGATCGTCGACGACATCCAGATGGGCTGCGGCCGCACCGGTGCCTTCTTCTCCTTCGAGGAGGCGGGCATCGTCCCGGACATCGTGACGCTGTCGAAGTCCATCGGCGGCTACGGGATGCCGATGTCGCTGTGCCTGTTCCGCCCCGAGCTGGACGTGTGGGAGCCGGGCGAGCACAACGGCACCTTCCGGGGCAACAACCCGGCCTTCGTGACCGCCTCGGCGGCACTGGAGGCGTACTGGGCCGACGGCCAGATGGAGAAGCAGACCCTGGCCCGCGGCGAGCAGGTCGAGTCGGCGCTGCGCGCGATCTGCCAGGAACACACCGCTCTGGGCGCCACGTTCCGGGGCCGGGGCCTGGTGTGGGGCCTGGAGTTCGCCGACCCGGAGCGCGCCACCGCGGTGTGCCGGCGCGCCTTCGAGCACAGCCTGCTGCTGGAGACCTCGGGTCCGAAGAGCGAGGTGGTCAAACTGCTGCCCGCGCTGACCGTGACCCCCGACGAACTGGACGAGGGTCTGCGCATCCTCGCCCGCGCCGTGCGCGAGACGGCCTGAGCCGTACGCCGCCGGCGCACCCACCGGGACACCGGCGCCCGAGGGGCGCCGAGGAGATCCACCGTTACACCACAGAAGGGCACTGACGCACTGTGATCGTCCGATCGTTCAAGGACATCGAGGGCACCGACCGGCACATCAAGGCCGAGTCCGGTACCTGGGAGAGCAAGCGCATCGTGCTCGCGAAGGAGAAGGTCGGCTTCTCCCTGCACGAGACCACCATGTACGCGGGCACCGAGACCACGATGCACTACGCCAACCACATCGAGGCCGTGCTGTGCGTCGAGGGCGAGGCGGAGCTGACCGACGAGAAGACCGGTGAGAAGCACTGGATCACGCCGGGCACGATGTACCTGCTCAACGACCACGACCTGCACACCATGCGGCCCAAGACCGACTTCCGCTGCGTGTGCGTGTTCAACCCGCCCGTCACCGGCCGGGAGGAGCACGACGAGAACGGCGTCTACCCGCTGCTGACCGAGGAGGACTGAACGTGACCGTCACCACTGAACGCACCGATCTGTACCCCAGCCGCGGCAGGACCGAGGTGTCCGTGCCCCGCAAGGACCCGGTCGTGTGGTCGGCCCCCGGGACCGCCGGGCCGATCGCCGCGCCCGACCTCGACTCCTTCGAGCGCGACGGCTTCCTCTCGATCGCCGACCTGCTCGGCCCCGACGAGGTGCCCGCGTACCAGGCGGAGCTGAACCGGCTGATCAGCGACCCGGCGATCCGCGCCGACGAGCGCTCCATCGTGGAGCCGCAGTCGAAGGAGATCCGCTCGGTCTTCGAGGTGCACCGGATCAGCGAGGTCTTCGCGAGGCTCGTGCGCGACGAACGCGTCGTCGGCCGGGCGCGGCAGATCCTCGGCTCCGACGTCTACGTCCACCAGTCGCGCATCAACGTGAAGCCCGGCTTCGGCGCCTCCGGCTTCTACTGGCACTCGGACTTCGAGACCTGGCACGCCGAGGACGGCATGCCGAACATGCGGGCGGTGTCCGTCTCGATCGCGCTGACCGAGAACCACGACACCAACGGCGGGCTGATGATCATGCCCGGTTCGCACAAGACCTTCCTGGGCTGTGCCGGTGAGACGCCCAGGGACAACTACAAGAAGTCGCTCCAGATGCAGGACGCGGGCACCCCCTCGGACGAGGCGCTGACCGCCTTCGCCGCCGAGCACGGCATCAAGCTGTTCACCGGCAGGGCCGGTTCGGCGACTTGGTTCGACTGCAACGCGATGCACGGTTCGGGCGACAACATCACGCCGTTCCCGCGCAGCAACGTGTTCATCGTGTTCAACAGCGTGGAGAACGCCTCGGTCGAGCCCTTCGCGGCGCCCGTGCGGCGCCCCGAGTTCATCGGCGCCCGGGACTTCACCCCGGTGCGCTGAGGGCCACGGGCCGAGAGCAGGGGGCGGAACCGGCGCACGGTTTCGCCCCCTTCGGCCTGCCCGGGTGGGCTCAGGCCACCCGGGCGGAGGTCTCCAGGGCGTCCAGCAGCGCGTCCACCTCGGCCGCCGAGTTGTAGAGGTGGAAGGCGGCCCGCAGGTTACCGGCCCGTTCGGAGGTCTCGATGCCGGCGCGGCTGAGCGCGTCCCGCCGCGCGCCGAGTCCGGGCACCGACACGATCGCCGAACCGGGGGCCGGCACCGGGGTGTGGCCGAGGGCGGCGAGACCGGAGCGAAAGCGCGCGGCGAGGGCCAGGTCGTGGGCGTGCACCCGCTCCACCCCCAGCTCCTCGACCAGCGCGAGCGCGGGTGCGGCACCGGCGTAGCAGAACAGGGCCTGGGCGGTGTCGAAGCGGCGGGCACCGCGGGCGTACGCGGTGACCGGCCCGTACGTGCTGTTCCAGGGCTCCTCGGCGCTCAGCCAGCCGCCGAGCACGGGCCGCAGCCCGCCGAGGTCCTCCGGTACGGCGAGGAAGGCGACGCCGTGCGGGCAGCCGAGCCACTTGAAGGCCACGCACACGGTGTAGTCGTCCTCGGCGGCGTCCATCGGCAGCCAGCCCGCGGACTGCGACACGTCGACGAAGGTACGGGCCCCGTGCGCGCGGGCTGCGGCACGGATCGCGGGCAGGTCGGCGAGGCGCCCGTCGGCGGACTGCACGGAGGAGACGGCGACGAGCGCGGTGCCCGGCCGCACCTCCTCGGCGAGCCGCTCCAGCGCGACGGTACGCACCGTGATTCCGGCGCGGACGTGGAAGGGGTTCACGACGGAGCTGAAGTCGCCCTGGGCGACGAGCACTTCGGCTCCCTCGGGCAGGGCGGCGGCGACCAGCCCGGCGAAGGTGGCCACGGAGGAACCGGCCGCGACCCGCCCCAGGGGCAGCCCCGCGAGCCGCGCGAAGGAGGCCCGCGCGGCGGCCACCGCGGGGAAGGCGTCACCCCCACGCCCCTCCACCCGTTCGCGCACCGCCTCCTGTACGGCCTCGGCCGCGCTCACCGGGATCAGCCCCGCACTCGCGGTGTTGAGGTAGACGGTGCCCGGACGGAACTGCTGGGGCGCGAGATTCTCCATGCCCTCATGGTGCGACGGGCCGCCTGCGGCGTCCATGGGGCCGCGGCACGGCCCGCGTCCGGTCAGTGCTCGCGGTTTGGAGGTCCGTAGAGCGCGTGCGGGGCGCCGGTGGACAGGGCCCCGTACCGGTCGCCGTAGGGCCGGTGCCGCCATCGCGTCGGGCAGTCGGGGCGTCCCCGCCGCGCGGACCGGGGGCCACCGGTCCGCGCGGCGGGGAGGGGTACGGGGTCGCGCCTACGCTTCCCGGCCCGGCTCGCCCGCGCCGGGGACCGCGCAGCCGTCCGGGCCGCACACCTCGGCCTCGGAGCCGGCGGGGGCGACGACGGTCAGCGGGGTGCGGCTGCCCCACGCCTGTTCGAGGGCCTGCGCGAAGACCTCGGCGGGCTGGGCGCCGGAGACCCCGTACTTCCGGTCCAGGACGAAGAACGGGACGCCCCTCGCGCCGAGTTCGGCGGCCTCGCGCTCGTCCTCCCGCACGTCGCGGGCGTAGCGCTCGGGGTCGGCGAGCACGGAGCGGGCCTCCTCGGCGTCCAGACCGGCGGCCGTCGCGATCTCCACGAGGCGTTCGGTGTCGCCGAAGACCGAGCGCTCCTCGGCGAAGTTCGCGCGGTACAGCAGGGAGATCAACTCGTCCTGGCGGCCGCGCTCCTTGGCGAGGTGCAGCAGCCGGTGCATGTCGAAGGTGTTGCCGTGGTCGCGGCCCTCGGCGCGGTACTCCAGGCCCTCACCGGCGGCGTTCTCCTTGAGGTTGCCCTCGGCGGACTTCGCCTGCTCCACGGACATGCCGTACTTCTTGGCGAGCATGGGCAGGACCTCGACGACCTCCCCCTTCGGGAAGTTCGGGTCCAGCTCGAAGGAGCGGTGCACTACCTCGATCTGCTCGCGGTGCGGGAAGGCGTCGAGCGCCCTCTCGAACCGGGCCTTGCCCACGTAGCACCAGGGACAGGCGATGTCCGTCCAGATCTCCACACGCATGGGTGTCGCTCTCTCCAGCTCGTACGGTCACGGGCGGGCACCCGTGCACACGGAGGGCACCTCCGCCACCGCTCACAACGCGCGGGGGACGAGCGCCATTCCCGGCCGTGCCCGGCCACGCGCCGGCACGGCCTCAGGGCACTTCCCGCAGGTAGAGCGCCCCGCAGCTCTTGCAGAAGGGGTCGGCCGCCGGGGTGCCCCACGCGTCGGCGGACTGGGTCGCGGCGGCGGCGTCCAGGCGTCGGCCGCACATCGCCACGGTGTCCCGCGCGCCGCGCACCATGTGCCACTGCTCCACGGGCTCGTGCGGGTCGCCCGGGGTCACGCCGGCCGGGTACTGCGCGCGCATGTGGTGCTCCATTCCGCTCCCTCTCGTCCACGCCCCGCGCCGATGGTCCTGCCTCCACTGCACCACACGCGGTCCGGGCCCGCAGCGCGCGCGGGCGCCGGCGCCGGGCGCGGACGGATCGGGGCACGTCAACCGGCTGGCAGAATTGCCGACATGAGCCGACAGGGGTGGTCCGACGCGTACAGCCCCGGGGGCCGGCAGTTCCCGGTGCGCTGCGTCAAGTGCGCGGACACCCACGTGATCCTCACCAAGACGAAGGCCCCCGCGCCGTCGTACGCGGGACAGCCGGGCTCGGCGGACGGGCTGCGCTGGCGTTACACCTGTCTGGACTGCCGGGTCGCCTGGTGGGTCGACGAGCACGGGGGCGGACTCGACGACTACGCCTGACAGCCGGGTGAAGGAGGCCCGGCAGGCGCCCGGCGTGAGCCCGGCGCTGTGCGGGAGCCACTGGAGCGGACTGAGTCCGAACGCGGCGCGGCAGCGGCGGGTGCGGGGGCGACGAGCCGGGTGCGGGGCGGGCGTCCGGCGGCGGGCTGGGCCCCGGGGCGCGGCGCGAGATGAGAGCCGGCTGAGAATCGGCCCGCGCCGGAACCCGGGGCGCGGGCCCGCCCGTCGTACGAAGTGGAATGAACAGGACGATCAGGCGTGCCTCCGTCTTCGCGCTGCTCCTGGTCCTCGCGCTGCTCGCGCGGGCGACCTGGGTGCAGTTCTACGACGCCAGGGCACTCGCGGACAGCGAAGACAACCGCCGTACGACCATGGAGCGCTACTCCAGGCCGCTCGGCGACATCCTCGTGGGAGGTGAGGCCGTCACCGGCTCGAAGAAGGTGACCGGCGGGGACCTGCGCTACCAGCGGTCCTACAAGGACGGGGCGCTGTGGGCGCCGGTGACCGGCTTCAGCTCCCAGGTCTACGGACAGACCTCTCTCGAAGGCGTCTACAAGGACCTGCTGGACGGGGCGGACCCCCGGCTGAGGACTCCGCAGGACGTGCTGACGCGCTCGCCGGCCACTCCGGGCGATGTCGTGACCACGCTGGATCCGGCCGTGCAGAAGGCCGGGTACGAGGCGCTGGCCGGCAAGAAGGGCGCCGCCTTCGCGATGGACCCGCGCACCGGCAAGGTGCTCGGCATGGTCTCGACCCCGTCGTACGACCCTTCGGCCATCAGCGGCAGCGAGGACGGCGCGGCCTGGGCGAAGCTCGGCAAGGACCCCGGCAAGCCGATGGTCGACCGGGCGCTGCGCCAGCCGCTGCCGCCCGGCTCGACCTTCAAGCTCGTGGTGGCCGCCGCCGCGCTGGAGGACGGGCTGTACGCGTCGGTGGACCAGCACACCAGGAGCCCGGACCCGTATCCGCTGCCGCTGTCCACGAGGACCCTGGGCAACGAGTCCGCCACCGCGCCCTGCGAGAACGCCTCGATCCGGGTCGCCCTCCAGTACTCGTGCAACACCGTCTTCGCGAAGATGGCGGTGGACCTCGGGCAGGACAAGGTGCGCGCGATGGCCGAGAGGTTCGGCTTCAACACCGACGACCAGGACATTCCGGTACGGGCGTACGCGAGCGTCTATCCGGAGAAGATGGACGCCGCGCAGACCGCGCTGTCCGGGATCGGGCAGTTCGACGTGACGGCGACCCCGCTGCAGATGGCGATGGTCTCGGCGGCCCTGTCCAACGGCGGCGAGCTGGTCGACCCGTACATGGTCGCGCGGACCACGGACGGCGGCGGGAGAGTCCTTGAGGAGCACGGCGACGCGGGGAGGCGGCGCGTGCTCTCCCCGGACCACGCGCGCCAGCTCCGCTCCGCGATGGAGACGGTGGTCACGGACGGCACCGGAACCAACGCGCGCATCCCGGGCGCGACGGTGGGCGCCAAGACGGGCACCGCGCAGCACGGCGAGAACAACAGCCGGACCCCGTACGCCTGGTTCACCTCGTACGCGAAGGGCGCGGACGGGAAGAGCGTCGCGGTGGCCGTGATGGTCGAGGACTCCGACGCGGCGCGCGCCGAGGTCAGCGGGAACGGGCTGGCCGGACCGGTCGCGAAGGCGATGATGCGGGCGGCGCTGGGGGTCTGACCCGCGGCGCCCGCCCGTCCCCGCCCGGTGCCGGAGGACGGCCCGGCCCCGTGGCCGCCGTCTCCCCGGCACCGGGCCCCGCCTCATACGCCGAGGACCTGCTGCACGGGGTCGATAGCGAAGTACACGAGGAACAGGGCGCTCGCCGTCCACAGCAGCCAGTGCGTCTCCCGGGCCCTGCCGAGCACGGCCCGCAGCAGGACGTAGGCCAGGAACCCGGCGCCGATCCCGTTGGTGATCGAGTAGGTGAAGGGCATCACGACGATCGTGAGGAAGGCCGGCACGGCGATCTCCCAGCGCTCCCAGTCGATGTGCCGCACCTGCGCCATGAGCAGGAAGCCGACCGCGACGAGGGCGGGGGCGGCGGCCTGCGCGGGCACGACGGTGGCGAGCGGGGTGAGGAACAGCGCGAACGCGAACAGGGCCCCGGTGACGAGGTTCGCGAAGCCGGTGCGGGCGCCCTCGCCGACCCCGGCCGCCGACTCGATGTAGGAGGTGCTGGAGGAGGCGGAGGCCGCGCCGCCCGCGGCGGCGGCGAGACCGTCGATGAGCAGTACCCGGCCGAGGCCGGGGACCTTTCCGTCCTCGTCGAGCAGCCCGGCCTCGCTGGAGACGCCCACGACGGTGCCCATGGTGTCGAAGAAGTCGCTCAGCAGCAGCGTGAAGACCAGCAGGACGACGGTGACGGCGCTCAGCTCCCCGAAGGCCCCGAACAGGCTGAAGTGGCCGAGCAGTCCGAAGTCGGGTGCGGCGACGACGTCCTCGGGCACTTCGGGCACGGTCAGGCCCCAGGCGGTGGGCTCGATGTCGGCGATCTCGTTGATGACGACGGCGAGGACGGTCATCGCGACGATGCTGATGAGGAGGGCGCCGCGCACCTTGCGGACCAGCAGCGCGATCGTCAGGAGCACGCCGAGGCAGAACACGAGCACCGGCCAGCCCGCGAGGTGGCCGACGGAGCCGAGTTGCACGGGTGTGGAGCCGGTCTCGCCGGGGATGCGGGTCGCGAACCCGGCGTCGATGAACCCGATGAAGGCGATGAACAGCCCGATGCCGACGCTGATGGCCTGCTTGAGCGCCTGCGGGATCGCGTTCATGACGGCCTCGCGCAGGCCGGTGACGACGAGCAGACAGATCAGGACGCCCTCGACGACGATGAGGCCCATCGCGTCCGGCCAGCTCATCCGGGGGGCGAGCTGGTAGGCGACGACGGCGTTGATGCCGAGGCCGGCGGCGAGCGCGAGCGGCAGGTTCCCGCCGACCCCCATGATCACCGTCATGACGGCGGCGACCAGCGCGGTCGCGGTCACGAGCTGGACGCTGTCGAGCCGGTGCCCGTACTTGTCCTCGACCCCGCCGAGGATGATCGGGTTGAGCACCAGGATGTACGCCATGGTGAAGAAGGTGGCGAAACCGCCGCGTATCTCGCGGCCGTAGCCGGAGCCGCGCGCGGTGATCAGGAAGAACCGGTCGACGGCGGCCGCGACGCCCCCCTCCTTCCGGGGGCCCTGGCCTGCGGGACCTGTCGCGGGGCCGGTCGGCCCTGTGGGCTCGGGCTGCCTGCTCGCGGCCGGCACGGTGTCGGACATGGGGGCGCGCTCCTCACGGTGACGTCGGGACGTACGGGACACGGGAACGTACGGGACACGGGGGACATGCGGGACGTGCGGATGTGCGGGGGCCCGGCCGGGACCGCGGGCGGCGCGCGGCCGGGCTGGCTGATTGTGACCGGAGAGCGGCCCGCGCAGGTTTACGCCGTGTTACGGCCCGCGGGAAACTCGCGCGTCCCCGTCCGGGGAGGGACGGGGCGAGCGGGGCGGGGTGGCCGGCGTGAGCGGACCGCCGCGTACGCGGCGACCCGGATAAGGGGGGTCTGTGGGGCAGTCGGCCGATCCGCCGGCGGGGGCCTTAGCCGCAGCATCCGGGGCGTGACGACTTTGACGCCGGGCCGCCCGGCCACTGTCCTGACGGTGCTGCGCGACCGTCCCGCCCGCCTGTTCCTGACCGCCGTGGTGGTCTCCGGTTTCGGCAGTTCCGCGCTGTGGCTGACGGCCGGGGTGTGGGTGAAGGACCTGACGGGCTCCGACAGCCTGGCCGCGCTGTGCGTCTTCGCGCTGTGGGCCCCGGCCCTGGCCGGGCCGCTGCTCGGGGCGCTCGCCGACCGGCTGCCGCGCAAAAGGCTCCTGGTCGCGGTGAACCTGGGGACGGCGGCGCTGCTCCCGGTGCTGGTGCTCGTGGACGACGCGGCGGGCGTGTGGCTGCTGCTCGGGGTCCTGCTGGTGTACGGGGTGAGCGGGGTCCTGGAGGACGCGGCGCAGGGCGCGCTGGTCGCGGGCACGGTCGGCGCGGAGCTGCTGGGCGCGTTCAACGGGCTGCGGATGACGGCGAACGAGGGCATGAAGCTGCTCGCCCCACTGGCCGGGGCGGGTCTGTACACGGTGTACGGCGGCCGGTGGGTGGCGCTGCTGGACGCGGCGACCTTCGCGTGCGCGGGCCTGCTGTACGCCCGCGCGCCCGAGGTGCCGCGGCAGGCGGCGGGGGTCGCCGCGCGGGGCGGTACGACGGAGGGGCTGCGGTACCTGTGGCGCCACCCGGTGCTGCGCCCGCTGGTCCTGACGGGCGCTGCGGCGCTGACGGCGGCGAGCCTGGCCAGTTCGGCCCAGTACGGGATCGTGGCGGCCCTGGGCCGGCCGGCGGCCTGGCTGGGGGTGCTCTACGCCGTGCAGGGCGCCGGTTCCGTCCTCGTGGGGCTGCTGGCGGGCAGGCTCCTGGAGCGGCTGGGGGCGGCCCGGTTCGCGGCGGCCGGGACGGCCTTGTTCGCGTCGGGGGTGCTGCTGCGCGCGGTGCCCTCGGAGGCGGTGGTCCTGGTCTCCGCGCTGGTGATCGGCGCCGGTCTGCCGTGTCCGCTGATCGCGGTGACCACGGCGGTCCAGCGGCTTACCCCGGACGGGCTGCTGGGCCGGGTGACGGCCTCGGCGGGCACGGCGGTCTTCGCCCCCAACGCGGTGGCGCTGGGCGTCGGTTCGGCTCTGGTGGCCTTCCTCGACGCCCGCGCGCAGACCCTGGGCTGCGGGGTGCTGGCCCTGGTGGCGGCCCTCGTCCCGGCGTTCGCGGGGCGCGCGGGTGAACCCGAGGGGGTGGTACCGGCACCACCCCGGTCCGGGGCCCAGACCTCCTGACCGCGGACCGTCCGCCGGGGAGGCTTGTCCTGTCGGGCCGGCGGCTCAGCGCCGGGCGGGCTTCCACGGACGGGGAGAGAGCATGAGCGGGTACACACGGCGCGGGACCCTTCGGGGCGCGGCGCTGATCGCGGCCGGAAGTGTGGTCGGGGGCCTCGGGCCGGGCCACTACGGCGCGGCGGCGGCGCGGGCGGCGACCCCGGGCACGGCGGACACGGGCACGGGCTCGCTGCCGTTCCTGGAGGGCGCCTTCGCCCCCGTCACCGAGGAGTTGACCGCCTTCGGCCTGGAGGTGACGGGCCGGGTGCCGCGCGATCTGGACGGCCGCTATCTGCGGACCGGCCCGAACCCGCTGGGTCTGGAGGACCCGAGGGCCCACCACTGGATGCTGGGCGAGGGCATGGTGCACGGGGTGCGGCTGCGAGGCGGTCGCGCGGAGTGGTACCGCAACCGGTGGGTGCGTTCCTCGCGGGTGGCGCGGAAGCTGGGCGAGCCGTATCCGGGGCAGGCGCCGCCGGACGACTACGCGTGCAATACGCACGTCCTGCCGTACAAGGGCCGCGTCCTCGCGCTCCAGGAGGGCGGTCCGCTGCCGTACGAACTGGACGGTGAGCTGAACACGCTGCGCCCCTACGACTTCCGCTCCACGCTTCGGGGCGCGTTCACCGCGCACACCAAGTACGACGCGGTGGCCGACGAGTTGCACGCGGTGGCGTACTACCCGGGCTGGGACCACGTACGCCATCTCGTGGTCGACCGCACCGGCCGGGTGGCGCGCACGACGCGGGTCCCGGTGGCGGACGCGCCGATGATGCACGACTTCGCGCTCACCGAGAAGTACGTGGTGCTCGTGGACATGCCGATCACCTTCGACGGGGCGGCGGCCGGGGCGGGCGCGCCGGTGCCCTACGTCTGGAACGAGGCGCACCCGATGCGGGTGGGGGTGCTGCCGCGCGCGGGCGGCACGGTGCGCTGGTTCGGGGTGGACCCGCTGTTCTACTCGCACACCCTGAACGCCTACGACCAGGGCGGCTCGGTGGTCGTGGACTTCGCGTCCATGCCCGCGCCCTTCTACGCGGCGGGCCGGGGCGCGGGCGGCCCCTCGGCGACCGGGGCGCCCGCCCTGGACCGCTGGACGATCGACCTCCGCGCGGGCCGGGTCGGCAGGACCCGGCTCGACGATCTCCCGCAGGAGTTCCCCCGGGTCGACGAGCGTCTCGTCTCGCGCCGGCACCGCTACGGCTACACGGCGAGCGCGGCCGAGATGTGGCGCGCCTACGCCTGGTCAGGAACCGTCGTGCCGGACGAGGGTTTCACCAACTGCCTCGTGAAGCAGGACCTGTCGCGCGGCAGCCGGCAGGTGCACCGCTTCCCGCGCGGGGCCGCGGCCAGTGAGCCGGTGTTCGTGCCGCGCCGGGGCGGGCGCGATGAGGACGACGGGTACGTCCTGTCGTACGTGCACGATCCGGACCGGGGCGCGAGCGATCTGGTGATCCTGTCCGCGCAGGACTTCACCGGCCGCCCGCTGGCCCGGGTCCACCTGCCCGGCCGGGTGCCGCTCGGTTTCCACGGGAGCTGGGTGGCGGACGCCTAGGAGTGCCCGGGGAAAGGCTCCCCGTGCCCCGGTTGCCCGAGCGGGCAGCCGGGGCACGCGTGGGTGAGCGGGCAGCGGACGGGCGGTCCGGGCCGGGCGTACGGGCAGCGCGGCGACCACGCCGGCCTCCGGACGGGTCGGTGAAGGCCCAGTTCATCAGGGGTGTACGAGGGTCATTTGAGGGGCGGCACCGAGTGCCCCGGGCGCACAAAAGCGGGCACGATCACTGGTGTTCCACGCCTGTTCGGGCACCGCCCCGGGCAGTACAACTCTGCACACCGGCCCGAACGGGCAGTGTGGCCCACCCGGTGCGCGAAGGAGGCGGGAGCGGATGACGGCACTCAGCGCGGAGGAACGCCAGCGGGAGATCGTGCGGGCGGCGCGCCGTTCCGGTTCCGTCGAGGTGACCTCGCTCGCCCAGCGGCTGGGCGTGGCGAAGGAGACGGTACGGCGCGATCTGCGGGCCCTGGAGAACCACGGCCTGGTCCGCAGGACGCACGGCGGCGCATACCCGGTGGAGAGCGCGGGTTTCGAGACGACCCTCGCCTTCCGCACGACCATGCACGTCCCCGAGAAACGGGCCATCGCGCGGGCCGCGGCGGAACTGGTCCAGGACGCGGAGACGGTCTTCGTCGACGAGGGCTTCACCCCGCAGCTCATCGCCGAGGCGCTGCCGCGCGACCGGCCGCTGACCGTGGTGACCGCCTCGCTGACGACGGCGGGGGCGCTCGCGACGGACCCGAACATGACGGTGCTGCTGCTGGGCGGCCGGGTCCGTCCGGGCACCCTCGGCACGGTCGACCACTGGACGACGCGGATGCTGTCCGGTTTCGTCCTCGACCTCGCGTTCATCGGGGCCAACGGCATCTCCCGCGAGCACGGCCTGACGACCCCGGACCCGGCGGTCGGCGAGGTCAAGCGGCAGGCGGTGCGGGCCGCGCGCCGCATCGTCTTCGCGGGTGTGCACAGCAAGTTCGGCGCGGCCGGCTTCTGCCGGTTCGCGGAGGTCTCCGCCCTCGACACGATCGTCACCAGCCGCGTGCTGCCGGCCGCCGAGGCCCACCGGTACGCCTTGCTGGGCCCCCAGGTGCTGCGCGTGTGACCGGGCGGGCGCACCACGGGCGGCGCCGGCGCACGAGCCGCCCGTCCACCCCGGTCGCGGCAAGCACCTCTTCCGCCGACCGGCGTACGAAGCACGTCCCCTCACCGAGCCGACCAGGAGCAACCATGCGCAACCGGAGCCGAAAGAGGCCGCGCACCCCACTGATCGCGGTCGCCGCCGGGACCCTGCTCGTCCCCCTGCTGTCCGGTTGCTGGACGGGCGCGGGCGGGGCGGGTTCCGGCGGCGACTCCCTCAACGTCCTGATGGTCAACAACCCGCAGATGGTGGAGTTGCAGAAGCTCACGGCCAAGCACTTCACGAAGGAGACCGGCATCAAGGTGAACTTCACCGTGCTGCCGGAGAACGACGTCCGCGACAAGATCAGCCAGGACTTCGCCAACCAGGCCGGTCAGTACGACGTCGCGACGCTGTCCAACTACGAGATCCCCATCTACGCGAAGAACGGCTGGCTGCACGATCTGGACGGCTATGTGGCCAAGGACGCGAAGTTCGACCAGAAGGACATCCTCGCGCCCATGCGCGAGTCGCTGACCGGCGAGGACGGCAAGCTCTACGGGGAGCCCTTCTACGGCGAGTCCTCGATGCTCATGTACCGCAAGGACGTGTTCGAGAAGGCCGGGCTGAGCATGCCCGCGCGTCCCACCTGGCGGCAGGTCGCCGCTCTGGCCGCGAAGGTGGACGGCGCGACCCCCGGCATGAAGGGCATCTGCCTGCGCGGCCTGCCCGGCTGGGGCGAACTCGCCGCGCCGCTCACCACCGTCGTCAACACCTTCGGCGGCACTTGGTTCGACAGGGACTGGACGGCCCACCTCGACTCCCCGGAGTTCAAGGAGGCCACGAAGTTCTACGTCGATCTGGTGCGCGAGCACGGCGAGTCGGGCGCGGCCCAGTCCGGCTTCGCCGAGTGCCTCAACAACCTGACACAGGGCAAGACGGCGATGTGGTACGACGCGACCTCCGGGGCGGGTTCGCTGGAGGCGGCGAAGTCCCCGGTCAAGGGCAAGATCGGCTACGTGCCCGCGCCCGTCGAGAGGACGAAGAGCTCGGGCTGGCTCTACACCTGGGCCTTCGGACTCCAGAAGGCCTCGCGCAACGCGGACAAGGGCTGGCGGTTCATCTCCTGGGCGGCGAGCAAGGAGTACGAGGAACTGGTCGGCGAGCGGGTCGGCTGGGCCGACGTACCGGCCGGCAAACGCGCCTCGACCTACGAGCGGCCCGAGTACCGCGAGGAGGCCGCCGCCTTCCAGGACGTGACCCGCGCCGCGATCGAGGACGCGAAACCCCGCGACCCGGGGGTGCAGCCGAGGCCCGCGCCCGGCATCCAGTTCGTGGGCATCCCCGAGTTCACCGACCTGGGCACGAAGGTCTCCCAGGAGATCAGCGCCGCGATCGCGGGCCGCCAGTCCGTGGACGCGGCGCTCGACACGTCCCAGAAACTCGCCGACGAGGTGGCAAAGGAGTACGAGGGACGATGAGCACCACGACCAGCACCCCCACCCCGGCCGCACCCGGCCCCGCCCCCGCGGTACGCCCGGCCGCGGCGTCCGGACGGCTGAAGGCGTGGGCCACCCGGGCCCCGCTCCTGCCCGCGCTCGTCTTCATGATCGTCGTGACCCAGCTGCCCTTCGTGGCCACGGTCGTGATCTCCCTGTTCGACTGGAACGCGCTCTACCCGGACGCCCGGTCCTTCGCCTGGTTCAGCAACTACGGCGACGTGCTGAGCGATCCCGACCTGCGCAAGTCGGTGCTCACCACGATCGTGCTGACCGTGACGGTCGTCCTCGCGAGTCTCGTCCTCGGACTGCTGCTCGCTCTGCTGCTCGACCGGAGGTTTCGGGGCCGCGGTGTCGTGCGCACGCTGCTCATCGCCCCGTTCCTGGTGGTCCCGGTGGCCGCCGCGCTGCTGTGGAAGCACGTCCTGTACAACCCGGAGTACGGCCTGTTCAACGGGGTGCTGCACTGGGTGGGCGGGGACGGCGCCGCACAGCCCGACTGGGTGTCGAACACGCCGCTGCTCGCGGTCGAGGCCTCCCTCGTGTGGCAGTGGACGCCGTTCATGATGCTCATCCTGCTGGCCGGCCTCCAGAGCCGTTCGCCGGAGCAGATCGAGGCCGCCCGGGTGGACGGGGCCGGCGGGTGGCAGATCTTCCGCCACCTGACGCTGCCGCATCTGCGCCGCTACCTGGAACTGGGCGCGCTGCTCGGCTCGATCTACATCGTGCAGAACTTCGACGCGGTGTTCACCATCACCTCGGGCGGCCTGGGCACCGCCAACCTGCCGTACACCGTGTACCAGAGCTTCTACCAGGCGCACGAGAACGGGCTGGCCTCGGCGGCCGGCGTACTCGTCGTCATCGGTTCCCTGATCATCGCGACCTTCGCCCTGCGGGTCGTCTCGTCCCTGTTCCGTGAGGAGGTGGGGCGGTCATGAGCACAGCCACCCCGCAGGCAGCGCGCGCGGCCGGGTCCGCCGCCCTCGACGTACCGGCGTCCCGTACGAGGACGGCGCGTTTTGGTGGAGCGCGGCGCCGCTCCGGTTCCTGGCTGGGGCTGGTCGCCTGGCTCGCCGGGATCGTGTTCTTCCTGCCGATCGCCTGGATGGTGCTGACCTCCTTCCACTCGGAGCCGGACGCGGCGACCAACCCGCCCTCGGTCGCGGCCCCCCTGACGCTGGACGGCTACCGCGACTTCTTCGGCGCCGGGGGCGGTGCGAGTCCGTGGCCCGCCCTGATCAACTCGGTGGTGGCCTCGGTCGGTTCGACCCTGCTGGTCCTGGTGCTCGCGCTGCCGGCCGCGTACGCGCTGTCGATCCGGCCGGTGCGCAAGTGGACGGACGTGCTGTTCTTCTTCCTGTCCACGAAGATGCTGCCGGTCGTCGCGGGGCTGCTGCCGATCTACCTGTTCGCGAAGAACACCGGGATGCTCGACAACATCTGGCTGCTGATCCTGCTGTACACCTCGATGAACCTGCCGATCGCGGTGTGGATGATGCAGTCCTTCCTCGCGGAGGTCCCGGTCGCCCTCATCGAGGCCGCGCAGATCGACGGGGCGCGGCTGCCGACCGTCCTGACCCGGGTGGTCGCCCCGGTCGCGCTGCCGGGGATCGCCGCGACCTCCCTGATCTGCTTCATCTTCAGCTGGAACGAGCTGTTGTTCGCACGGGTGCTGACCGGGGTCGTCGCGCAGACCGCGCCCGTGTTCCTGACCGGCTTCATCACGAGTCAGGGCCTGTTCCTGGCGAAGGTGTGCGCCGCGTCCCTCGTGATCTCCCTGCCGGTGCTCGCCGCGGGGTTCGCCGCCCAGGACAAACTGGTCCAGGGCCTGTCGTTGGGAGCCGTCAAGTGAAGGCAGCCGTCATCGAGTCCGTGGGAAAAGCCGTCGTCACCGAGGTGCCCGACCCCACGCCCGGACCGCGCCAGGTCGTCGTGGAGGTCGCCGCCTGCGGCCTGTGCGGCACCGATCTGCACATTCTGCGGGGCGAGTTCGCGCCGAGCCTGCCGATCGTCCCGGGCCACGAGTTCGCCGGCACGGTGGTCGCGCTCGGCTCCGAAGTGAGCGAACTGGCCGAGGGCGACCGGGTCGCCGTCGATCCCTCCCTGTACTGCTACGAGTGCCGCTACTGCCGCACCGGGCACAACAACCTGTGCGAGCGGTGGGCGGCGATCGGGGTGACGACGGCGGGCGGCGCCGCGCAGTACGCGGTGGCGCCGGTCGCCAACTGCGTGAGGCTCCCGGAGCACGTGCGCACCGAGGACGCGGCCCTCGTCGAGCCGCTGTCCTGCGCGGTGCGCGGCTACGACGTGCTGAACGCCCGGCTCGGCGCGCGGGTGCTGATCTACGGCTCGGGCACGATGGGCCTGATGATGCTGGAGCTGGCCAAGCGGACCGGGGCGGTCTCGGTCGAGGTGGTGGACCTCAACGAGGAGCGGCTGAGGACGGCCTCGCTGCTGGGCTGCACGGCGACCGCCACCGGCGCGGACGCGCTGGACCGCCCGGGGGGCTGGGACGTCGTGGTGGACGCGACCGGCAACGCGGCGGCCATCCAGGACGGTCTGGGCCGGGTCGCGAAGGCCGGGACCTTCCTCCAGTTCGGCGTGGCCGACTACGCGACGACGGCCACGATCGAGCCGTACCGCATCTACAACCAGGAGATCACCATCACCGGCTCGATGGCGGTCCTGCACAGCTACGAGCGGGCGGCGGAGCTGTTCGCGACGGGCGTCCTCGACCCGGACGTCTTCATCAGCGACCGTATGCCGCTGGCCTCCTACCCGCAGGCCCTGGAGCGTTTCGCGGCCGGTGCGGGGCGCAAGATCGTGGTGACGCCCGGGAACTGAGGCGGCGGCGGTCCGGGACCGGGTGGCGGCGGGGCGGGCCCGGGAGCGCTCCGCGCCACTCTCCCGGCCGAAATTCCCGCAGGTAAGGGAACGGCAAAGTGACCCCGTTCGTTACGTGGGGCATGACCGCAATGACCCCCGGCTCGAACATCCCTCTCAGCGCCACGCGCGTGACGGTCGACGTGACCGCTCCCGTGCGGCTCGACGTCTCGGGCCTGCTGCTCACCGCCGACGGAAAAGTCCGCTCGGACGACGACTTCATCTTCTACAACCAGCCCTCCGGGCCCGGGGTGACCTACGCCTCGGGCGGTGGCAGCGCGCCGGACGCGATCACCGTGGACACCGGTGCCGTCCCCGCGGACATCGAGAAGATCGTCGTGACCGCGAGCCCCGACGCGGCGGGCCAGTCCTTCCAGGGCATCGAGCCCACCGCGACCGTGCGGGACGCGGCGAGCGGCGCGGCCCTCGCGAGCTTCACCCCGCCGCGGCTCGGGGCCGAGACGGCGCTGGTCATCGTCGAGATCTACCGCAGGAACGGCGCGTGGAAGGCCCGCGCGGTCGGCCAGGGGTACGCGAACGGCCTGGCCGGTATCGCCACCGACTTCGGCGTCTCGGTCGAGGAACCGGCCGCCGCCCCGGCCCCCGCGCCCACACCCACGGTGCCGACGACGCAGGCGCCGGTGGCCCCGCCGGTCCAGACGCCCCCGGCCCCGCCCGCGCCCCCGGCCGCCCCGCCGCTGGGCGCCGGGAAGATCAACCTCGACAAGGGCCGGGTCAGCCTCCAGAAGAACCAGACGGTGTCCCTGGTCAAGGGCGGCGCCCCGCTCCTGGCCCGGGTCAAGATGGGCCTGGGCTGGGAGCCCGCCTACCGGGGCAAGGACATCGACCTGGACGCCTCCGTCATCGCGTACGGCCCGCAGCGCAACCACGTCGACAGCTGCTACTTCGGCAAGCTCGCGATCCTCAACGGCGCGATCAAGCACTCCGGCGACAACCTCACCGGGGAGGGCGGGGGCGACGACGAGGTGATCGTGGTCGACCTCGGCCGCATCCCCCCGGAGGTGACCGGGCTGGTCTTCACGGTGAACTCGTTCACCGGCCAGAAGTTCACCGAGGTCGCGAAGGCGTACTGCCGGCTGGTCGACGCGACGACCGACGAGGAGCTGGTCCGCTTCGACCTCACCAGCGCCGAGGCGCAGACCGGCGTGATGATGGCCAAGCTGGTCCGTCAGTTCTCCGGCGAGTGGGACATGACGGCGATGGGCGAGTTCGTGAAGTCCCGCACCGTGCGCGGCATGGTCAAGCCGGCGGCGAAGCTGCTGTAGGGCGGCAGGCGCGAACCGGCCCTCAACAGGACATTTCCCCTCACTCCTCCTAGAGTCGGGCGTGTACGTGCGTGCTCCCTTACCGCAGGAGGAGACCATGAGCGACGAAAGCTCCATGGACAAGCTCAAGGGCAAGGCCAAGGAGGCGGTCGGGAAGGTCACCGGCGACCGGCGCAAGGAGACCGAGGGCAAGACCGACCAGACCAAGGGTCGCGCCAAGGACGCCGGCGACGAACTGAGCGACCGCGCCAAGGGGATGAAGGACTCCCTGCAGAGCAAGCGCGAGAACGGCCCCGGCGACCGCTGACCCGAGCGGTCCAGCGAACGGGACCAAGGGAGGGGAACCGGTCCGGCGCCGATTCCCCTCCCTTCGTCACACGCGGGGCGGGAAACCCGTCAGGGCCCGTAATTCACTTGCCCCTCCCCTCGTCAGTGCATAGAAATTCCGCATGACACATACTCAATCATCCGGCCCGGAGCGACACCCCTTCGCGCGGGACGCCCACGCCTCCGGCGACTGGCCCCTCGGATTCGTCGCTCACACCGGGCACGCCGGGCTGCGCGCCGGAGGCGGGGAGGACATCTCCCTCGTCGTGTGCCGGCGACCCGCCACGAGTGCCGCGATGTTCACCCGCAGCCTGTTCGCCGGTCCCGCGGTCCGGCTGAGCCGGGCGCACGCCGCGGGGGGTGCGTTGCGGGCGGTGGTCACCGTCGCGCAGAACGCCAACGTGGCGACCGGGGCGGCGGGGGAGGCGAACGCCGCCGAGGTGGTGCGCCGGGCGGCCGGGCTGGCCGGGGTCGCACCCGGCGAGGTACTGCTCGGCGCGACCGGGGTGATCGGCCGTCCGCTGCCCATGGCGGAGGTGCGCGCCCACTTCGACCGGACGGGGCAAGGGGGCGGCGACCCCTTCGGCGCCTCCCCGGCCGAGGTGGCGCGGGCCATGATGACGACCGACACGCGCCCCAAGACCGCGTACCGCCGGGTGGGCGGTGCCCGCCTCGTGGGCGTCGCCAAGGGCGTCGGCATGCTGGAGCCGAACATGGCCACGATGCTCGCCTACGTCTTCACCGACGCCGAGCTGGGTGCGGCGGAACTCGACACGGCCCTGCGCGTGGCGGTGGACGGGAGTTTCCACTGTCTGAGCGTCGACGGGGACACCTCTACCTCGGACACCGTGGCGGTGCTCGCGAGCGGGGCGGCCGGCCCTGTGGACCCCGGGGAATTCGGCGCCGCGCTAGCGGACCTCTGCCTGGATCTGACCCGGCAGCTCGCGAGCGACGGCGAGGGGGCGACCAGGCTGCTGACCGTCACCGTGGAGGGCGCGGCCGACCGGGCTCAGGCGCGCAGGGTCGCAAAGGGCGTCCTCAACTCCCCTCTGGTCAAGACGGCCGTCCACGGCGCCGACCCGAACTGGGGCCGGGTCCTGATGGCCCTCGGCAAGAACCCGGAGGAGACCGGCGTGGACCCCGGCCGGGTCACGGTGCGCTTCGGGGACGTCGAGGTGTACCCGCGCGAACCGGACCCCGGGACGCGGGAGCGGCTGCGCTCGGCGATGACCGGCCCCGAGACGCGGATCGGCGTGGTGCTCGGCGCCGGGGAGGCGCGGGCCACGGTCTACGGTTGCGACCTCTCCGCGCGGTACGTCCACGTGAACAGCGCCTACACGAGCTGAGGCGCGGCCGCGCTCCCGCCGGGGCCGGGCCGGGGGACCACGCTCCGCGCTCCGGGTTCCCCGACGGGTGGGCCAGGGGGCCGCGAAACGCCCGCCGCCGGGCCTCTCGCGGGCCGCGTACTCTGCACAGGTGGCACCGGAGGACGGGACGGGCGGCATGGAGCGGCGGGTCGGCATCAAGGACGTGGCCCGCCAGGCGGGCGTGTCCCTCGGCACGGTGTCCAACGTGCTCAACCGTCCCGACACGGTGTCCGAGGACACCCGGGTCAGGGTGCGGGCGGTGATCGACCGGCTCGGCTACGTCCGCAGCGAGAGCGCCAGGCAGCTGCGGGCGGGACGGTCCAGGATCGTCGGCCTGCTCGTCCTCGACCTGCGCAACCCCTTCTTCGTGGACCTCGCGAGCGGCGCGGAGCGCGAGGCGCGCGCGGCCGGGCTCGGCGTGATGGTCTGCAACAGCGCCCAGGACCCGGCCGAGGAGGCGGAGTACCTGTCGCTCTTCGCGGAGCAGCGGGTGCACGGCGTCCTGGTCTCCCCCGCCGACTCCACCCGCGCCACGATCGACGCCTTCCGCCGCCACGGCATCCCGTTCGTGCTGGTCGACCGGGGCGCGCAGGGCGCCGCGGACTGCTCGGTCTCGGTGGACGACGTGGTGGGCGCGGCCCTCGCGGTACGGCACCTCGTGGGCGGCGGTCACCGTTCGATCGCCTACGTCAGCGGGCCGCCGGGCCTCCGGCAGGTGCGCGACCGGCGTACGGGCGCCCTGCGCGCGCTCGCCGAGGCGGGACTGCCGGCCGGCGCGCTCCAGGAACTGCCGGTGGAGCGGCTGGACGTGAGCGCGGGCCGGGACGCAGGGGCGCGTCTGCTGGGCCTCGCCCGCAGGCCGACCGCCGTGTTCTGCGCGAACGACCTGCTCGCGCTGGGCGTCCTGCAGTCGCTGTTCGCGGCCGGGGTGCGGGTGCCGGAGGACATGGCCCTGGTCGGGTACGACGACATCGAGTTCGCGGCGGCCGCGGCCGTCCCGCTGACCTCGGTGCGGCAGCCCGCCGCGCACATGGGCGCGCTCGCCGCACGGATGCTGCTCGACGAGGCCGCGGCGCCGCCGGGCACGCACGAACACCGTCAGGTGGTGCTCCAGCCCGAACTGGTCGTGCGCCACTCCTCCTTGCGCCCGGGGCGCGCGGGCTGAGCCCCGGGCGGCGCTCCCCGGCCCGGCGCGGTGACGGGGCCGGCGAGGTGACGCTCGCGACCGGGGCCCGTCCTCCCCGGCGGGCCGTGGATACGGTGGTGGCGCCCGGCCCGCGCGGCCGGACCCCCGCGCCCGTACCACCGAAGGAGCCCCCGTGACCGTAGCGACGAGCGGACCGGCGGGGCCCGCTGACCGCGCCCCCTTCCCCGCCTCGGGCCGGCGGGTCCTGGTGACCGGGGCGGCCCGGGGCCTGGGCCGTGCGCTGGCCCTGGCCTTCGCCGGGCAGGGCGACCGGGTCGCCGTGCACTACGGCTCCCGGGAGGCCCGCGCGCGCGAGACCCTGGCCGCGCTGCCGGGCGCCGGGCACGTGCTGGCGGGCGGCGACCTGTCGGACCCCGGGAGCGCGGCGGCCGTGGCCGAGGCGGCCGCCGCGGGGCTCGGCGGGATCGACGTGCTGGTCAACAACGCCGCCGTCAACACGCCGCATCCGCCGCTGTCCACCCCGTACGAGGACTGGGTCGCGGCCTGGCAGGCGCACGTGTCGGTGAACCTGCTCGGCACGGCGTACCTGTCGCACCGGGCGGCCGCCGTCATGGCCCGCTCGGGACACGGCGGGCGCATCGTCAACATCGGTTCGCGCGGCGCCTTCCGGGGCGAGCCGGACCACCCGGCGTACGGGGCGACGAAGGCCGCGGTGCACGCGCTCGGCCAGTCCCTCGCGGTGGCGCTCGCCCCGCGCGGGATCGCGGTCGCCTCGGTCGCCCCCGGCTTCTTCGCGACCGAACGGGTCGCGGGCCGGCTGTCCGGGGCGCAGGGCGAGGCGATCCGCGCCCAGAGCCCCTTCGGCCGGGTGGCGGGTCCGGAGGAGATCGCCGAGGCGGTCCTGTGGCTGGCCTCCCCGGCCGCCGAATGGGCCTCGGGGACGGTTCTCGACCTCAACGGGGCGTCGTACCTGCGTACCTGAGAGGCGGGGTCGGGCGCCTCGGCCGGCGCGGTGCCGCCCCGGCCGACGAGCCGTGTCCCCGGCCGGTGCGTGCCGCGCCCTGTGCGGAGCGGCGCGGCCTCGGCAGCGTGCGGGCCGCCTCCTCGGCCGTCCGCTCCAGCGGCCGGCCCACGGTGGTGAGGGCGGGGCCGGACCACTGGGCGAGCGGGATGTCGTCGTCGGGCTCCGGGACCCGCGAAGGGCGTACCCGCGCGGTGCGCCTCCGGCCCGGCACCCGCACCCGCCCTCCCGGGGCCGGGCGCTCAGCCCTGCTGCTGGGAGCGCGCCTTGAAGGCGGCCTTGCGGGCCTCCTTGGCGACCTTCTTGTCGGGGTGCAGCCGCCCCATCGCCTCCAGGACGTCGGCGGTCGCGGGGTGCTCGACCCGCCAGGCGGCGTCGAAGAAACCGCTGTGCTGGGCGGCCAGCCCCTCCACGAGCGCCTGGAGTTCCTCCGAGTTGCCCTCCACCGCGAGCTGGGCGGCGACCGTGTCCACGGTGAGCCAGAAGACCATGTCCTCCGCGGGCGGCGGCACCTCGGACGCCCCGCGCTCGCTGAGCCAGACCCGGGCGAGGCCGCCGAGCTCCGGGTTGTCGAGGACCGCGCGGACCTCGGACTCCGCCTCGGCGCCCACGAGTTGCAGGGCCTCCTGGGCGCGCAGCCGGCGCAGCGGCCCGTCCGCGTCGCCGCCCCGCGCGGCGGCCAGCAGCTCGTGCGCGGCGGCCCCGGCGGCGCGGCCCGCGAGCCACTGCTCCAGTTCGGCGCGTACGGCCTCCTGCGGGTAGCGGGCCGTGGCGGTGAGCAGAGTGGCGGCGTCCTTCTCGGCGAGATCGCCGACAGCGGGGGCGTCCACCCCGTTCTCCAGCAGCCGGGTGCGCATCCCGTACAGGCCGAGCGGGGTGAGCCGGACCAGGCCGTAGCGCGAGACGTCCTCCTCCTCGGGCTCGACGGGTTCGGCGGGGTCGGCCTCGACCAGCAGTGCCTCGTCCAGCGGTTCGTAGGCCACGAGGCCGACGGGCTCCAGAATCCGGAACTTGACGTCGAGCCGCATCATCGTCTCGGAGACCTGCTCCAGGATGTCGTCGGTCGGCTCGCCCATGTCGTCGGGCACGATCATCGAGGCGGCGAGCGCGGGCAGCGGCAGGGGCGTCCCGGCCGCACCGCCCTCGGACACCGTCAGCAGGTAGAGCGTGATCAGCGCCTCGTCGAGGAACTCGGACTCGCCCTCGGGGTCCCAGCCGAGCGCATCGAAGTCGACGGTGCCGCCGCCCTCCAGCGCCTCGGTCAGCTCCTCCAGGTCGTCCAGGTCGGGGACGGAGGCGTCGGAGACGATCGTGTCGAGCGCGCCGAGCCACAGCGTGAGCACGTCCTGCGGCCCACCCGAGGTGACCGTCGCGAGTTCCGCCCCCGGAGCGGCCGAGCCGTAGGGGCCGTCCTCCTCGTCCTCGGCCTCCCCGACCGCCTCCTCGGGCGGGTCGGTGACCTCGACGAGACCGGTGTCGACGGCGACCCGCCACGCCTCGCTCGCGTCGGCCGCCGCGTCCTCCCCGCTCAGGTCGAGTTCCTTCGCGGCCTCGGGAAGCTGCTCGTCCACGAGTTCGCCGCCCGCCCCGACCCGGACGTGCGGCCCCGCCCAGCGGGCCAGCCGCACCGCGCGGGCGAGGACCGGCGCGCTGAGCGCGGCCCGCGCGAGTTCGGCCTCCGGGTGCAGGGGCGCGGGCGGCAGAGTGGGGGGGAGTGCGGACATCTGACGGGTCTCCTCGGGCTGTGCGGGGCTGCGCGACTCAGCCTAGACGGGTTTGCGCGCATGCCGCCCGGTTCGGGGACCCTTCGCCTTCCGTACACCGGCGATTCCTTGACAACCACCGTGCCCAGGCAAGAGATTGACGCGCGTAGAACCCGCGGTTCCGCCGGCCTCCCCCAACTCCGCGCACCGCCGCGCCGAAGCACCCCCGGATCCTTCACGTCCAAGACCCTGGAGTCGATCTCATGACCGGTCCGTCCCTCCTCCCCACTCCCGGCGTCCGCCCCGGTGGCGCACGGCGGCGCCCGGTGGTGCTCGCCACCGCCGTGGCCACCGCCCTCGCCGGCGGCATGCTGCTGGCCGCCCCCGTCTCCTCGGCCGCGGAAGCGCAGGGCCCCAGCATCCACACGATCCAGGGCGACACCCGCACCTCCCCGTACGCGGGCGAGCGGGTCACCGGTGTGACGGGCGTCGTGACCGGGGTGCGTACCTCGGGTTCGCGCGGTTTCTGGCTTCAGGAGACCGCCCCGGACGACAACCCCGCGACGAGCGAGGGGATCTACGTCTTCACGTCCTCGGTACCGAAGGTGGCCGTGGGGGACGCGGTCCGCGTGGACGGGAACGTCGTCGAGTACGTGCCGGGCGGCGCCGCCTCCGGCAACCAGTCCGTGACGGAGATCGAGAAGCCCACCGTCACCGTCGTGTCCTCCGGCGACAAGGTGCCCGCCCCGGTGCGGATCACCGGGGACTCGGTCCCGGCGGCGTACACCCCGAAGGGGAAGGCGGACGCGGGCGGCAGCGTCAACTGGCTCAAGCTGCGCCCGTCGACGTACGCGACGGACTACTACGAGTCGCTGGAGGGCATGAACGTCCGCATCGGCACCTCGCGGGTGGTCGGCGCGACCGATCCGTACGCCGAACTGTGGGTCACCGTGAAGCCCGAGGAGAACCCGACCCGGCGCGGCGGCACGCTGTACGGCGCGTACGCGGCGCAGAACGCGGGCCGTCTCCAGGTCCAGCAGCTCGCTCCCGTCGCGCAGCAGCCCTTCCCGGTGGCGAACGTCGGCGACCGGCTCCAGGGGATCACCGAGGGCCCCCTCGACTTCAACCAGTACGGCGGTTACACGATCGCGGCCACCACCGTCGGCACGGTCAGGGACGGCGGGCTGAAGCGGGAGACGACGCGCCGGCAGAAGGACGGCGAACTGGCCGTCGCCACCTACAACGTGGAGAACCTCGACCCCGGCGACCCGCAGGCGAAGTTCGACGCGCTCGCGCAGGGTGTCGTCACCCACCTCTCCTCCCCCGACATCGTGTCGATCGAGGAGGTCCAGGACGACAACGGCGCGACCGACGACGGCACCGTCTCCGCCGAGCAGACCCTGCGGAAGTTCACGGACGCGATCGTGGCGGCGGGCGGTCCTCGCTACGCCTGGCGCGGCATCGACCCGGAGAACGACAAGGACGGCGGCGAGCCCGGCGGCAACATCCGCCAGGTCTTCCTCTACAACCCGCAGCGCGTCTCGTTCACCGACCGCGCGGGCGGCGACGCGAGCACCGCGACGGCCGTCGTGGAGCGGGGCGGCGCCCCGGCGCTCTCCGCCTCCCCCGGCCGTGTCGACCCGGCCAACCCGGCCTGGGACAACAGCCGCAAGCCGCTGGCCGGGGAGTTCACCTTCCGGGGCAAGCCGGTGTTCGTGGTCGCCAACCACTTCAACTCCAAGGGCGGGGACCAGCCGCTGACCGCCGCGCAGCAGCCGCCGGCGCGCTCCTCGGAGGAGCAGCGCCACGCCCAGGCCGGCGCGGTGAACGCCTTCGTCAAGCAGCTCACGGCGCTGGACAGGAAGGCCCGCGTGGTGGTGCTCGGCGACCTCAACGACTTCGAGTTCTCCGGCACCGCGAAGCTGCTCACCCAGGGCGGGGTACTGCGCTCCGGCATCGCCCAACTGCCCGCGGCGGAGCGCTACACGTACGTCTACCAGGGCAACAGCCAGGTCCTCGACCAGATCCTGCTGAGCCGGGGCATCGCCTCCTTCGACTACGACAGCGTCCACATCAACGCCGAGTTCGCCGAGCAGAACAGCGACCACGACCCGCAGGTGGTCCGCTTCCAGCCGTGAGCCGGTGAGAGGCGCGCGGGGGCGGCCGAGGTGGCCGCCCCCCGCGCCCTTCGCTATCGGCGGCGCAGCAGCAGACCGGCCGCCCCGAGCAGCAGCGCGCAGCCGCCCACGGCCCCGGCCCGCCGCACGGAGCGGTACGCGAGGAACCCGCGGTACGAGGAGGCGGAGAGCGCCGAACGGCTGCTGCGCCACGAGCCGATCGACAGGGAGGACTGCGCCGAGCCGATCGAGGCGAAGGACAGCGCGGAGCCCACCGAGTACGCGCTGAGCGCGGAGCCGACCGAGCCCACGGAGAGCACCGATCCCACCGAGCCGATCGACAGCACCGAGTCGCTGGACGCGATCGAGAGGATCGACCGCCGGGAGGCGAGGGAGAGAAAGGACTGCGTCGAGCGGTACGCCGGACCGGGAGGGCCGTCGCCCGCCGTCCCTGCGCGCACCGTGGACATCAGGTTTCCGGCGAGGCTGCTCATGGGGCCATGCTGCCCGACCGGGGCCGGTGGCGCCGCGTGAACGGCCCAACCGGCGGGGCGGCCGTGCCGGAGCGCCCCGGGCTCCGGCGCCGGTCTCAGCGGCGGGCCGCGAAGACCGGTTCCCAGCGGCCCGGCCCGCCGGCGGACGCCGGACGGAACCCACTGAGCGGGGTCACGGTCTTCTTCCCGGCCTCGACCAGCACGAGCCGGTTGCGGAACTCGTTCTTGCCGTCGCAGGCGGCCGGGTCGCAACTCCAGCCGATGAGGCGGTCCCCGTCGGCCCAGGCGAGGAGTTGCTGGGCGGGAACGGTGCCGAGCTTCTTCCCCGTCCTGGGGTCGGTGATCCAGGAGGAGATCTCCTTGCCCCTGCCGGCGAAGTCCCCACCCGCCCGCTTCCCGTCGGGGCTGGGACCGGTGGTGTACGGCTCCGTGCCCTTTTCCCCCGGCGGCCGGGGCACCGGTTCGCCCTTGAGGTCGAAGAAGCGCGTCTTCCCGTCCGCGAGCTGGCCGATCACCCACGTGCCGTCGTGAGTCCAGAGGAAGTCGGAGCGGCCGGACGAGAAGAGCAGGTCCTTCTCCTCCTTCACCGTGTGCCAGGAGGCCGCGCCGGAGTCGACGTCCAGGATGCCGAAGCCGGTGCGTGAGGGGTAGGGCCCGGGTTCGTCCTTTCCGTTGATGTTGATCGGCTTGTCCTTGTAGTAGCGGTCGGGGTCCTTGCCGTACGTCGTCGCGAGGAGCTTCTTCCCGTCCGGCGAGAACTCGACGGAACCCACCGGCCGGTCCACCGCGATCCACCGCGTGACCTCGCCCGTGCGCAGGTCGAGCAGGCCGATACGACGGGCCGGCAGGTCGCGCTCCAGGACGGCGGCGGTACGCAGTCCGGGGGCGACCGACAGGTACGACCAGTCGGCCGGGGTGTAGCGGCCGGTGCCCGGATCGTAGAGGTGGTAGGAGCGGGCCCGGACGCGGTCCCCGTCCGGCCGCTCGACCCAGTCGGTCGTGTACCACGCGGCGACCGCCGTGCCGCCCGCGGCGATCAGCTCGCGGGGCGGCGACTGGTCGGGGTGCCCGGTGACATCGCGCGCCGCGACGGACCGGTCGGCCGGGGACTGCGGATCAGGACCGCGGTCCACGGCTCCCGGTACGGTGATCGCCGCGGCGGTCAGGGCCACGACGGCGACGGCGGCCGAGGCGAGCCGCCGGGTGCGGCGCCGCGAGTGACCGGCCAGGACCCGGTCGGCGAGGTCGGCGGAGGCGGGTTCCACCGCGGCGGCCTGCTCCTTCAGGGAGGCGCGCAGCAACTGGTCGACGTTCATCGGGTGGCCTCCACAAAGGTCGGGTCGGCATCGCTGTGCGCCGTCTCGGGCAGTCCGAGCGCGGCGAGTTCGGGGGCGAGGGTCCGCAGCCGGGCGAGCGCCCGGTGGGTGGTGCTGCGTACGGTGCCGACGGAGCAGCCGAGGTGCCGGGCCACCTGTGCCTCCGGCAGGTCCTCGTAGTAGCGCAGAACGAGGGCGGTGCGCTGGCGCGCGGTGAGCCGGCCGAGCGCCGAGCGCAGCACGAGCCGCAGCTCGGTCGTGTCGGTGCCGCCGTCGTGCCGGGCGGGCTGTTCGGGCGGTTCGGCGACGCTCAGTTCGCGCCCGCGGCTCTTGAGCCGCCACCGGCTGATCTGCTGCCGGTAGAGGATCTGGCGTACGTACGCCTCGGGCTCGTCCACCCGGTGCCAGCGGCCCGCCGCCTTGAGCAGGGCGCTCTGGAGCAGGTCCTCGGCGGCGTGCCGGTCGCCGCCGCTGAGCAGGACGGCGGTGCGCAACAGGGCCGAGGACCGGCTCTGGACGAATTCTCTGAAAGCGGTCTGGTCGTCGGCGTCCAAGGCGTCACCTCTGTCGGGCAAGAGTTCAGGTCCGTCCCCCGCCGGGCCCGGTCCCGCGCGGCCGTTCTCCCGGGCCGCTGACCTGTATGACGCCTGTGCGCCCCCACCGCTATGCCTGTCCCCCGCGGGAAAGTCTCCGGAGCCGGAGCCGGAGATGGCTCGGGCGCGGCGCCGGTCCGGGGTGAGCGAACAGAAGAGCGCCGTCAAGACCGACACCAACCTCTGGGCCCTGCCCGGCGGCGGAGTCCACGGGGGCGAGTCGGCCCCCGACGCCGCCGTACGGGAGACGGAGGAAGAGACCGGCCTCGACGTCGAGGTGACGAGCCTGGTCGGCATCTACACCAACCCGGCTCACGTCATGGCGTACGACGAGGGCGAGCTGCGCACGAGCAGGGAGAGCTAGGAGGTGGCCTCCGTCGACCCGAGTCGACTCGACAGCCTAAACATCCACCCGTCGACGCGGACGCGGACCGATCACGGCCTGACCGACGAGACCGCTCCCCACATCGGCCAACCGGTAGAACTCTCCCTACTTCATCAAGGCCCGCGCACAGCGCGGACGCGCGCCGCCTCTGTGGCTGGGGCGGTCGGCTCCACGGCTTTGGGCAGCCATTTCGGGGAGAGCCTCTGAGATCTTGGCCCCGACGTCGTGCTCTAACGGGCAGGTCCACAGACTGCCCGACTCGCCATCAGCTTACGGGGCCAAGATCACTCGCCCCAAAGCAGCTCCAGCCCAAAGCCGCTCCACCGACCTTGCGGCACACGCGAACTGGCGAACGCCGTCCATGCGACGAATTGGAATGGCAGACTATGCGCGACGCTGATCACGGGGGGTGGCTGACCAATGGCCCGAACTGCATACTACGGCTACTACATGGCACTTACCGTCGAGGAAGTACTGACGGTTCGCAAACGGCTCGCAAAGAGCAATCTCGGTTCCCGCGACTTCGGCGGGAACCGACCACTGGACGCCAATAAGCTGTCTTCGGCCGTGGAACGCCAGAACACAGGAATGAGCGACGCCGCAGGAGTTTTCCGAGAGAAGTACGAACGACCCCACGAAAAGATCGCCACTCTTTTTTACGGTATCGCGAAGAGCCACGCCTTCGAGAATGGAAACAAGCGCACAGCACTGGTCTCCAGTCTGGTTGCTCTCGAACGTAACGGATTTGACCTGTGTAACACCTCAGAGGACGATCTTTATACGATGGCGACGTCCGTCGTAGCGGGCTCCTTTCCCCTGCCCAAAAATGACGAAAGAGACTCCGACGCCGAGGTACGCGCGCTGGCCAGCTGGTTTCGAGGCCGCATGCTCCGACAAACCTTTGGCGATCGCGTAATGAGCTTCAGGGATTTGAAGAAGACCCTCGGCGCTCATGGCTGCACCTTCGACCAGCCGGACAATAATTACATCAGGATCAGGCGAGAGGGGCAGGTTGTAAAAACTGGTTACCCACGAAGCAACTTCGACGTGCCCGTGTCCGAGATCAAGCGCATCCGCCAACAATTAGACCTTCACGACCTCGGCAGCAGTCGAGAATTCTATGACATCGACAACGCCGTTGATCAATTCGTAGATGAATACCGGTACGTTCTCTGGCGGCTCGCCGACGCCTAGCCGAGCTCCCCTGCTGGGCAACACGCTTACTCACGGACGGGCAAGCTCGACCACTGCGAACGCGCCCCTGGACGTGCACACCACATTTGTCGTGCACCACCCGAGGGCGCCGTTGGCTGCTCCCGGCTCGAACCCCCTGAAGCAGCTACACACGGCAGAGCGCCCTCCCGGGCCGTCCTGGGCCGGCCGTGGAAGGGCGCTCAGCGTTGACCAACGTCGACAGGTACCGACAACTCGGCAGCAGGTCAGGGCGTTGACCGGTAAGGCGGCCGCAGGTCACGGCCGCGCGTGATCAGTTGTGGCTGTGCAGCACCTCGTTCAGTCCGCCCCAGACCGCGTTGTTGGGGCGGGCCTCCACCGTGCCGGTGACCGAGTTGCGGCGGAAGAGGATGTTGTCGGCGCCGGAGAGTTCGCGGGCCTTGACGACCTGGCCGTCCGGGAGGGTGACGCGGGTGCCCGCGGTGACGTACAGGCCGGCCTCCACGACGCACTCGTCGCCGAGCGCGATGCCGACGCCCGCCTCGGCGCCCACCAGGCAGCGTTCGCCGATGACGATGCGTACGTTGCCGCCGCCGGACAGGGTGCCCATGGTGGAGGCGCCGCCGCCGATGTCGGAGCCGTCGCCGACGACCACTCCGGCGGAGATGCGGCCCTCGACCATCGAGGTGCCGAGGGTGCCCGCGTTGAAGTTGACGAAGCCCTCGTGCATGACGGTGGTGCCGTCGGCGAGGTGTGCGCCGAGCCTGACCCGGTCGGCGTCGGCGATCCGTACGCCCTTCGGTGCGACGTAGTCCGTCATGCGCGGGAACTTGTCGACCGAGGTGACCTGGAGGTGCAGGCCCTGCGCGCGGGCGTTGAGCCGTGCCTGCTCCAGGCTGCCCACGGGGACCGGGCCCAGTGAGGTCCAGGCGACGTTGGCGAGCAGTCCGAAGATGCCGTCGAGGTTCTGGCCGTGCGGCGCCACGAGGCGGTGCGAGAGCAGGTGCAGGCGCAGGTAGACGTCGTGGGTGTCGAGCGGCTTGTCGTCGAGGGAGGAGATGACCGTGCGGACGGCGACGGTCTCCACGCCCCGGACCTCGTCCCGGCGCACGGCGCGCACGGCGGCCTCGCCGAGCAGTTCGGCGGCGCGCTCGGCGCTCAGGCGCTCGGTTCCGGCCGGGCCCGGGTCCTCGCTCAGCTCGGGGGCGGGAAACCACGTGTCCAGGACGGTGCCGTCCTCGGCGAGGGTCGCGAGTCCGGCGGCGACGGCGCCGGTGGTGCGAGAAGCAGTCGTGTCGGTCATGAGGGCAACCTAACGTTCCCGGCCCCGCCGAGGCGAACCGGTCCCACGGTGCGTGCCGGGCGGAAGGGGCACCCCCGGCGCCTGGTAAGTTCCCTTGAGGAACTGAACAGGTCGGGGGCGGGAGGAGGGCACTCCATGGCATTGCGGACCGGTCCGGGCGACGACCACTGCGCCGTCGCCCAGGCCCTCGGCGTGGTGGGCGACGCGTGGACGCTGCTGGTCGTGCGGGACGTGGCGCGCGGAGTGCGCCGTTTCGACGCCCTCCAGTCGGGCCTCGGGGTGTCCCGCAAGGTACTGGCGGAGCGGCTGCGGCTGCTGGTGGCGGCCGGGGTCCTGGACCGGGCGCCCTACCAGGAGCGTCCGCTCCGGCACGAGTACCGGCTGACGCCCCGCGGCCGGGCGCTGCTCCCGGTGCTGATCGCCCTCCAGGACTGGGGGGACACGTGGATTCTGGGCGAGGGGGAGACGATGGCGACGACGGACGAGCGCTCGGCCGAGGCGGAACGGGTGCGCGCGCTGCGCGGGACCCGGCTCCCGGAGCTGCTGCTCCCGCAGGCGGAGGGCGCCCCGCGCGATCCGGTGGCGGGGGACGCCCCGTTCACCGTCCTGTACTGCTTTCCCGCGGCCTTCGCGGACCGCTCGGCCTATCCCCCCGGCTGGGCGGCCGTGCCGGGCGCCTCGGGCTGCACGCTGGAGTCCTGCACGTACCGGGATTCCCTGTCCGCCTTCCACGCGGCGGGGGCGGCGGTGCACGGCGTGTCGACCCAACGCCCCGACGAGCAGCGCGCGTTCTCCGCGAAGGAGGGGCTGCGCTTCCCGCTGCTCTCGGACGCCGAGGGGGAGCTGACGGCGGCGCTGCGGCTGCCGACCTTCCGCGTGGCGGACACCCGGCGCCTCAAGCGGCTGACCCTGGTCGTGGACCGGGAACGCACCGTGCGGGAGGTCTTCTACCCGGTGACCGACGTCGTGGCGAGTGTGACGGCGGCGCTGGAGGCCGTACGGCGACTTGCCGACTCGGCGGCTGAGCGACTGAGCGACTGAGCGGCTGAGCGCGGCGGGGAGCCCGCGGAGGAGCCGCACGCGAAGGAGCCGTACGCCGGGCCTCACGCCCCGAGCAGCCGGCCCAGCATCTCCCGCGCGCCGTCCTCGTCGAACGGCACTTCCCGCAGCAGCGTCTGGACGCAGATGCCGTCCATGAGGGCGACCACGGCGCGGGCCGTGGCGGGGTCGGTGCGGGCGCTGAGGGGCTCCTCGAACTCCTTGCTCCACTCGACGGCGACCGGCCGCAGTGCGGGCCTGCGCACCGCCGCGAGGTACAGCTCGCACTCCAGCTCGGCGCTCGCCCGCCGCCCGCCCCCGGCGTCCGCGCCTCCCCCGTCGATCCAGGTGCCGAGGGCGGCGGCGAGCCGGCCCGCGAGTTCGCCGATCGGTCCGCTCAGGGCGCCGCGTTCCCGCAGGACCGCGGCGAAGCCCTCGTTGGTCTGGCGCAGGGCGGCGATCAGGAGTTCGTCGAGGCTCGCGAAGTGGTACGTCGTGGAGCCGAGCGGCACATCGGCCTCGGCGGCCACGGTGCGGTGGCTGAGCCCCGCGATACCGGAGCGGCCGACCACCCGGATCGCCGCGTCGATGATGCGCTGCCTGCGTTCGGGGTCGTAGCGGCGTGCGGCCATCAGTGGGCACCTCCCAGGTTGAGCAGGACGACCCCGCCGATGACCAGCAGGACACCGGCGAGGCGGGCGACGGTGACCGCCTCACCGAGGAAGATCATCCCGATCACGGCGATCAGCGCGGTCCCCGCCCCGGCCCAGATGGCGTAGGCGGTGCCGACGTCGAGGCTCCTGAGAGTCCGCGAGAGCAGCCCGAAGGCGAGCACGTACCCGGCGACGGTGAGCAGTGAGGGCCAGAGCCGGCTGAAGCCCTCGCTGTACTTCATGGCGGTGGTGGCACCGACCTCGGACAGGATCGCCCCGGCAAGCATGACGTAACCCATGTGTACAAGGGTACGCAAGATGCGTACGGTCGTACACATGGGTTGTGCCGGCCGGTCACCGCGGGCGGCGGTCGCCGCTCACGCGGGCTACCGAGCCACCCGTCAGCCGTTCGCCACCGCCAGCTTCTCGCCCCGCCCGGACTGGTCCGGGTACTGCGCCTCGACCAGGGCGATCGCCTCCTCCTCGGTCGCGACGGCGGGCGGGGAACCCTCCAGGGGGCGGCGGGCCGTCTCCTTGGTGAAGAGCACCGCGACCAGGCCCACGGCGGCCGCCGCCATGAGGTAGAAGGCCGGCATCAGGTCGTTGCCGCTCACGCTGATCAGCCCGGCCATGACCAGCGGGGTCGTACCGCCGAACAGCGAGCCGGCCACGTTGAAGGCGATGGCGAGCGCCGAGTAGCGCACCTCGGTCGGGAAGAGCGCGGGCAGCGCCGCCGACATCGAGGCGAGGAACATCAGCAGGCACAGCCCGAGCAGCAGCAGCCCCGCGTAGATCGCGACGTGCCCGCCCGTCTTGAGCAGCAGGAAGGCCGGCAACGACAGCACCAGGAAGCCGAGCATCCCGGCCAGCAGCACCGGCTTGCGGCCGATCCGGTCGGTGAGCTTGCCGACGGGGTGCACGAGGCACATCAGCACGATCATGACGACGACGAGCGCGACGAGCCCGGCGGTGGTGCCGTAGTCGAGCTGCTCGGTCAGGTACGTCGGCAGGTAGGACAGCAGGGCGTAGTCGGTGATGTCGTACGCGGCGACCAGCACGAGGCACAGCAGCAGGGCGCGCCAGTGCTCGCGGAAGAGCCGCGCGAAGCTGAACTTGGGCCGCTCCCCCGCGGCCTGGTCCTGCTGACGCTCCAGCTCCTGGTAGGCGGGGGTGTCCTCCAGCTTCATCCGCAGGTAGAGGCCGACCAGCCCGAGGGGGCCCGCGACGAGGAAGGGCACCCGCCAGCCCCAGCTGAGCATCGCGCCCTCGGACAGGACGGTGGTCAGCACCGTGACCATGGAGGCGGCGGCCACGTAGCCGGCGAGGGTGCCGAACTCCAGGAAGCTGCCGAAGAAGCCGCGGCGCCGGTCGGGCGCGTACTCGGCGATGAAGGTGGCCGCCCCGCCGTACTCACCGCCGGTCGAGAAGCCCTGCACCACGCGGAAGAACAGCAGCAGCGCCGGGGCCCAGATCCCGATGGCCGCGTACGAGGGGATGAGGCCGATCCCGAAGGTGCCCACCGCCATCATGATCATGGTGAGCGAGAGGACCTTCTTACGGCCGATCCGGTCACCGAGCGGGCCGAACACGAACCCGCCGATGGGCCGCAGCAGGAAGGCCGCCGCGAAGGCGCCGAAGGAGGCCAGGGTCTGCGCGGTCGCGTTCCCCGAGGGGAAGAACACCTTGCCGAGGGTGACCGCGAGGTAGCTGTAGAGGCCGAAGTCGAACCACTCCATCGCGTTGCCCAGCGCGGCGGCCTTGACCGCGCGCCGTACGGCGGGCAGCTCGGTCACCGTGATGTCCGTGCGGCGCAGCCGGGGCCGGGAGCGTCGCCGCTCCACGGTGCGGAACAGGACGCGGTGGCGTCGCAGGGCCGCCGCGTCGGGCCCGGCGGACTCGCCGTCCGCCTCCGGGATGGTCGTACTGTCGGTCGCCACTGGCCGGGAGTCCCTTCCTCCACCACACGGGCCCGGCGGTCTGCGCGCCTGCGGTCCGGGAAGGCGCCCACCGCCTTCCGTCACCCCGGCTGCCCGGAAAACCGCTGATCAGACGCGGGAAGCGGAAAACGACGGCGCGCACCAGCGGATTCCGGGACGGGAAAAGGGCCGGGCACCTGGGGAAAACCCAGGTGCCCGGCCCTTGTGTGCGGGCGGGGCCACCGCCCCCGAAAGAGCGGAACCCGCCACCCGCATCAGCTGTCCCAGCCCGGTGTGCGGGGCTGTGTCAGACGTTGAACCCCAGCGCGCGCAGCTGCTCGCGGCCGTCGTCGGTGATCTTGTCGGGGCCCCACGGCGGCATCCAGACCCAGTTGATCCGCAGCTCGTTCACGATGCCGTCGGTCGCGGACCTGGCCTGGTCCTCGATGACATCGGTGAGCGGGCAGGCCGCGGAGGTCAGGGTCATGTCGACGGTGGCGATGTTCGCCTCGTCGATGTGCAGTCCGTAGATGAGCCCCAGGTTGACGACGTCGATGCCCAATTCGGGGTCGACGACGTCCATCAGGGCCTCGCGCAGCTCCTCCTCGGAGGCCGGCGTCATCGTGGCCGCTTCGTTCTCGCTCATGCGGTCTTCCTCTCGGCGGGCTCGGTCGCGCCCAGGGCCTGGGCGGTCGCGTCCTTCCAGGCCATCCAGCTCAGCAGGGCGCACTTGACCCGCGCGGGGTACTTGGAGACACCGGCGAAGGCCACCGCGTCCTCCAGCACCTCCTCCATCGCCTCGTCCGGCTCGATACGGCCCTTGGACTGCATCAGCTCCAGGAAGGTGCCCTGGATCTGCTGCGCCTCGGTCAGCTCCTTGCCGACCAGCAGGTCGTTCAGCACCGAGGCGCTGGCCTGGCTGATCGAGCAGCCCTGCCCCTCGTAGCTGACGTCGGCGACGCGCGAGCCCTCGTACTTGACGCGCAGGGTGATCTCGTCGCCACACGTGGGGTTCACGTGGTGCACCTCGGCGTCGCCCTCGCGCAAGCCCCGCCCGTGCGGGTGCTTGTAGTGGTCCAGGATGACGTCCTGGTACATGGAATCCAGCTTCACCGGCTCAAGTCCCTACCCGAAGAAGTTACGGACGTGCTCCAGGCCGTCGACCAGGGCGTCCACCTCGGCCGGCGTGGAGTACAGATAGAACGACGCTCGCGTGGTCGCGGGAATTCCGTACCGCAGGCACACGGGGCGCGCGCAGTGGTGTCCGACCCGGACCGCGATGCCCTGTTCGTCGAGCACCTGCCCCACGTCGTGCGGGTGGATGTCACCCAGCGTGAACGAGATGGCGGAACCGCGCTCCTCGGCCGTGGTCGGCCCGATGATCCGCAGGTCCGGGACCTCCCGCAGCCGCTCGACCGCGTACCGGGTGATCGCCTTCTCGTGCGCGGCGATCTTGTCCATGCCGATCGAGCCGAGGTAGTCCACGGCCGCGCCCAGGCCCACGGCCTGCGCGATCGGGGGCGTGCCCGCCTCGAACTTGTGCGGGGCCGGGGCGTAGGTCGAGGAGTTCATCGAGACGGTCTCGATCATCTCACCGCCGCCGAGGAACGGGGGCAGGTCCTCCAGGAGTTCCTGCCTGCCCCACAGCACACCGATGCCGGTGGGCCCGCACATCTTGTGGCCGGTGAAGGCCACGAAGTCGGCCTGGAGCGCCTGCACGTCCATCGGCATGTGCGGGGCGGCCTGCGAGGCGTCGATCAAGACGAGCGCGCCGACCTCGTGGGCGCGGCGCACGATCTGCTCGACCGGGTTGTGCGTGCCGAGGATGTTCGAGACCAGCACGAAGGAGACGATCTTCGTCTTCTCCGTGATGACCTCGTCGATGCGCGACAGGTCGAGGCTGCCGTCGCTCACGTCGACGCCGAACCACTTCAGCTTCGCTCCCGTGCGCTGCGAGAGCAGCTGCCAGGGCACGATGTTGGAGTGGTGCTCCATCTCCGTGATGACGATCTCGGTCTCGTGGTCGACCCGGTAGGGCTCGTCGGCCCAGCCGAGCATGTTGGCCACGAGGTTCAGCGACTCGGAGGCGTTCTTCGTGAAGATCACCTCGTCACGGCTGGGCGCGTTGATGAACTCCGCGACCTTGTCCCGCGCGCCCTCGTACAGCGCGGTGGCCTCCTCGGCGAGGACGTGCACACCGCGGTGGACGTTGGCGTTGTAGCGCTCGTAGTACTCGCTGAGCGTGTCGATGACCTGGCGGGGCGTCTGCGAGGTCGCCGCGTTGTCCAGGTAGACGAGAGTCTTGCCGTCGTGGACCTGTCGGCCCAGGATCGGGAAGTCCTTGCGGATCGCCTCCGTGTCGAGGAGACCCTGGAGCCCCTGGCGGGCGTCAGTCACGCGGATACGCCACCCTTCACGTAGGACTCGTACCCCTCGTTCTCCAGCTTGTCGGCCAGCTCCGGGCCGCCGGACTCGGCGACCTTGCCGCCCACGAAGACGTGCACGAAGTCGGGCTTGATGTAGCGCAGGATGCGCGTGTAGTGGGTGATCAGCAGGGTGCCGACCTCACCGGACTCACGCACCCGGTTGACGCCCTCGGAGACGACGCGCAGGGCGTCGACGTCGAGACCGGAGTCGGTCTCGTCGAGCACCGCGAACTTCGGCTTGAGCAGTTCGAGCTGGAGGATCTCGTGGCGCTTCTTCTCGCCGCCGGAGAAGCCCTCGTTGACGTTGCGCTCGGCGAAGGCGGGGTCCATCTGGAGGCGCTCCATGGCCTCGCGGACCTCCTTCACCCAGGTGCGCAGCTTGGGGGCCTCGCCGCGGATCGCGGTCGCGGAGGTGCGCAGGAAGTTGGAGACCGAGACGCCGGGCACCTCGACCGGGTACTGCATGGCGAGGAAGAGACCGGCGCGGGCGCGCTCGTCGACGGTCATCTCCAGGACGTCCTCACCGTCGAGGGTGACGGTGCCGCCGGTGATCGTGTACTTGGGGTGACCCGCGAGGGAGTAGGCGAGAGTCGACTTGCCGGAGCCGTTGGGGCCCATGATGGCGTGCGTCTCGCCCTGCTTCACGGTGAGGTCGACGCCCTTGAGGATCTCCTTCGTGGCGTTGTCGGCCTCGACGGTGACGTGCAGGTCGTGGATTTCAAGCGAGCTCATGTTGCCTCAGGACTCCTGGGAGAGGGAGACGAGCACGTCGTCCCCTTCGATCTTTACGGGGTATACGGGAACGGGGCGCGTCGCGGGCAGCCCGGAGGGCTTGCCGGTGCGCAGGTCGAAGCTGGAGCCGTGCAGCCAGCACTCGATCCGGCAGTCCTCCACCTCGCCCTCGGAGAGCGAGACGTTGGCGTGCGAGCAGATGTCGTTGATCGCGAACACCTCGCCCTCGGTGCGCACCACGGCGACCGGCGTACCGTCCAGTTCCACCCGCTTCGGGGTGTCCTCGGTCAGCTCGTCGGCGCCGCAGGCGCGCTGGAAGTGGGCCGTCATCCGACCGACGCCTCCAGCTCCTCCTCGATCTTGGTGAGCAGGCGTTCCTCGACGTCGGGCAGCCCGATCTGCTGGACCAGCTCGGCGAAGAAGCCGCGCACCACGAGGCGGCGGGCGTCGTCCTCGGGGACGCCCCGGGACATCAGGTAGAACAGCTGCTCGTCGTCGAAGCGGCCGGTGGTGGAGGCGTGGCCGGCGCCGACGATCTCGCCGGTCTCGATCTCCAGGTTCGGCACCGAGTCGACCCGCGCCCCGTCGGTGAGGACGAGGTTGCGGTTCATCTCGTAGGTGTCGGTGCCCTCGGCGGCGGCCTCGATGAGGACGTCCCCGATCCACACGGCGTGCGCGTCCTGGCCCTGGAGCGCGCCCTTGTAGCTCACGTTGGACGTGCAGTGCGGGGCGTTGTGGTCGACGAAGAGGCGGTGCTCCTGGTGCTGGCCCTTGTCGGTGAAGTACAGGCCGAACATCTGGGCCTCGCCGCCGGTGCTCCCGTAGCTCACGCGCGGGGAGACGCGGACGAGGTCGCCGCCGAAGGTGACGACCACGGACTTGAAGGAGGCGTCCCGGCCGAGCAGCGCGTTGTGCTGCCCGACGTGCACGGCGCTGTCCGCCCAGTCCTGCACGGACACGACGGTGAGCTTGGCTCCGTCACCGACGAGGAAGTCGACGTTGGCGGCGAGCACCGCGTCACCGGTGTGGTCGATGACGACGACGGCCTCGGCGAAGGCGCCGAGTTCGACCACCTGATGGGCGTAGGCGGTGCCGCCGTGGCCCTCGACGGTGATGCGGACGGGTTCGGTGAGCACCGTCTCCTTCGGCACGGTGATGACCGAGGCCTTCTCGAAGGAGCTGTACGCCTGGGCCGCGACCCGGTCCACCGGGGTGCCGGCCCTGCCGACGCGCGGGTCCTCGCGGTCCACGGTCTCCTGGGTGACACCGGCCGGGGCGGTCACCTCGACCTGGATGCGGCCGTCGGCGACGGCCGTGCCGTCGTGCAGCCCGCGCAGCCGCTCCAGCGGCGTGAACCGCCACTCCTCCTCGCGGCCGTGCGGCACGGGGAAGTCGGCGACGTCGTAGGACGGCGGCGCGCTCATCCTGGAGACGACGGTGGACTCGGCCGCCACCGCGATCTGGCCGGCGGTGGTGGAACCCGCGGCAATACTCTGAGCCTCAGCCATGGCTGTTCTGGTGCTCTCTTTCCTACGTCAGTGAGTCGGTCGGTGATACGCGAGGCCGGGCAATCAGCCGACGGCGCCTTCCATCTGCAGCTCGATCAGCCGGTTCAGTTCGAGCGCGTACTCCATCGGCAGCTCCTTGGCGATCGGCTCGACGAAGCCGCGCACGATCATCGCCATGGCCTCGAACTCGGTCAGGCCGCGGCTCATGAGGTAGAAGAGCTGGTCGTCGGAGACCTTGGAGACGGTCGCCTCGTGGCCCATCGACACGTCGTCCTCGCGGACGTCCACGTAGGGGTAGGTGTCCGAGCGGGAGATCGTGTCCACGAGCAGCGCGTCGCACAGCACGTTCGACTTGGAGCCGTGGGCGCCCTCACCGATCTCGACCAGACCGCGGTAGGAGGTGCGGCCGCCGCCGCGGGCCACCGACTTCGACACGATGTTGGAGGAGGTGTTCGGCGCCATGTGGACCATCTTCGAGCCGGCGTCCTGGTGCTGGCCCTCGCCCGCGAAGGCGATGGACAGCGTCTCGCCCTTGGCGTGCTCGCCCATGAGGTAGACGGCCGGGTACTTCATGGTGACCTTGGAGCCGATGTTGCCGTCGACCCACTCCATGGTCGCGCCCTCGTAGGCCACGGCGCGCTTGGTGACAAGGTTGTACACGTTGTTCGACCAGTTCTGGATCGTCGTGTAGCGGCAGCGGGCGCCCTTCTTCACGATGATCTCGACCACGGCCGAGTGCAGGGAGTCCGACTTGTAGATCGGCGCCGTGCAGCCCTCGACGTAGTGGACGTAGGCGTCCTCGTCGACGATGATCAGCGTCCGCTCGAACTGGCCCATGTTCTCGGTGTTGATGCGGAAGTACGCCTGGAGCGGGATCTCCACGTGCACGCCCTTCGGCACGTAGATGAAGGAGCCGCCCGACCACACCGCGGAGTTCAGCGAGGCGAACTTGTTGTCACCGACCGGGATGACGGTGCCGAAGTACTCCTTGAACAGGTCCGGGTGCTCGCGCAGCGCCGTGTCCGTGTCCAGGAAGATGACGCCCTGCTCCTCCAGGTCCTCACGGATCTGGTGGTAGACGACCTCGGACTCGTACTGCGCGGCGACACCGGCGACCAGGCGCTGCTTCTCCGCCTCGGGGATGCCGAGCTTGTCGTACGTGTTCTTGATGTCCTCGGGCAGGTCCTCCCAGGACTCCGCCTGCTTCTCCGTGGAGCGCACGAAGTACTTGATGTTGTCGAAGTCGATGCCCGAGAGGTCCGAGCCCCAGTTCGGCATGGGCTTCTTCTCGAAGAGCTTGAGGCCCTTGAGGCGGAGCCTGGTCATCCACTCCGGCTCGTTCTTCTTCGCGGAGATGTCCCGGACGACGTCCTCGTTGATGCCGCGCTTCGCAGAGGCGCCGGCCACGTCGGAGTCGGCCCAGCCGTATTCGTACGTGCCCAGACCCTCGAGTTCGGGGTGGGCAGTCTCCGTGGGGAGAGTCATGCGGGGTTCCTCCCGGCCGTGCTTGCTGATGTGTGGGTGGTCTTCTCGGTGGACGGCGGCGCGTCCTCGCCCTCGTCCTTCGCGGGCGGCGGTGCGCCGCCCCGGGGGATGAAGGTCGTGCACACGCCGTCACCGTGGGCGATGGTGGCCAGTCGCTGCACGTGGGTGCCGAGCAGCTGGGAGAAGAACTCCGTCTCCGCCTCGCACAGCTGCGGGAACTGTTCGGCCACGTGCGCCACCGGGCAGTGGTGCTGGCAGAGCTGCTCGCCCTGCTGCCGGCCGGGCGCGCTACGCGCTGTGGCAGCGTACCCGTCCGCGGACAACGCCCGTGCCAGGGCCTGGGCGCGCTCGGCGGGCGCGGCGCTCTCGACCGCCTCGCGGTAGCCGGCGCCGCTCTGCTCGATCCGGGAGCGGGCGAAGGCGGCGACGGCCGCCTCCCCGCCCGCCGACTGCGCGATCCAGCGCAGCGCGTCGGTGGCGAGCTTGTCGTAGGACTGGTCGAAGGCGTCGCGTCCGCAGTCGGTCAGCGCGAAGACCTTCGCCGGCCTGCCGCGGGTGCGTGCCCCGTAGACCCGCTGCTCGCGGGCCTCCACGACGGTGTCGGCGACGAGCGCGTCGAGGTGGCGGCGGACGGCCGCCTGGGTCAGCCCGAGGCGGCGGGCCAGCTCGGCCACGGTCGAGGGGCCGTGGTCCAGGATGGAGCGCGCGACCCGGTTGCGCGTCGAGCGCTCACCGGTCGCGGCTTCCTCCTGCGGAGCCTCGCCCAGGTATTTCACAACGCCATTGTTGCGTAATTCCTTCGGCCCGGACAAGCGCGCTGGTCGCGGCCCCGCGGTGTCCTCGATCACTAAGGGTTACCTAAGCGACCGTCCGTACGGGAACTGACACACGAGAAAGCCGCAGGTCAGCAGGGTTTGCGCCAGCCGTCGGACCTGCTTGGTCCGGGTTCGGGGAGAACGGGCGGATTTTTTCCGCTCGCCCGTTTGGCCGGGCGAGGCCCCGCGCGCGGGGCGCCCGGCACGCCTCCCTAGACTTCCGGCATGCGCAGTGTCCCGCCGGGGAGCACCCCCCGGCCCCCCGTCCAGGAGCCCGTCCTCCACATCGAGGGCCTGGTGAAACGGTACGGAACCAAGACCGCCGTGGACGGACTGGACCTCAGCGCGGGCCCCGGGGTCACCGCCGTCCTCGGGCCGAACGGGGCCGGGAAGACCACGACCGTCGAGACCTGCGAGGGCTACCGCCGTCCCGACGCCGGAGTGGTCCGCGTCCTGGGCCTGGACCCGGTCGCCGAGGCGGCGCGGCTGCGGCCGCGTGTGGGCGTGATGCTCCAGTCCGGCGGCGTGTACTCGGGGGCCCGCGCCGAGGAGATGCTGCGGCACGTCGCGAGACTGCACGCGCATCCGCTGGACGTGCCCGAGCTGATCGAACGGCTGGGCCTGGGTTCCTGCGGCCGCACGACCTACCGGCGGCTGTCCGGCGGGCAGCAGCAGCGGCTCGCGCTCGCGCTGGCCGTCGTCGGCCGGCCCGAGCTGGTCTTCCTCGACGAGCCGACTGCCGGTCTCGACCCGCAGGCCCGCCGCGCCACCTGGGACCTCGTGCGCGACCTGCGGGCCGACGGGGTGAGCGTCATCCTCACGACCCACCACATGGACGAGGCGGAACAACTCGCCGACGACGTCGCGATCATCGACGGCGGGCGGGTCATCGCGCAGGGCGCCCCCGAGGAGCTGTGCCGCGGCGACGCGCAAAACACCCTGCGCTTCAGCGGCCGCGCGGGGCTCGACGTGGGCTCGCTGCTCAAGGCGTTGCCCCCGGGCAGCGAGGCCGCGGAACTCGCTCCCGGAACGTACCGGGTCGGCGGGGAGATCGACCCGCAGCTGCTGGCGACCGTCACCGCCTGGTGCGCCCAGCACGGGGTCATGCCGCAGAACATCGCCGTCGAACGCCACACCCTGGAGGACGTCTTCCTGGAGCTGACCGGTAAGGAGCTGCGCGGATGAGCGCCGGTACGTACACACCGAGGCCCGGGGCCGCCCCGCTCGGCCGGATGATCGCCGCGCAGGCCGCCCTGGAGACCAGGATGCTGCTGCGCAACGGTGAGCAACTGCTGCTGACGGTGATCATCCCCTCGCTGCTGCTGGTCCTGTTCTCCACCGTCGACGTCGTGGACACGGGCGCCGGCGACCCCGTCGACTTCCTGGCCCCGGGCGTTCTCGCGCTCGCCGTGATGTCCACGGCCTTCACCGGCCAGGCCATCGCGACGGGCTTCGAACGGCGCTACGGGGTGCTCAAGCGGCTCGGGGCGACGCCGCTGCCGCGCTGGGCCCTGATGACCGCGAAGACCCTCTCGGTGCTGGTGACCGAAGTGCTCCAGGTCGCCCTGCTGACCGTCATCGCGCTCGTGCTCGGCTGGGACCCGCACGGCAACCCGCTGTGGGTCGTGCTGCTGCTCCTGCTGGGCACGGCGGCCTTCTCCGGGCTCGGGCTGCTCATGGCGGGCACCCTCAAGGCGGAGGCCACGCTCGCCGCCGCGAACCTCGTCTTCGTCCTGCTGCTCGTGTGCGGCGGGGTGGTCGTGCCGCTGGACAAGTTCCCCGACGCCGTGCGCGCCGTCCTCGAACTGCTGCCGGTCGCGGCGCTCTCGGACGGTCTGCGGGACGTGCTCCAGCACGGCGCCGGGGTACCGGGCGAGGACCTCCTCGTCCTCGCGGTGTGGACGGTCCTCGGCCTCGGCGCGGCGGCCCGCTTCTTCCGCTGGGAGTGACCCCACCCGGCCCGGCCCGGCCCGGGTCCGGGCTCCTCCCTCCGACACTCCAAGGACGTCACGTGATCGTCGTAGGTCTCATGTCCGGTACGTCGGTGGACGGCCTCGACGTCGCCGTCGCCGAGCTGTCACTGGACCGGGCGGGCACGCTCGTCCTGGTCCCGCTCGGCGCCCACGAGCACCCCTGGCCGGCGCGTACCCGGGAGCGGCTGCTCGGGGTGCTGCCCCCGGCGCGGGTCTCGCTCGCCGAGGTGTGCGCGCTGGACACCCTCGTCGGGCAGGAGAGCGCGGCGGCGGTGCGCGAGGCGGTGGACCGCTACGCGGACGGCCGCGCCGACCTCGTCGTCTCGCACGGCCAGACCGTCTTCCACTGGGTCGAGGAGGGACGGGCGCTCGGCACCCTCCAGCTCGGGCAGCCCGCGTGGATCGCCGAGGAGACGGGGCTGCCGGTCGTCTCCGACATCCGGGCGCGGGACATCGCCGCCGGGGGCCAGGGCGCGCCGCTCGCGAGCACGCTCGACGCGCTGTGGCTCGCGGGCGAGCCGGGGACGCGCAGGGTCGCGCTCAACCTCGGCGGCATCGCCAATGTGACGGTCGTGGGGGCGCCCGGCGAACCGGTCACCGCCTTCGACACCGGCCCCGCCAACTGCCTGCTCGACGCCGCCGCGCACCGGCTCTCCGGCGGCCGCCTGGGCAGTGACCTGGACGGGCGGCTGGCGCGTGCCGGGGCGGTCCGGGCCGACCTGCTGGAGCGGCTGCTCGCCGAGCCCTACTACCGCCTCGCGCCGCCCAAGTCGACGGGCCGGGAGCTGTTCACGACCGCGTACGTCCAGGAGCGGCTGGCCGGTCTCGCGCCGGTCACGGACGAGGACCTGATGGCGACACTCACGGAGCTGACCGCCGTGACCGTCGCGGAGGCGGTGCGGCCCTTCGCCCCCGTCGAGGTCGTCGTCTCGGGGGGCGGGGTGCGCAACCCGGCGCTGTTCGCGGCGCTCGGCGCCCGGCTCGCCCCGGCGGAGGTGGTCACGAGCGAGGCGCGCGGGCTGCCCGCCGGGGACAAGGAGGCGTACCTCATGGCGCTGCTCGGCTTCCTGAGCTGGCAGCAGGTGCCGGGGGTCGTACCGGGCGCCACCGGCTCGGCGACGCCTCGGGTGCTCGGCCGTTTCAGCCCGGGTGCGGGCCCGCTGCGGCTCCCGGAGCCGGGGGCGGCGCCGCGCCGGCTGGAGATCCGCCCGGCGCGCTGAACCCGCGCGGCGGGCGGCGCCCGGAGCGGTCCGCCCCTCAGCCGTCCTCGCCCGGCGGGCCGGGGCGCCGGGCCGCCGCGGGCATCGCGCGCAGGTGGCGCACGGCACCGTAGGTACGGGTGATGGCGGTGGTGGCGCTCGTGAAGGAGCGCTGGGCGACGCCGACGAACAGGCAGTCGACGACGGCGAGCTGGGCGATCCTGCTCGCGGTCGCGCCCGAGCGCAGCGGCATCTCGCGCACCGCCGTGGTCAGGACGTGGTCGGCGCGGTCGGCGAGCGGGGAGCCGGCGAAGTTGGTGAGCGCGATGGTGGTCGCCCCCCGGTCGCGGGCGGCCTGGAGCGGTTCGACGGTGTCGACGGTCGAGCCGGAGTGCGAGATGCCGAGCGCGACGTCCCCCTCGCCGAGCAGGGCGCTCGCGGTGAGCGCGGCGTGCCCGTCGGTCCACACGAAGGCCATGAGGCCGATGCGGTGCAGCTTCTGGTGCAGGTCCTGGCCGACGAAGCCGCTCGCGCCGATGCCGAAGATGTCGATCCTGCGGGCCTTGGCGACGGCGTCCACCGCGCGGGCCAGGACGTCGAGTTCGAGCTGGGCGCGGGTGTCCTCCAGGGTCCTGGCCTCGTTGTAGATGACCTTGTCCACGACCTGGCCGAGCGTGTCGTCCTCGCTGATGTCCCCGTCGTCGGCCCAGTACCGGTCGCTGTTGCGGGCGTCCTCGCGGGCCGCCGAGGAGGCCAGGGCGATGCGCAGCTGGGGGTAGTTGGACAGCCCTATCGCGCGGCAGAAGCGCATCACGGTGGTCACCGAGGTCCTGGCCTGGGTGGCGAGGGTCGTGGACGACATGCGCGCGGCGCCCGCCGGATCGCCCAGTACGGCGGCGGCGACCCGCTGTTCGGCGGGCTGGAGGGAGGGGACGGCGCCGCGGATACGAACCAGGACGTCCGGGGCCGGGGCCTCCGTCTCCGGCTCCTTCGGCGTCGTCCCTCGCCGCGGCGCGGACCGGTCGGTCATGACTTCCTCCTGATGGCTGGGCGGACAGCGTAGCCCTTCCATGTCAAAAACTAACGCTCACATCACGACCGCTGTTACTTATTGACTACCTCCTTGGCCCTCCCCATACTTGGCGGATCGCCGCAGCTCACCCGTGGTTCATCGGGGGCGTCCGGCCCGTTCGGCGCCGGGCCCGGGGCACGCCGCGGTCGCGGTGACCGGCGGCCTCGCGCGGCCGCTCACCACCGCCCCGCTTCTCAGCCGCGTCCGTCACAAGGGAGACACAGCTCGATGAGACTCGTACACAAGGCCGGCGTCGCCGCCCTGGCCGCCTCCGCCCTGGTGCTGACCGCCTGTGGCAACGACGGCTCCTCCTCGTCCTCGTCCTCGTCGAAGGACGGCAAGTCCCTGACGTGGTGGGTCATGAAGGGCACCAACCCGGACGCCTCCGCCTTCTACTCCGCGGCGAAGAAGGAGTTCAAGGCGAAGACCGGTGCCACGCTGAAGGTCCAGGAGATCCAGTGGGCCGACGCCCACGACCGTCTGGTGCGCGCCTTCGCCTCCGGCGACGGCCCGGACGTCTCCGAGATCGGCACCACCTGGACCCCCGAGTTCGCGGCGGCCGGTGGCCTCACCGACCTCACCGCGAAGATCGACTCCTCGGGCCTGGGCAAGGACCTCAACCCGGCGCTGAAGCAGTCGGCGACGCTGGACGGCAAGCAGTACGGTGTCGGCTGGTACGCCGGGGTGCGCGCGATCGTCTACCGCAAGGACGTCTTCGAGAAGCACCACCTCGCGATCCCCAAGAACTGGGACGAGTTGCAGCAGACGGTCAAGACGCTCAAGAAGCAGGAGCCGAAGCTGCTGCCGCTGCCGGTCGCCGGGGACGCCGCGTACGCCGTCGCCCCCTTCCTGTGGGGCGCGGGCGGGGACTTCGCCACCGAGAAGGGCGGCAAGTGGACCGGGGCGCTCGACGCGCCGAAGTCGAAGGAGGGCCTGGACTTCTACACGGGCCTCGCCCTGAAGGACAAGTCCTCCAGCGTCGGCGCCACGACCTGGCGCGAGACCGATGTGCTCGACTCCTTCGTCAAGGGCAAGTCGGCGATGGTGATCCAGGGCAACTGGACGCCGAAGACGGCGATCGCCGGTGACCCCTCGCTCAAGGACAAGATCGGCGCCTTCCCGATCCCGGGCAAGGACGGCGGCCTCGCCCCGGCCGTCCTCGGCGGCTCCAACCTCGCGGTCCTCAAGACGAGCAAGAACCAGGACCTGGCCTGGAAGTTCGTCGACATGATGACCACGAGCAAGCTCGCCAAGGACTGGGCCGACCAGGCCGGGTACTTCCCGAGCACCAACTCCGCCCTCAAGCCCTACGCGAACAGCACCGACCCGCTGGTCAAGCCCTTCGCCGAGACGATGCTCAAGGCCGGCAAGAACCCGCCGAGCGCCCCCGGCTGGGGCACCGTCGAGGGCAATAAGACCGTGTCGCAGATGGTCCAGTCGATTCTCACCGGCACCTCGGTCGACAAGGCCGCCAAGACCGCCTCGGACGCCGTCACCAAGACGCTCCAGGAGAACTGACGTGGGGAACGTCGCCGTCTCCGGCGCGCGTCCTGCACCGTCCGTCGACCGGACGGACCCGCCGGGCGCGCGCCCGCCGGGCCCGCGCCGCCCGCGCCTGACCGTGCGGCTGCGGCCCTGGCTGCTGCTGGCCGCCCCGCTGCTGGTCATCGCGGTCCTGCTGCTCTACCCGATCGTGCGGGTGGTGTACCTGTCCTTCCAGACGTACGGGCTCAAGGAGATCATCTCCGGCAAGCCGCGGTTCGTCGGCCTCGACAACTACCGCGAGGTGTTCGGGGGTTCCTACCTCTGGAGGACGGTGCTGCCGAACACGGTGTTCTTCGCCGTGTTCGCCGTCCTCGGCACGATCGTGCTGGGCACCCTCGTCGCGCTGCTGCTCCAGCACCTCGGCCCGAAGACCCGGGCCACCGTGATCGGCGCCTCGCTGGTGGCCTGGGCGATGCCCGCGGTCACCGGTACCTACGTGTGGGTGTGGATCTTCGACCCGGACTCCGGGCTGGTGCGCCGCGCCCTCCAGGACCTGGGCGTGATCGGGCCGGAGGGCTTCAACTGGTTCACCGAGCGGCTGTCCTTCTACGGCATCGCCGAGCTGAACGTCATCCACCACAGCTACCCGTTCATCGCGATCACGCTGTTCGCCGGGCTCACCACCGTGCCGCCCGAACTGCACGAGGCGGCCCGGCTGGACGGGGCGAGCGCCTGGCAGCGCTTCTGGAACATCACCTTCCCGGTGCTGCGCCCGGTGTTCGCGGTGGTCACGGTGCTCTCGACCATCTGGGACTTCAAGATCTTCACGCAGATCTACCTGATGCCGGGCGGTTCCGGGACCAACCCGGAGATCCTCAACCTCGGCGTGTGGTCGTACATGAAGGCCATCACCCAGAACCAGTACGGCCTCGGCTCCGCGATCGCCGTCCTGCTCACCGTCGTACTGCTGGTCATCACCGCGGTGTACCTGCGTGTGCTGTTCAAAGAGGACGAGTTGCGATGACCGCCCAGACCCTCATCCCGCCCGTCGCGAAGACCGACAAGGCCAAGCCCCCCGCCCGCGGGGGCTGGGCACGGACCGGCAAGTACGCGGCCGTGGTCGCGATCCTGCTGTTCACCCTCTTCCCCGTCTGGTTCATGCTCTCCACGGCCCTCAACGGCCGGGCCAGTTCCGGGACCGACAGCCTCTTCCCGAGCCACTTCACCTTCGCGCACTTCTCGGACGCGCTGGACGAGGGCGGCTTCGGGCACTTCATGCTCAACTCGGCGATCGTCACCCTCGTCACGGTGGTCGCCTCGGGCCTGCTCGCGCTGCTCGGCGCGGTCGCCATGGCACGGTTCCGCTTCCGGATGCGCACCACGATCATGGTGCTGATCCTCGTGGTGCAGATGCTCCCGGCCGAGGCGCTGGTCATCCCGCTCTTCCTTCAGATGAAGGACCTGCGGATGCTCAACTCCCTCCTCGGCCTCGCGATCGTCTACACCGCCTTCTCGCTGCCCTTCGCGATCTGGAACCTGCGCGGCTTCGTGGCCGCCGTCCCGGTCGAGGTCGAGGAGGCCGCGTACATGGACGGCTGCTCCTGGTGGCGGATGTTCCGCTCGGTCCTGCTGCCGCTCGTCGTCCCGGGGCTCGTCGCGACCAGCGCCTTCGCCTTCGTGATGGCCTGGGAGGAGTTCACCTTCGCGCTGACCTTCATGTCGGACGAGAGCATGATGACCGTCGGTGTCGGCCTGGAGCAGTACCTCGGCAAGAACACCAACGACTGGGGCGGGCTCATGGCCGCCTCGACCCTCGTGACGCTGCCCGTCATGGTGGTCTTCGTCCTCGCCCAGCGGCGGCTCACCGCGGGCCTCGTGACCGGGGCGGTGAAGTAGAGAGGTGACCGGAGCGAGGGAAGGCCGGGAGAGCGCGCGGCTGCGGCGGCTCGCGCACGCCGTGCTCATGCCGGGCTTCGTGGGGACGAGCGCGCCGCCCTGGCTGCTCGACGCGCTGGCCGGGGGCCTGGGCGGGGTCTGCTACTTCGGGCACAACGTCTCGGGGTCGACCGCCGCGCTCTCGCGGGAGATCCACCGCGCGGGTACGGCGGTGATCGCCACGGACGAGGAGGGCGGCACCGTCTCCCGGCTGCACGGGGCGCAGGGCTCCCCGCACGTGGGCGCCGCCGTCCTCGGCCGTGTCGACGACCCCGCGCTGACCGCCGAGGTGGCCCGGGGCATCGCCCGCGACGTGCGCCGCGCGGGCATCGACCTCGTGCTCGCCCCCGTCGTGGACGTCAACTCCGACCCGGCGAACCCGGTCATCGGGGTGCGCTCGTACGGCGGCGAACCGGACCTCGTGGGACGGCACGCCGCCGCCTTCGTCGAGGCGGTGCAGGCGGAGGGCGTCGCGGCCTGCGCGAAGCACTTCCCCGGGCACGGGGACACGAAGGTCGACACCCATGCCGGACTCGCGGTCGTGGACGTCGACCTGCCGACGCTGCGCTCGCGGGAACTCGTGCCCTTCGCGGCGGCGATCGCGGCGGGCGCCCGCTGCGTCATGACGGCGCACATCGTCTTCCCCGCCCTGGACGACGCCCCCGCGACCCTCAGCGCTCCCCTGCTGGCCCTGCTGCGCGAGGAACTCGGCTTCGAGGGGGTCGTCGTGTCCGACGCCGTCGACATGCGGGCGATCAGCGAGACGGCCGGCTTCGCGGAGGGCGTCGTACTGGCCCTCGCGGCGGGCGTCGATCTGGTGTGCCTGGGCAACCCGGCGCTGCCGGGCGCGGGGGCGACGGCGAGCGCGACGGGCGAGGAGGAGTTCCGCACGGCGCTGGACGCGGTGCTCGCCGCCGTCGGCGAGGGCCGGCTGCCGACGGCCCGGCTCGAAGAGGCGGCCGGGCGGGTCGCCGCCCTGGCGGACTGGTCCCGCTCCGGGGACCGCGCCCCTCTCCCGGCCCCCGACCGCGCCGGGGTCAACGACCGCGCCGCGCGGCAGGCCCTGCACGTGCGCGGCGCGGTCGCGGGCGCCCTGCGCTCCCCCGTGCACGTCGTGGACGTACGGCGCCGCCGCTCCGTCGTGAGCGGCCGCGTCTCCGACCGCCTCACCGCCGCCCTGCTCGACCGGCTGCCGGGGTCGACGGCCGAGGCCCTCTTCGCACGGCCACCGGGCGCCGAGGGCCGCGTCACCGAGGCCGATCTCGACGGCGGCGGGACACCCCTGGACCCCCCGGCGCCCGCCGTGCCCCGGGCCGACGTGATCCTGACCGGCACCCCGCGCGCCGACCCGGCCGAGGAGGCGGCACTGCTGCGTCTGCTGGCGCGCAATCCGCGCGCCGTCACGGTCTGCCTCGGCCTGCCCGAGAGCACCGAGGACCTGCCGGCCGCGCGCAGGGCCGTCTTCACGTACGGCGACAGCGCGCCGACGGTGCGTGCCGTGACGGCGCTGCTGACGGACTGACGCGACGGGGGCACGGACGCGTCGGGGTGTGACCTCGCGCACGGGCACGGGGCCCCGCCCCCTCCGCCCGTGCCCCGGGTTGCGCGGAAATCCCCCCGTACGGAGCGGACCGGGGCCCTCCTGGCGCCGGGGCCCGCGCGCTCGAACTGTCCGACATGCCCACCCGCGTGAATCCGTGCACAAGCGGCGGCCTAGCATGGGCGCCGTGCCGAATCTGACTGCCCGCGACGCCGCCGAGGCCGCCCGCAATCCGCTCGCCTTCCTCGCGAGGCGCTGGACTCCGAAGCCGGAGACCGTCCGGCGGGCGGCCCTTCTGGCCCTGCTGATGTCGGTCGTGATCGTCGTGACCGGCGGGGCCGTCCGGCTCACCGGCTCGGGCCTGGGCTGCCCGACCTGGCCCGAGTGCACCGACGGCTCGCTGACCACGACACGCGAGATGGGCTTCCACGGCGTCATCGAGTTCGGCAACCGGATGCTGACCTACGTCCTCTGCGCGGCCGTCGGCTGGGCGATTGTCACGGCGCGCGCCGCCACGCCCCGCCGCCGTTCCCTCACCCGTCTGGGCTGGGCGCAGTTCTGGCTGGTCATGGGCAACGCGGTGCTGGGCGGCATCGTCGTCCTGGTGGGCCTCAACCCGTACACGGTGGCCGCGCACTTCCTGCTGTCCTCCGCGCTGATCGCCCTCGCGACCGTGCTGTGGCAGCGCTCCAAGGAGGGGGACGGGGCGCCCCGGCCGCTGGTCGGCCACGTGGTGAGGCAGCTCGTGCGGGTCCTGGTCGGCGCGACCGCCGTGCTCATCGCGGTCGGCACGCTGGTGACCGGAGCGGGCCCGCACGCGGGCGACTCCAGCGAGGTGGCGCGCATGGGCATCGACTGGGAGACGATCACCCGGGTCCACGCCGCGCTGGCCTGGATCGTGGTGCTCCTGACCGTCGCGCTGTGGTGTGTCCTGAAGGCGGTGGACGCGCCGGCCGGACCGCGCCGCAAGACCGGTCTGCTCTTCCTCGTGCTGCTCGCCCAGGGCGCCATCGGCTACGTCCAGTACTTCACCGACCTGCCCGAGGTCCTCGTCGGCGCGCACATGTTCGGCTCGACGCTGGTGTGGATCGGGACGCTGCGGGTGCTGCTGTCGCTGCGCGAACGTCCGCTGACCTCCCCGGCCCTGCCGGCCCGGCAGCCGGAGGCAGGGGCGCTCGCCGACGCCTGACGGACACGGGTACGCGTGAGGGGTGGGGCGGGGGGGGGGGGGGGGGGGGGCGCCCCCCCCCCCCCCCCCACCCCACACGCGTACCCGTACCGCGTGCCGGCGGGCTCCGCGGCGGGGAGCCTCAGGCCGCTCCGCCGCCGAGCTGGATACCCGCCATGCGCTTCCACTCGTAGGGGCCGGTGCGCACCTTCGCGGCGAAGTCGCCGTCGAAGCTGTCGTGCACGGTGATCCCGGCCTTCTCCACGGCGTCCTGGGCGACGGCGGTGCTGGGCGCGAACAGGTCGCCCCAGCGTCCGTCCTCACCGACCAGGGAGATGCGCGTGCCGCGCTGCCCCACGTAGGCGAGCTGTCCCTCGGCGCCGCCGTGCCTGCGGGCGAAGGCGCCGATCTGCTTGGCGAGCCTGGCGGCCCTGCGCTCCTGCCGGGCGGCCTCCTTGCGGTCCGCCCGGGGGGCGGCCGCCGCGTCCTCGGTCTGCTGGGTGTTGTCTGCCATGACCGCATGCTACCCACGAGTAGGGCCGGATACGACACGAGGCCCCGCCGTCCGTGGCGGACGGCGGGGCCTCGTGGACCGCGGGCTCAGCGCAGGAACGGGTCGATCGCGACCGCGACGAACAGCAGCGACACGTAGGTGATGGACCAGTGGAACAGCCGCATCTCCTTGAGCTTGCCGCCGCTCTCCTCGGTCTTGGCGCGGTTCAGCAGTCCGTGCGCCTCCCACAGCCACCAGCCGCCGGCCAGCAGCGCGACCGCCGTGTAGAACCAGCCGGTGTAGCCGAGGACGGTCAGCAGCAGCGAGACCGCGACCATGACCCAGCTGTAGAGGACGATCTGCCGGGCGACCACGCGGTTGCTCGCGATGACCGGGAGCATGGGCACGTTGACCCGGGCGTAGTCCTCCTTGACCTTCATGGACAGCGGCCAGTAGTGCGGCGGGGTCCAGAAGAACATGACGAGGAAGAGGACGACCGGGGCCCAGGACATCGAGTCGGTGACGGCGGACCAGCCGATGAGCACCGGCATGCAGCCCGCGATCCCGCCCCACACGATGTTCTGCGAGGTGCGCCGCTTGAGGATCATCGTGTAGACGACGACGTAGAACAGCAGGGCGCCCAGCGAGAGCCACGCGGACAGCCAGTTGACGAGCAGTCCGAACCACACGGTGGAGACGACGGCCAGGCTCAGCCCGAAGACGAGCCCCTCACGGGGACTCACCATGCCGGTGACCAGGGGCCGCTGCTCGGTGCGGTGCATGAGCGCGTCGATGTCGCGGTCGATGTACATGTTGAGGGCGTTGGCACCGCCCGCCGACAGATAGCCGCCGAAGCAGGTGATCAGCACCAGCCACAGGTCGGGGACCCCTTGTTCGGCGAGGAACATGACCGGCACGGTGGTGATGAGCAGCAGCTCGATGATCCGTGGTTTGGTCAGTGCCACGAACGCCTTGACACGGGCCCCGAACGGCCGGTGGCTTGGGCTCGTCCCGAGCACCCCCGCTGGACGGGATTCAACGGCCGTCACGCACACCCCTGACAGAGACATCCCAGCGAGCCCACAAGAAGTCCGGATGCGCCGGAAAAGGGGGGCTCGCGCGTACCACGCCACTCTAGACGTTGCCCGTTCCCGGCCCCTCGCGGGGGTCGCTCGTGTTGTCCCGGCCACCCCGCGCACGGTGGGCGCGCACGGAGCCGGGAAGAGGCTCCAAATGAGCGCTCCTTTATACATATGGAGCCGTCGGCACGCACTCGCGACTTTCTCCGCGCGAACCCTTTTCCCGCAGGTCCCGCAAGGGCTCGGCGGTTTTCGGGGGGCGGAATCCCGAATATCCCGGCACTCTTGAATGAGTGGAAAAAACGCACGCCCTCACGGCGGTAGGCTCGACAGCGTCCGGTGTACGCAAAGTCACCGGCATTCGACATGTGGAGAGGAGCCCTGACCCAGGGTGAGCACCAAGCCGACCACGACAGACTTCGAGTGGACCGAGCTGGACCAGCGGGCTGTCGACACCGCGCGTGTCCTGGCCGCCGACGCCGTACAGAAGGTCGGTAACGGCCATCCCGGTACGGCGATGAGCCTGGCCCCCGCCGCGTACACCCTCTTCCAGAAGGTGATGCGCCATGACCCGGCCGACCCCGACTGGACGGGCCGCGACCGTTTCGTCCTGTCCGCCGGACACTCCTCGCTGACCCTCTACACCCAGCTCTACCTGGCCGGTTTCGGCCTGGAGCTGGATGATCTGAAGGCGTTCCGCACGTGGGGTTCCAAGACTCCGGGCCACCCGGAGTACGGACACACCAAGGGCGTCGAGACGACCACGGGCCCGCTGGGCCAGGGCGTCGCGAACGCCGTGGGCATGGCGATGGCCGCGCGGTACGAGCGGGGTCTGTTCGACCCCGAGGCGGCCCCCGGCACCTCGCCGTTCGACCACTACGTCTTCGCCATCGCGGGCGACGGCTGCCTCCAGGAGGGCATCTCCGCCGAGGCGTCCTCGCTCGCCGGCCACCAGAAGCTCGGCAACCTGATCCTGCTGTGGGACGACAACCACATCTCGATCGAGGGCGACACCGAGACGGCCGTCTCCGAGGACACCGTCGCGCGGTACGAGGCGTACGGCTGGCACGTCCAGCGCGTGCAGCCGAAGGAGGACGGCGACCTCGACCCGGCCGCCCTGTACGCCGCGATCGAGGCCGCGAAGGCCGAGACCGGGCGCCCCTCCTTCATCGCGATGCGCTCGATCATCGCCTGGCCCGCCCCGAACGCGCAGAACACCGAGGCCGCGCACGGCTCGGCGCTCGGCGAGGAGGAGGTCGCGGCCACCAAGCGCGTCCTCGGCTTCGACCCCGAGAAGAGCTTCGAGGTCGCCGACGAGGTCCTCGCGCACACCCGCGGGGCGCTGGAGCGCGGCAAGGAGGTGCGCGCCGTCTGGGAGAAGACCTTCGCCGACTGGCGCGGCGCCCACCCGGAGCACGCCGAGCGCTTCGACCGGATCGCCGCCACCGAGCTTCCCGAGGGCTGGGAGCAGCAGCTCCCGCTGTTCGAGGAGGGCAAGGCCCTGGCCACCCGTGCCGCCTCCGGCAAGGTGCTCCAGTCGCTGGGCGCGGTGATCCCCGAGCTGTGGGGCGGCTCCGCCGACCTCGCCGGCTCGAACAACACCACGATCGACAAGACCTCCTCGTTCCTGCCCGAGGGCAACCCGCTGCCGGAGGCCGACCCGTACGGCCGCACCGTGCACTTCGGGATCCGCGAGCACGCGATGGCCGCCGAGCTGAACGGCATCGCGCTGCACGGCAACACCCGCGTCTACGGCGGAACGTTCCTGACGTTCTCCGACTACATGCGCAACGCGGTGCGGCTGTCGGCGCTCATGCACCTGCCGGTCACCTACGTCTGGACCCACGACTCGATCGGTCTGGGCGAGGACGGCCCCACCCACCAGCCCGTCGAGCACGTCGCCTCGCTGCGCGCCATCCCCGGGCTGAACGTGATCCGCCCGGCCGACGCCAACGAGACGGCCATCGCCTGGCGCGAGGTCCTCAAGCGGTACACCAAGGTGTTCGGCGAGGGCGCCCCGCACGGCCTGGTCCTCACCCGTCAGGGCGTACCGACGTACGCGCCGAACGAGAACGCGGCCAAGGGCGGATACGTCCTGCTGGAGGCCGAGGGCGGCGAGCCGCAGGTCGTCCTGATCGGTACCGGCTCCGAGGTGCAGCTCGCCGTCGAGGCGCGCGAGCAGCTCCAGTCGGCGGGCATTCCCACGCGTGTCGTGTCGATGCCCTGCGTCGAGTGGTTCGAGGAGCAGGACCAGGGGTACCGGGAATCCGTGCTGCCCCCGTCCGTGAGGGCGCGGGTGGCGGTCGAGGCCGGAATCGGTCTCACGTGGCACCGTTTCGTCGGGGACGCGGGCCGGATCGTCTCGCTGGAGCACTTCGGTGCCTCCGCCGACGGCAAGGTCCTCTTCCGCGAGTACGGATTCACCGGCGACGCCGTCGCGGCGGCCGCGCGGGAATCTCTCGAAGCCGCTCAGCGCTGACGACTGAAGACACTACGTAGGAGATGTAATTCCATGACAGACGCACTGAAGCGCCTCTCCGATGAAGGCGTCGCGATCTGGCTGGACGACCTGTCGCGCAAGCGGATCACGTCCGGCAACCTGGCCGAGCTGATCGACGAGCAGCACGTCGTGGGCGTCACCACCAATCCGTCGATCTTCCAGAAGGCGATCTCCCAGGGGGACGGCTACGACACGCAGCTGGAGGACCTCGCGGCCCGCCGGGTGACCGTCGAGGAAGCCGTCCGCATGATCACCACCGCCGACGTGCGGGACGCGGCCGACGTGCTGCGTCCGGTCTTCGACGCGACGGACGGCCAGGACGGCCGGGTGTCCATCGAGGTGGACCCGCGCCTCGCGCACGACACCCTGGCCACGACCGCCGAGGCCAAGCAGCTCGCGTGGCTGGTCGACCGCCCGAACACGCTCATCAAGATCCCGGCCACCGAGGCGGGCCTGCCGGCCATCACCGAGACGATCGGCCGGGGCATCAGCGTCAACGTCACGCTGATCTTCTCCCTGGAGCGCTACCGCGCGGTCATGGACGCCTACCTCTCGGGCCTGGAGAAGGCGAAGGCCGCGGGCCTGGACCTCTCCAAGATCCACTCGGTCGCCTCCTTCTTCGTGTCCCGCGTGGACACCGAGATCGACAAGCGGCTCGACGCGATCGGCACCGACGAGGCCAAGGCCGCCAAGGGCAAGTCCGCGCTGGCCAACGCGCGGCTCGCCTACGAGGCGTACGAGGCGGTCTTCTCCTCGGAGCGCTGGGCCGCCCTCGACAAGGCGCAGGCCAATAAGCAGCGTCCGCTGTGGGCCTCGACCGGCGTCAAGGACCCGTCCCTCAAGGACACCCTGTACGTCGACGAGCTGGTCGCGCCGAACACGGTGAACACCATGCCCGAGGCCACGCTGGAGGCCGTGGGCGACCACGGCGAGATCACCGGTGACACGGTGACCGGCACCTACGAGCAGGCGCGCGCCGATCTCGACGCGGTCGCCAAGCTCGGCATCTCGTACGACGACGTCGTCAAGGTGCTGGAGGACGAGGGCGTCGACAAGTTCGAGAAGTCCTGGACCGAGCTGCTCAAGTCGACCGAGGCGGAGCTCAAGCGCCTCGCCCCTTCGGAGGGCTGATCCCCTTGACCGCATTGCACGGAGCCAACCCGCTTCGTGACGCCGCGGACCGACGGCTCCCGCGTATCGCGGGGCCGTCGGGCCTGGTCATTTTCGGTGTCACGGGCGATTTGTCCCGGAAAAAGCTGATGCCCGCTGTGTACGACCTGGCCAATCGCGGCCTGCTGCCGCCGGGCTTCTCGCTCATCGGTTTCGCGCGCCGCGACTGGGAGGACGAGGACTTCGCCCAGGTCGTCCACGACGCGGTGAAGGAGCACTCCCGCACCCCCTTCCGTGAGGAGGTGTGGCAGCAGCTCAACCAGGGGATGCGCTTCGTCCAGGGCGCCTTCGACGACGACGAGGCGTTCGAGACGCTGAAGACGACGATCGAGGAGCTGGACAAGGCGCAGGGCACGGGCGGCAACTTCGCCTTCTACCTCTCGGTGCCGCCGAAGTTCTTCCCGAACGTCGTGCAGCAGCTCAAGAAGCACGGCCTCGCCGACGCCCCCGAGGGGGCGTGGCGGCGGGCCGTCATCGAGAAGCCCTTCGGCCACGACCTGGCCTCCGCGAAGGAGCTCAACTCGATCGTGCACGAGGTGTTCGCCCCGGATCAGGTGTTCCGGATCGACCACTACCTCGGCAAGGAGACCGTCCAGAACATCCTGGCGCTGCGTTTCGCCAACCAGATGTTCGAGCCCGTCTGGAACCGTTCGTACGTCGACCACGTGCAGATCACGATGGCCGAGGACATCGGCATCGGCGGCCGGGCCGGCTACTACGACGGAATCGGCGCGGCCCGCGACGTCATCCAGAACCACCTGCTCCAGCTCATGGCGCTCACCGCGATGGAGGAGCCCGCGGGCTTCGACGCGGACGCGCTGGTCGCGGAGAAGGCGAAGGTGCTGCGCGCCGTCCGGCTGCCCGCCGACCTCGGCGCCGGGACGGTGCGCGGCCAGTACGCGGCCGGGTGGCAGGGCGGCGAGAAGGCCGTCGGCTACCTCCAGGAGGAGGGCATCGACCCCAAGTCGAAGACCGACACCTTCGCCGCGATCAAGCTGGGCGTGGACAACCGCCGCTGGGCGGGCGTCCCCTTCTACCTGCGCACCGGCAAGCGTCTCGGCCGCAGGGTCACCGAGATCGCGGTGGTCTTCCAGCGGGCCCCGCACTCCCCCTTCGACCACACCGCCACGGAGGAGCTGGGGCAGAACGCCCTGGTGATCCGGGTGCAGCCGGACGAGGGCGTCACCGTCCGCTTCGGCTCGAAGGTGCCGGGCACCTCGATGGAGGTCCGGGACGTCTCGATGGACTTCGCCTACGGGGAGTCCTTCACCGAGTCGAGCCCGGAGGCGTACGAGCGGCTGATCCTGGACGTCCTGCTGGGCGACGCCAACCTCTTCCCGCGCACGGAGGAGGTCGAGCTGTCCTGGAAGATCCTCGACCCGATCGAGGACTACTGGAACACGCACGGCAAGCCCGCGCAGTACCCGGCCGGCACCTGGGGGCCGACCGAGGCGGACGAAATGCTCGCACGAGACGGACGGAGCTGGCGTCGGCCATGAAGATCGACCTCACGGACACCACGTCCAGCAAGATCAACAAGGCCCTGGTGCAGGGCCGCAGGTCCCTGGGGACCCCCGCGGTGGGCATGGTGCTCACCCTCGTCATCGTCACCGACGAGGAGAACGCCTACGACGCGCTGCGCGCCGCGCACGACGCCTCCCGCGAGCACCCCTCGCGCACCCTGCTGGTGATCCGGCGGGTCTCGCGCACCCCGCGCGACCGGGCGAGCGCCCGGCTCGACGCGGAGGTGCAGATCGGCGCGGACGCGGGCAACGGCACGGGCGAGACCATCGTGCTGCGCCTGTACGGCGAGGTGGGCGAGCACGCCCAGTCGGTCGTGCTGCCGCTGCTGCTGCCCGACGCTCCCGTCGTCGTGTGGTGGCCGATCAACGCGCCCCTCGACCCGGCCAACGACCCGCTCGGCGCTCTCGCGCAGCGCAGGGTCACGGACACCTACGCCTCCGAGCAGCCCATCGAGGAGCTGACCGCGCGGGCCGAGACCTACACCCCGGGCGACACGGACCTCGCCTGGACCAGGATCACCCCGTGGCGCTCGATGCTCGCGGCGGCCCTGGATCAGGTGGCCTGTCAGGTCACCTCGGTGGAGGTCGAGGGCGAGCAGTACAACCCGAGCGTCGAACTGCTGGCGATGTGGCTCGCCCACCGGCTCGACGTGCCGGTCAAGCGCAACGCCTCGCCGGGTCCCGGCCTGACGGGCGTGCGCATGGAGACCGACTGCGGGCCGGTCGTCCTGGACCGGGCGGACGGTTCCCTCGCGACGCTGTCGATCGAGGGTCAGCCCGACCGGGCCGTGGCGCTCAAGCGGCGGGAGACCGCCGAGCTGATCGCGGAGGAGCTGCGCCGGCTCGACCCGGACGACACCTACGCGGCCGCGCTGAAGTTCGGCGTGGACCGGCTCGACGAGCCCGCCGCGGCCCGTACCGTCCCGGAACCCGCCGCGTCGCAGCCCGGGGAGAAGTCCTCGGGGACGCAGGATGGGACGGCGAAGAAGGCGGCGGCCAAGCAGACCGCCGCCAAGTCCCCGGCGAAGAAGGCAGCCTCGAAGTGAGCACCGTCCCCCAGCTCGTCGTGCACCGCGACAAGGAACTGATGGCCCAGGCGGCAGCGGCCCGGCTCATCACGAAGATCGTCGACGCCCAGTCCGCGCGGGGGAACGCCTCCGTGGCGCTCACCGGTGGACGCAACGGCAACGGTCTGCTGGCCGCGCTCGCCGCGCAGCCGGCCCGGGACGCCGTCGACTGGGGGCGCCTGGACATCTGGTGGAGCGACGAACGGTTCCTGCCCGACGGGGACCCGGAGCGCAACGCCACCCAGGCGCGGGCGGCTCTGCTCGACTCCCTCCCGCTGGACATCGGGAAGATCCACGAGATGCCCGCCTCGGACGGGCCGTACGAGCCGGAGGCGGCTGCCGAGGTGTACGCGGCGCAGCTGGCCGACGCCGCCGGGGCCGCGGAGCGCGCGCTGGTACCGTCCTTCGACGTCCTGCTGCTGGGCGTCGGCCCGGACACGCATGTCGCCTCGCTCTTCCCCGGGCTGCCGGGGGTGCGCGAGACCGAGCGGACGGTGATCGCGGTGCGCGAGGCGCCCAAGCCGCCGCCGACCCGGCTGTCGCTGACCCTGCCGGCGATCCGCGCGGCCCGCGAGGTGTGGTTGCTCGCGGCGGGCGAGGACAAGGCGGAGGCGGCCAGGACCGCGCTCTCGGGCGCGGACGAGGCCGAGGCCCCCGCGGCCGGTGTCTACGGTCGTGAGCGGACGCTGTGGCTCATGGACACGGCGGCGGCCGCCGGGCTGCCGTCCTCCCTGTTCCCCTCGGCCGTCGCCTGACGGGGGCTTTCCCAGAAGAGCGGCGTGGTCCCGTCCCGGGGTTCCGGGGCGGGACCACGCCGCTTCGTCCTCCGTGCGCCGGTGCGGTTCCTCATCGCTCCCCGGGCGGCTGGGGGCCGGCCGTGCACAGCCGGTAGACGCTGCCGTCCTTCTCCCGGCTCAACAGGCCGAAACCGACGCAGTAGCGGCGCAGCGCCGAGGTGTCCGCGTAATAGCGTGCGAAGGCTTCGTTGACCTCGCGCTCGGTGTAGTCCCGCCCCTCGGTGAACAGGGCTCCGGCCAGGTGCCGCAGCAGGTCCTCGCGCACGGAGAGCCGCACGGGGACGGTGACCAGCCGGCCCCGCGCGAAAAAACCGGCGAGGCGGCGCGGCAGCCACTCGGGGGCGGGCGCGGAGGCGGACTCCCGGCGGAAGGCGGCCGGGTCGACGGCGAGGCTCCCGTCGGCCAGACGGTGCACGAGGCCCGCCTTGACGAGGCGGCCGAGCTGCTTCTGCGCGGGCGCGCTCTCCTGCTCCCCGAGCACGATCCGCGCGAAGAGCCTCAGTCGTTCCGGATCGGCGAGCGCGCTCATCATCTGACGGTCCATGGTGTCCTTCCCGACGGTGCAGGGCCGTCGGCCAGTCTCACCCGTCCGGGCGAGCGGGCGCATCCACTTTTCGTCCTGGTCCCGTCACTGTGCGCGCCTGGCAGCGGGCGTACGCGCGGGCGGCGCGCCGGTTCCGTCCGGCGCGCCGCCCGTGGGACCGACACGCGTTCAGCGTCCGCGCAGCTCGCGGTACTTGGCGACGAGGGTCGTGGTGGACGCGTCGAGGCCGGGCACCTCGGCCCCCTCGGTGAGCGCGGGCTCCACGCGCTTGGCGAGGACCTTGCCGAGTTCGACGCCCCACTGGTCGAAGGAGTCGATGTTCCAGATCGCGCCCTGCACGAAGACCTTGTGCTCGTAGAGCGCGATGAGCTGGCCGAGCACCGAGGGGTTCAGCTCGGGGGCGAGGACCGTGGTCGTCGGGTGGTTGCCCCGGAAGGTCTTGTGCGGGACGAGGTCCTCGGGGACCCCTTCGGCACGGACCTCCTCGGGCGTCTTGCCGAAGGCGAGGGCCTGGGTCTGCGCGAAGAAGTTGGCCATGAGCAGGTCGTGCTGGTCGGCGAGGGCCGGTTCCAGTTCGTCCACGGGGCGGGCGAAGCCGATGAAGTCGGCCGGGATGAGCTTGGTGCCCTGGTGGATGAGCTGGTAGTAGGCGTGCTGCCCGTTGGTGCCGGGGGTGCCCCACACGACCGGGCCGGTCTGCCAGTCGACCGGCTCGCCGTCCCGGTCCACGGACTTGCCGTTGGACTCCATGTCGAGCTGCTGGAGGTAGGCCGTGAACTTCGACAGGTAGTGCGAGTACGGCAGCACGGCGTGCGACTGCGCGTCGTGGAAGTTGCCGTACCAGACGCCGAGCAGGCCCAGCAGCAGCGGGCCGTTGGCCTCGGCGGGGGCGGTGCGGAAGTGCTCGTCGACCTGATGGAAGCCGTCGAGCATCTCGCGGAAGCGGTCCGGGCCGATCGCGATCATCAGCGACAGGCCGATCGCGGAGTCGAAGGAGTACCGGCCACCGACCCAGTCCCAGAACTCGAACATGTTGTCGGTGTCGATACCGAAGTCGGCGACCTTCCCGCCGTTCGTGGACAGCGCCACGAAGTGCTTGGCGACCGCTTCCTGACCGGCCTTCAGCTGGTCGAGCAGCCAGCCGCGCGCGGAGGTCGCGTTGGTGATCGTCTCGATCGTCGTGAAGGTCTTGGAGGCGATGATGAACAGCGTCTCGGCGGCGTCCAGGTCGCGCACGGCCTCGTGCAGGTCGGCGCCGTCCACGTTGGACACGAAGCGCACGGTCAGCCCGCGGTCGCTCCAGGGGCGCAGCACCTCGTGGGCCATCGCGGGGCCGAGGTCGGAGCCGCCGATGCCGATGTTCACGACGTTCTTGATCCGCTTGCCGGTGTGGCCGGTCCAGGCGCCCGAGCGCACCGACTCGGCGAAGGCGGCCATCTTGTCGAGGACCGCGTGCACCTGGGGTACGACGTTCTCGCCGTCGACCTCGACCACCGCGTCCCTCGGGGCGCGCAGCGCGGTGTGCAGGACCGCGCGGTCCTCGGTGGTGTTGATCTTCTCGCCGCGGAACATGGCGTCCCGCAGCCGCTCCACCCCGGTCGCCGCGGCCAGCTCGCGCAGCAGTCCCAGGGTCTCGTCGGTGACGAGGTGCTTGGAGTAGTCGAGGTACAGGTCGGCGACCTGGAGCCGGTAGCGCGTGGCCCGGTCCGGGTCGGCGTCGAACAGCTCCCGCAGCCGCACGTCGCCGGTCTGCTCCCGATGCTTGCCGAGTGCGGTCCACTCAGGCGTCTGGTTGAGCCGCGTACGGCTTTCTGCGTTCATCAGGGACTTCTGCCTTCTTTCGTACGTATGTACCGTGTCCCGGCCTGCTCCAACCTAATTGATCAGTGCCCGGGACGGCGGGAGTTACCGCCGCGCGGTACGGGTGCCCTGGAGTGCCGGGCCCCTTGGGGAACAGCGCTCGCGGGGTGGGCCCTGATTCCCGGCCGGACGCGCGGGGCGGCAGCGCCGCGGGCGCGGACAACTACGGCCGGACATCGAAAGGATGTCCGGCCGGGGCCGTGCGCTCAGATCTCGCCGCGGAGCTTGGCGAGGGCCTCGGCGAGGATCGCCTCGCCGTCGGCGTCGCTGCGCCGTTCGCGTACGTAGGCGAGGTGGGTCTTGTAGGGCTCGGTGCGGGGCGGATCAGGGGGGTTCTCCTGGTCCTGGCCCGCCGGGAAGCCGCAGCGGGGGCAGTCCCAGGTGTCGGGGACCTGCGCGTCGCTCGCGAAGCTCGGCTGCGTCTCGTGCCCGTTGGAGCACCAGAAGGAGATGCGCAGTCGCGGCGCCGACTCGCCGCGTTCGGCCTCGCCCATCGGCCCCGCCCCGACCCGGCTCCCCCGGATCGCGTTGCCACTTGCCACGGTCGTAACTCCCTGCGTGATGGTGCCGCGGAACGTCCGGCCGGGCCGGCCCGCTCCACTGCGGGCGCCTTACGTGTGTGCAAGGCCCAACGCGCGTCCCCTCAAGGGAGTTACACCCCGCCCGGAACGCGAGCCACCATGATAGGCCGGGCTCGCGGCGATGCACCGGACGAGGCGGGGATACGGCTCAGTTCAGTTGTTCATCTTCATCACGAGGCCGAGCACGACGATGCACGCGAACCACAGCAGACCGACCACCACGGTGATCCGGTCGAGGTTGCGCTCGGCGACGGAGGAGCCGCCGACCGAGGACTGCATGCCGCCACCGAACATGTCGGACAGGCCGCCGCCCTTGCCCTTGTGCATCAGCACCAGCAGCATCAACAGCAGGCTGAACACGATCAGGGCGATCGAGAACCCCATAACCACGGCTGGACCCTACTTTCCGCAATTTCCTCGGGCGCGCCACCGCCCCCGAAAGGCGGGGACCGGCGCTTGAACGAACGACGGGGGCCGGACTTCCCGAGGGAAGCGACCCGGCCCCCGCAAGGGTACTGGGGATCGGCGCGGGCGCCTACTCACCGGTCGCCCGAGCGCGTGATCCTACTGGTCGCGGAAACGGACGATCTTGACGAACTCGTCGTTGTCCAGCGAGGCCCCGCCCACGAGCGCGCCGTCGATGTCCGGGCGGGCCATGATCTCGGCCACGTTGCCGGACTTGACCGAGCCGCCGTACTGGATGCGGACCCGGTCGGCCAGCTCCTGGCCGTACAGCTCGGCGAGCTTGCCGCGGATCGCGCCGCACACCTCCTGGGCGTCGTCGGGACCGCAGACCTTGCCGGTGCCGATGGCCCACACGGGCTCGTAGGCGATGACGACGGACTCGGCCTGCTCGGCCGGGAGGTCCTTGAGGGCGCCCTCGACCTGGGCGAGGGTGTGCTCGACGTGCCGGCCCGCGTCGCGGACCTGCTCTTCCTCGCCGACGCACACGATCGGGGTGAGGCCGTGCTTGTAGGCGGCCTTGACCTTCTCGTTGACGATCTCGTCGGTCTCGTCGTGGTACTGGCGGCGCTCGGAGTGGCCCACGGCCACGTACGAGCACTTGAGCTTGGCCAGCATCGCGCCGGAGATCTCACCGGTGTAGGCGCCGGAGTCGTGCGCCGACAGGTCCTGGGCGCCGTACTTGATCTTCAGCTTGTCGCCGTCGACCAGGGTCTGCACGGAGCGCAGGTCGGTGAAGGGCGCGAGGACCGCGACCTCGACGGCCTCGTAGTCCTTGTCGGCCAGGGCGAAGGCGAGCTTCTGGACGTGGGCGATGGCCTCAAGGTGGTTGAGGTTCATCTTCCAGTTGCCCGCCATCAGCGGGGTGCGGGAAGTCACGGGTGTTCAGTCCTCCAGTGCGGCGAGGCCGGGAAGCGTCTTGCCCTCAAGATATTCGAGGCTGGCGCCACCGCCGGTCGAGATGTGGCCGAATGCGTTTTCGTCGAAGTCCAGCGTGCGCACGGCGGCGGCGGAGTCCCCGCCTCCGACCACGGTGAACGCCGAGCTGTCGACGAGGGCCTGGGCGACCGCTCTGGTGCCCTCGGCGTAGTCGGGGTGTTCGAAGACGCCCATGGGGCCGTTCCAGAAGACGGTGGCCGTGTCGGCGAGCTTCGTGGCGTAGAGCTTGCGGGTCTCGGGGCCGATGTCCAGGCCCAGCTTCCCGGCCGGCATGGCGTCGGCGGAGACGGCCTCGGGGTGGGTCGCCGCCTTGGCCTTGAGGTCCGGGAAGGATGCGGTGACCAGGACGTCGACGGGGAGGACGAACTCCACCCCCTTCTCCTCGGCCCGCTTCAGGTACTCCTGGACCGCCGGGATCTGGTCCTCCTGGAGCAGCGAGGAGCCGACCTCGTGGCCCTGGGCCTTGAGGAAGGTGAACATCATGCCGCCGCCGACGAGGATGCGGTCGGCCTTCTCCAGCAGGTGGTCGATGACACCGAGCTTGTCGGAGACCTTGGCACCGCCGAGCACGACCGCGTACGGCCGCTTGACGTCCTCGGTGAGCTTCTTGAGGACGCCGACCTCGGTGGCGATGAGGTAACCGGCGTAGTGCGGAAGGAGCTTCGGCAGGTCGAAGACCGAGGCGTGCTTGCGGTGCACGGCGCCGAAGCCGTCGCCCACGTACACGTCGGCGAGGGCGGCGAGCTGTGCGGCGAACTCGCCGCGCTCGGTGTCGTCCTTGCTGGTCTCCCCCGGGTTGAAGCGGAGGTTCTCGATGACGGCGACCTGTCCGGGCTGGAGGCCGTCGACCGCCTCGTGCGCGGCGGGACCCACGGTGTCCTGGGCGAAGGCCACGGGGGCGCCGAGGAGTTCACCGAACCGCTCAGCGGCGGGCAGCAGGGAGAAGGCCGGGTCCGGCGCGCCCTTGGGGCGGCCGAGGTGCGAGGCCACGACGACCTTGGCACCCGCGGCGACGAGGGCTTCGACGGTCGGCAGGACGGCCCGGATGCGGCCGTCGTCGCTGATGAGGCCGTCGGCGAGCGGCACGTTGAGGTCGGCGCGGACGAACACCCGCTTGCCCGACACTCCTTCGGAGAGGAGTTCGTCGATCGTCTTCATGGGTTCATGGCTCCTTGGAGGTCAACGAGGAGGGGCGGTGGGCGGTGCGGACGCGGGGGCCGGAGAACGTACGCACGCCTCCGGCCCCCGCGACCGCCCCGCGGGGGCGTCACGGACAAGCGAGCAGGGCCCGTGCCGCGCTGGTTCGCGCCGCCCGGACCCTGCCGCCCGCACCGTGCTGCCTTACCGGCTCGCGGTCAGAGCTTCTCGCCGACGAAGACCGTGAGGTCCACGAGGCGGTTGGAGTAGCCCCACTCATTGTCGTACCAGCCGATGATCTTGACCTGATTGCCCTCGGCCATCGTCAGCTCGGAGTCGAAGGTGCAGGAGGCCGGGGTGCCGACGATGTCCGAGGACACGATCGGGTCGGCGGTGTAGACGAGCCGCCCGGCGAGGCTGCCCTCCTGGCTGGCCTTCTCGAACGCGGCGTTGACCTCGTCCTTGGTGACCTCGCGGTCCAGGGTGACGACCAAGTCGGTGACCGAGCCGACCGGGACCGGGACGCGCATCGCGATGCCGTCGAGCTTGCCCTTGAGCTGGGGCAGGACCAGGGCGGTGGCCTTCGCGGCACCCGTCGTGGTCGGGATGATGTTCTCGGCGGCGGCGCGGGCGCGGCGCAGGTCCTTGTGCGGGAAGTCCAGGATGCGCTGGTCGTTCGTGTAGGCGTGAACGGTCGTCATCAGACCCTTCTTGATGCCGAAGTTCTCGTCGAGAACCTTCGCCATCGGCGCCACGCAGTTGGTGGTACACGACGCGTTGGAGATGACGTTGTGCTGCGCCGGGTCGTACTTGTCCTCGTTGACGCCCATCACGATGGTGATGTCCTCGTCCTTGGCCGGAGCCGAGATGAGGACCTTCTTGGCGCCACCGGCGATGTGCTTCTCCGCGTCGGCCTTCTTGGTGAAGATGCCGGTCGACTCGATCACGATGTCGACGCCCAGCTCGCCCCAGGGAATGTCCGCGGGGTTGCGCTCGGAGAGGACCTTGATGGTGCGCGAGCCGACGGTGATGGTGTCGGCGGTGTGCGACACCTCCTCCGTCAGCGTGCCCAGCATCGTGTCGTACTTGAGCAGGTGTGCGGTGGTCGCGGTGTCACCCAGGTCGTTGACTGCCACGATCTCGATGTCCGCACCCTGCTGAAGCAGAGCGCGGAAGTAGTTGCGACCGATGCGGCCAAAGCCGTTGATGCCTACGCGGATCGTCACGAACCGATCTCCTCGTTGGTACGCCGGTTTTCGACGCCGGCGAGTTGTATGGGATGTCCCCGACCACCTTCGACCCTACCTCGCGTGGGCACGGCTGGTGACATCGAGCGGGGCACTTGCGCACGGGAGATCCTTACTGGTCAGTAGCCGCCTGAATACTGGCCAGTAACGCCGCTCACCCGCTCTTCTGAGTCATCCGGACGCCATGTGTGGGACACGCCCCCGACATCGTTCTACGCGGGTGGACCGACCGCTGACGGACCGCTGGACGAGGCGGCCCGGCGCTCGCCGGCGGGCCCCGGCCTGGAGGGCGCCCGCCCCGCCCGTCCGGGCAGTGCGAAGCCGCCGGGGAAAAGATCCCCCGGCGGCTTCCCGCGGGACGCGCGCGGCCGGCGCGGACGCGGTGTCAGCCGACCATGCTGTCGGCCAGTTCCTCCGTCAGGGTCGACTCGGTGCCCGGGATGCCGAGGTCGCACGCGCGCTTGTCGGCCATGGCCAGCAGCCGCCTGATCCGGCCCGCCACCGCGTCCTTGGTCAGCGGCGGGTCGGCGAGCGCGCCCAGCTCCTCCAGGCTCGCCTGCTTGTGCTCCATCCGCAGCCGTCCGGCGGCGGCGAGGTGCTCGGGCACCTCCTCGCCGAGGATCTCCAGGGCCCGCTGTACGCGCGCCCCCGCGGCCACCGCGGCCCGCGCGGAACGGCGCAGGTTGGCGTCGTCGAAGTTGGCGAGCCGGTTGGCGGTGGCCCGCACCTCGCGGCGCATCCGCCGCTCCTCCCAGGCCAGTACCGACTCGTGGGCACCCAGCCGGGTCAGGAGCGCGCCGATCGCGTCGCCGTCCCGCACCACGACCCGGTCCACCCCGCGCACCTCGCGGGCCTTCGCCGCGATCGAGAGCCGGCGCGCCGCGCCCACCAGGGCGAGCGCCGCCTCGGGTCCGGGGCAGGTCACCTCCAGCGAGGAGGAGCGGCCCGGCTCGGTGAGGGAGCCGTGGGCGAGGAAGGCCCCGCGCCAGGCGGCCTCCGCGTCGCAGGTGGCCCCCGAGACCACCTGCGGGGGCAGGCCCCGGATGGGGCGGCCCCTGCCGTCCACGAGCCCGGTCTGCCGGGCGAGCTGATCACCGCCCGCAACCACCCGAACGACGTAGCGCGAACCCCGGCGCAAGCCGCTGGGAGCCATCACCACGAGGTCGGAGGCGTGGCCGAAGATCTCCAGAATGTCCTTGCGCAACCTGCGCGCCGCGATCCCGGTGTCCAGCTCCGCCTCGATCACGATGCGTCCGCTCACCAAGTGCAGCCCGCCCGCGAACCGCAGGATCGCCGAGACCTCAGCTTTCCGACAGCAGGTCCGGGTGACGGGAAGCCGGGAGATCTCATCCTTCACCGCTGCCGTCATCGCCATGGGCCGATCCTTCCATGCATCCGAAAAATACGGTCGTACGCGGCCGCCAGCAGCTCCGGGTCGTGCTTCGGAACACCGTCGGGCCGTGCGACCGGGGCCAGCTCCACCGTTGCGTCGAACCGCTTTGCGGCCTCGTCGAGCGAGGCGCGGTCGGGTACGGCAGCCTCGTCGGCCAGCACCACGTCGAAGGCGAGTTTAGGGGCGTGTCGGGCCAAAACCTCCAAATGACGCTGCGGAGAGAAGCCCGCGGTTTCGCCGGGCTGCGGTACGAGGTTGAGCGAGAGCACTTTGCGGGCCCGCGTGTCGGTGAGCGCGTCGAGCAGTCCGGGCACCAGAAGGTGCGGGATCACGGAGGAGAACCAGGAGCCGGGGCCGAGCACGACCCAGTCGGCGTCGAGGACCGCCTCGACGGCCTCCGGGACGGCCGGCGGGTCGGCGGGGACGACGTGCACCGACTGCACCTCGCCCGGGGTCAGGGCCACGGTGGCCTGTCCCCGCACGAGGTCGACGTCCTCGGGCCGCGCGGGGTCGTGGCCGCGTACCAGGGCCTGGAGTTCGAGGGGCACCGCCGACATGGGCAGTACCCGGCCGTGCGCCCCGAGCAGCGTGCCGACCAGATCGAGCGCGGCCACCGGATCGCCCAGTTGTTCCCACAGCGCCACGATCAGCAGGTTGCCGACCGCGTGGTCGTGCAGGTCGCCGCGGCTCGCGAAGCGGTGCTGGATCACCCGGGCCCAGGTCTGTCCCCAGTCGTCGTCCCCGCACAGCGCGGCCAGCGCCTTGCGCAGGTCACCGGGGGGCAGGACGCCCAGTTCGTCGCGGAGCCGGCCGCTGGAGCCGCCGTCGTCGGCGACGGTGACCACGGCGGTCAGCTCCCCGGTGATCCGGCGCAGCGCGGTGAGGGAGGCGGACAGGCCCATGCCGCCGCCCAGGGCGACGACCTTGGGCTGGGTTCCGCGCCTGCGCGGTTTGGGCGCCGGCCCCTCCCCCGTCCGGCGCAGCCGCCCCAGGCGGCGTGGGCGTGCGGTCATTCGCGGCCCATGTCCCGGTGGACGACGACGGTCTCCACCCCTTCGGCCACCAGCCGCGCGGCGAGCTTCTCGGACATCGCGACCGAACGGTGCTTGCCGCCCGTACAGCCCACGGCGATGGTCACGTAGCGCTTGCCCTCGCGCCGGTAGCCGGCCGCGATGAGCTGGAGCAGCTCGGTGTAGCGGTCGAGGAACTCCTTGGCGCCGGGCTGGCTGAGGACGAAGTGGGAGACCTCCTCGTTCAGCCCGGTGTAGGGCTTCAGCTCGGGGACCCAGTGGGGATTGGGCAGAAAGCGCATGTCGACGACGAGGTCGGCGTCCACGGGCAGCCCGTACTTGAAGCCGAAGGACATGACGGTGGCCCGCAGTTCCGGCTCCTCGTCACCGGCGAACTGGGCGTCCATCTTCGCGCGTAGTTCGTGCACGTTGAGGCTGGAGGTGTCGATCACCAGATCGGCGTCCCCGCGCAGTTCGCGCAGCAGGTCGCGTTCGGCGGCGATGCCGTCGACGATCCGGCCGTCGCCCTGGAGGGGGTGCGGGCGGCGCACCGATTCGAAGCGGCGCACCAGGGCGTCGTCGGAGGACTCCAGGAAGACGATCCGCCGGGTGACGTGCTTGGACTCCAGGTCGGCCAGCGACTCCCGGAGGTTGTCGAAGAAACGCCGCCCCCGTACGTCCACGACGACGGCGATCCGCGCGACGTTGCCCTGCGAGCGGGCGCCCAGCTCCACCATGGTGGGGATCAGCGCCGGCGGCAGGTTGTCGACGACGAACCAGCCGAGGTCCTCCAGACACTTCGCGGCCGTGCTGCGGCCGGCGCCGGACATGCCGGAGATGATCACCAGTTCGGGGATCGCCGTCTCCGTGCTCTGGCCCGGCTCACTGCTCGTGCCCGTACTCACCTGTTCTCCGTCCCGTTCGTGCTGCGTCATGGTGTGTGCCCCCGTCGTCGGTCCGCCGCGCCGGGTCCGGGGTGGCCGGCCGAGCGGACTGCTCTCCACTGTCCTCGTCCGGGGCCCCGGCCGGGGCCCGCCGTACCGGGACGGGCGCCCCGGGGCGGTGCGCGGTGGCCCGCGGTCCGTTGTTGTCCGGGGTGGGGCCCGTCCCGGGCGTCCGCGCGGCCTCCCACGGCCCGCGAGGGGATCGCGGCCGGTCGGGGCCGCTCCCCTCGCCGGCACGGCCGCCGTCCTCCCTCGTGCTCGCCTCGCCCGTCCGCGTCGAATGTACGACGGATGCGGACGGGCTTTCGCCGGGTGCCGGGGGCGGGACGGGGTCACCGCCCTCGTGCGCGGGGGCGGCCTCGTGCTCCCGCGCGGGGGCGGCCTCGTGCTCGGGCCCGGCGTCGTCGGCGTCCCCGTCCTCCTCCGGCGCCGCGGCGGTGTCCGGAACAGGTTCGGGGACGGGTTCAGGGGCCGGGGCGGTTTCGTGGACCTCAGCGGGTTCAGGGGCGGCGGCCGGCTCGGCCACGGGTCCGGGCCCGTCTCCCTGAGCGGGCTCCCTTGGGGGTACGGGCGCGGTCTCGTCCGCGCGAGTAGGCCCTCGCGGGGTCTCGCCCTCCTGCCCGGCGCCGGTCCCGTCCCCGGTCTCCGCCCCGGTTTCCGTCTCGTCCCCGGACTCGACCTCGGTCTCGTCCTCGACGATCTCGCCGGTCGCGGTGTTGACCGCGGGGCCGGCCGGGGCGGCCTTCGCGAAGGTCGCGAGGATCGTCTCGGCCGTTTTCCTCCCTATGCCCGGGACCTCGCAGATCTGGTCGAGGGTCGCCGCGCGCAGTCTCTTGACCGAGCCGAAGTGCTTGAGCAGCGCCTGCTTGCGGGTCTGGCCGAGACCGGGGACCTCGTCCAGCGGGCCGGCCCGGAAGCGCTTGGCCCGCTTGCTGCGCTGGTAGGTGATCGCGAAGCGGTGCGCCTCGTCGCGTACCCGCTGGAGCAGGTACAGGCCCTCGCTGGTGCGGGGCAGTACGACCGGGTCCTGCTCCCCGGGCACCCACACCTCCTCCAGCCGCTTGGCGAGCCCGCACACCGCGATGTCGTCGATGCCGAGTTCGTCCAGCGCCCGCTGGGCCGCCGCGACCTGCGGCTGGCCGCCGTCGACCACGACGAGCTGCGGCGGGTAGGCGAAGCGCTTGGGCCTTCCGTCCTCCTCGGCGGTCCCCGTCTCGACGGGGCCGTCGAGTTCGTCCTCGGTCCACTCCCCGGTGCGCTCCTTCTCGACCAGATAGCGGCGGAAGCGGCGGGTGATGACCTCGTGCATCGAGCGGACGTCGTCCTGGCCCTCGAAGCCCTTGATCTGGAAGCGCCGGTACTCGCTCTTGCGGGCGAGCCCGTCCTCGAAGACGACCATCGAGGCGACCACGTCGTCGCCCTGGAGGTGGGAGATGTCGTAGCACTCGACGCGCAGGGGCGCGCTGTCCAGGTCGAGGGCCTCGGCGATCTCCTCCAGGGCGCGGGAGCGGGTCGTGAGGTCGGAGGCCCGCTTGGTCTTGTGCAGGACGAGGGACTGCTGGGCGTTGCGCTGCACCGTCTCCATGAGGGCGCGTTTGTCGCCGCGCTGCGGGATGCGCAGCGAGACCAGTGAGCCGCGCCGCTCGGCCAGCCACTCCTGCACGGGTTCGACCTGCTCGGGCAGGGCGGGGACGAGTACCTCCTTGGGTACGGCGTCGCCGCGCTCCTCTCCGTAGAGCTGCTGGAGGGCGTGCTCGACGAGGTCGGCGGTGGTGACGGCCTCGACCTTGTCGGTGACCCAGCCGCGCTGTCCGCGCACCCGGCCGCCGCGCACGTGGAAGATCTGGACGGCCGCCTCCAGCTCGTCCTCGGCGACGGCGATCAGGTCGGCGTCGGTCGCGTCGGCGAGCACGACGGCGCTCTTCTCCATCGCCCGCTTGAGCGCCCCGATGTCGTCGCGCAGCCGGGCGGCCCGCTCGTACTCCATGTCCTCGGCGGCGTCCGCCATGCGCTGTTCGAGGCGGCGCAGGTAGGCGCCGGTGTGCCCGGCCATGAAGTGACAGAAGTCCTCGGCGAGGTCCCGGTGGTCCTCGGGGCTGATCCGGCCGACGCAGGGCGCCGAGCACTTGTCGATGTAGCCGAGGAGGCAGGGGCGGCCCGTGCGGGCGGCGTTCCGGAAGACGCCGGCCGAGCAGGTGCGCACGGGGAAGACGCGCAGCAGCAGGTCGACCGTGTCGCGGATCGCCCAGGCGTGGCCGTAGGGACCGAAGTAGCGCACGCCCTTCTTCTTCTGGCCGCGCATGACCTGGGCGCGCGGGAACTGCTCGTTCATCGTGACCGCGAGGTAGGGGTAGCTCTTGTCGTCGCGGTACTTGACGTTGAAGCGCGGGTCGAACTCCTTGATCCAGGAGTACTCCAGTTGCAGCGCCTCGACCTCGGTGGAGACGACCGTCCACTCCACGGAGGCCGCCGTGGTGACCATCGTGCGGGTGCGCGGGTGCAGATGCGCCAGGTCCTGGAAGTAGTTGGCGAGCCGCTGGCGCAGACTCTTGGCCTTCCCGACGTAGATCACCCTGCGGTGCTCGTCGCGGAAGCGGTAGACACCCGGGGTGTCGGGAATCTGGCCCGGCTGGGGGCGGTAGCTGGACGGGTCGGCCATGCCTGACACCCTACTGTCGCGCGCCGACACTCCGGGGCCGCCCGGTCACCTCGCCCGGCCGTCCCGGCAGGTGTTTCCCGTACGGTCGCGCGCCTGTTACGCCGGTGACCCACACGGGGCGGGCGACAGGGCTCCCGCCGGGCGACCGCCCTTTGCCTCCGTGCTCCTGCCCTCCCCTTGCCGCTCCGGTTGCCCTCCGTTGTTGCTCCGGTTTCCCTCCGTGCGGCGCCCGTTCCCGCTTCCGCGCGGCCCGCTGCCCGGCCGGACGTCTCCCCGCGGCGGCCAGGGCCTACCCTGTGGGCCGCGCCTGGCCCTCGCCGTGGGCGGCGCGTGCCGCCCGCTCGCGAAAGGAAGTCCCCGTGCTCGTGGTCGCAGGAGAGGCCCTGATCGATCTTGTCCCCCAGCCCGGCGCCGGGGAGGGGGAGGGCCCGCTCGCGCCGCTCGCGCCCCGGCCGGGTGGCGGTCCCTTCAACACGGCGGTCGCGCTGGGGCGGCTCGGGAGCGGGACGGCGTTCTGCTCCCGGGTCTCGGCCGACGGCTTCGGCACGGAGCTGATCGCGCGGCTGGAGGCGGCGGGCGTGGACACGTCCGGGGTGCAGCGCGGTCCCGAGCCGACGACGCTCGCCGTCGCGGTGCTCGGGGAGGGCGGTTCCGCCGGGTACACCTTCTACGCGGAGGGCACCGCGGACCGCTTGTTCTCCCTGCCGGCGAACCTGCCGCAGGAGGTCACGGCGGTGTGCTTCGGGACCTGCTCACTCGTACTGGAGCCGGGCGCGAGCGCGTACGAGGAGTTGCTGCGCGAACAGTCGGCGGCCGGGGTGTTCACCCTGCTCGACCCGAACGTCCGCGCGGGCCTGATCCCCGACCCGGTGGCCTACCGGGGGCGTTTTCGCTCCTGGCTGCCGTACGTGAGCCTGTTGAAGCTGTCCGAGGAGGACGCGCGGTGGCTGGGCGGCGGACCGCGGGACTGGCTGCGCGAGGGCCCCTCGGCCGTGGTGACCACGCACGGCGGGGAGGGGCTGAGCGTACGGACGCGGGAGGGGGCCGTGTACCGGGTGCCGGGGGTCGCCGTGGACGTGGTCGACACGATCGGGGCGGGTGACACGGTCAACGCGGCGCTGCTGCACCGGCTGGAGTCGCGGGGCGCGCTGAGCCCGGAGGGGCTCGCGGGCCTCGGCGCGGAGGGCTGGGAGGACGTCCTCGGGTACGCGGCGCGGGCGGCGGCGGTGACCTGCTCCCGGGCCGGGGCCCAGCCGCCGTACGCGGACGAGCTGGCCTGACTCTCGGGCGCCCGCGGTCCGGACGGCGAAGGGCCGGGGTCCCCGTGCGGACCCCGGCCCTTCGCCGTGCGAGCCTCCGGCTCAGCTCTTGCGAGCCGTCCGCTTGGCGGGAGCGGACTTCTTCGCCGGGCCGGACCCCGTGCCCGCCTTGGCCTTGGCTCCGGCGCCCTTGGCGGCCGCGGTCTTCCGCGCGGCGCTCTGGCCGGGGACGATCTGGCCGGGCGTCTTCTTGGCGGCCCCGGACCGCCGGGCGGCGGTCTTCTTGGCGGGCCGGGCCGCCGCCTCGGCGACGGCCTGCGGGCCGAGGACCTCGCCGAGGAAGCGGCCGGTGTGGCTCGCGGGCTCGGCGGCGACCTGTTCGGGGGTGCCCTCGGCGACCACGACGCCGCCGCCGTTACCGCCCTCGGGGCCCATGTCGACGACCCAGTCGGCCGTCTTGATCACGTCGAGGTTGTGCTCGATGACGATGACCGTGTTGCCCTTGTCCACGAGGCCGGACAGCACCTTGATGAGCTTGCTGATGTCCTCGAAGTGCAGACCGGTGGTCGGCTCGTCCAGGACGTAGACGGTACGGCCGGTCGAACGCTTCTGGAGTTCGCTCGCGAGCTTCACGCGCTGCGCCTCGCCGCCCGAGAGGGTCGGAGCGGACTGGCCGAGCCGGACGTAACCGAGACCGACGTCGTCAAGGGTGCGCAGGTGCCGGGAGATGGCCGGGACCGCCTCGAAGAAGTCGCACGCCTCCTCGATCGGCATGTCCAGGACCTCGGCGATGGACTTGCCCTTGTAGTGGACCTCCAGGGTCTCCCGGTTGTACCGGGCGCCGTGGCAGACCTCGCACGGGACGTAGACGTCCGGGAGGAAGTTCATCTCGATCTTGATCGTGCCGTCGCCCGCGCAGTTCTCGCAGCGGCCGCCCTTGACGTTGAAGGAGAAGCGGCCCGGGAGGTAGCCGCGCACCTTCGCCTCCATCGTCTCGGCGAACAGCCTGCGCACGTGGTCGAAGACGCCGGTGTACGTCGCCGGGTTGGACCGGGGGGTGCGGCCGATGGGCGACTGGTCGACGTGCACGACCTTGTCGACCTGATCGTCGCCCTCGACCCGGGTGTGCCGGCCGGGAACCGAACGGGCCCCGTTCAGCTCACGCGCGAGGTGGGTGTACAGGATGTCGTTGACCAGCGTGGACTTCCCCGAGCCGGAGACCCCGGTCACGGCGGTGAGTACGCCGAGGGGGAAGGACACGTCGATGTCGCGGAGGTTGTTCTCCTTCGCGCCGAACACGGTCAGGTGCCGCTTCGGGTCGACGGGCCGGCGCACGTCGGGCACCGCGATGGCGCGCTTGCCCGCGAGGTACTGGCCGGTCAGCGACTCCTTGTTGGTCAGCAGCCCGGCCAGCTCACCGCTGTGCACGACCTTCCCGCCGTGCTCACCGGCGCCGGGGCCGATGTCGACGACCCAGTCGGCGACCTTGATGGTGTCCTCGTCGTGCTCGACCACGATGAGGGTGTTGCCCATGTCGCGCAGCCGCACCAGGGTCTCGATGAGCCGGTGGTTGTCGCGCTGGTGCAGGCCGATGGACGGCTCGTCCAGGACGTAGAGGACGCCGACGAGTCCGGAGCCGATCTGGGTGGCGAGCCGGATGCGCTGGGCCTCGCCGCCGGACAGGGTGCCGGCCGCGCGGTTGAGCGAGAGGTAGTCCAGGCCCACGTCGACCAGGAAGCGCAGCCGCTCGTTGACCTCCTTGAGCACCCGCTCGGCGATCTTCTTGTCGCGGCCGCTGAGCGTGAGTTCGGCGAGGAAGTCGGCGCAGTCGGTGATGGACATCGCGGAGACCTCGGCGATGGACTTGCCCATCACGGTGACCGCGAGCACGATCGGCTTGAGCCGGGTGCCGTGGCACTCGGGGCAGGGCACCTCGCGCATGTACCCCTCGAAGCGCTCCCTGCTGGTGTCGCTCTCCGCCTCCGAGTGGCGCCGCTTCACGAAGGGCACCGCCCCCTCGAAGGGGGTCGTGTAGACCCGCTCGCGGCCGTAGCGGTTGCGGTAGCGGACCTCGATCTGTGTCTTGTGGCCGTACAGCAGGGCCTTCTTGGCGCGCTGCGGCAGCCCGCCGAAGGGGATGTCGGTACGGAAGCCGAGGGCGTCGGCGAGAGCGCCGACGAGGCGGCCGAAGTACTCCTTGGAGTGACCGTGCGACCACGGGTGGATGGCGCCCTCGTCGAGGGACTTGTCCTCGTCGGGCACGATCAGCTCGGGGTCGACCTCCATCCGCGTACCGATGCCGCTGCACTCGGGGCAGGCGCCGAACGGGGAGTTGAAGGAGAAGGAGCGCGGCTCCAGCTCCTCGAAGGAGAGGTCGTCGTAGGCGCAGTAGAGGTGCTCCGAGTACATGCGCTCGCGCTCGGGGTCGTCGGCCTCCAGGTCGACGAAGTCGAGGACGACCATGCCGCCCGAGAGGCCGAGCGCCGTCTCCACCGAGTCGGTCAGGCGGCGCTTGGCGCTCTCCTTGACCGTGAGGCGGTCGATGACCACCTCGATGGTGTGCTTCTCCTGCTTCTTGAGCTTGGGCGGCTCGGTGAGCTGGACGGTCTCGCCGTCGACGCGGGCGCGGCTGTAGCCCTTGGTCTGGAGGTCGGCGAACAGGTCGACGAACTCGCCCTTGCGCTCGCGTACGAGCGGGGACAGCACCTGGAAGCGGCTGCCCTCGGGCAGGCCGAGGACCTTGTCCACGATCTGCTGGGGGGACTGCCGGGCGATGGGGCGACCGCACTCGGGGCAGTGCGGTTTGCCGATCCGCGCGAACAGCAGGCGCAGGTAGTCGTAGACCTCGGTGATGGTGCCGACCGTGGAGCGCGGGTTGCGCGAGGTCGACTTCTGGTCGATGGAGACGGCCGGGGACAGGCCCTCGATGAAGTCGACATCGGGCTTGTCCATCTGGCCGAGGAACTGCCGGGCGTACGAGGACAGGGACTCCACGTAGCGGCGCTGGCCCTCGGCGAAGATCGTGTCGAAGGCGAGGGAGGACTTGCCCGACCCGGAGAGGCCCGTGAAGACGATGAGCGAGTCCCTGGGGAGGTCGAGCGAGACGTTCCTCAGATTGTGCTCGCGCGCTCCACGGATGATGAGACGGTCGGCCACGCCGGTCCGCACCTTTCTGTCGGCAGAAGCGGGGCGGTGGCCCTGCCTCGGAGAACTGTCTGGACCATCGGCCCGGTCGTGGCCGGGGCCCTTCCGGTGGCGACCGGGAAGGCGCGGCCCGCCTCAGCGATGGACGGCGATGCTGCGGTGAACTGCTGGTCGTTCGGCCCTGGGCGGCTGGGCGCCTCGGGCGTGACGGCGCTCACCGGCCGGATGGCTCCGGCCCGGCGGACGTCCGGCTCGACGGTGCTCCCCCGGAGACTGCTCACCGCTTCCGGTGCAACACCACGGGCCCGCCGTCGATTCCGGCGGTCGCGCCGCCACCCTCCAGGATGCTCCTCCAGGATGCCTTTCGACCGCCTCCCCGAGCGTATAGCACGCACATTCGATTCCGGGCCCAGGTCGGCCACCTTCACCCGGACGAGTGGTGAAGCTGTCACGGTTGACCGATCGCCCTCCCGGCCGGGCCCGGGGGTGGTACACGGCGCGACACGACGGTCGCGGAAACGGGCGGGCGCCCTGCACAACGCCTGGGCGGTTGCCGCGTCACGGCCGCGGCTACGGCGGCCTACGCCATGGACCCCGTGGGCGCGGGGCCCGCCCCCCGTTCGTCTAGGGTGACCGCCATGACGTACAGCGGGAAAGTGCGAGTCGGTGGCCCGGCGGACGTGCACGAGCTGCGCGACCTGATCATCTCGAAGGTCGCGGTCGGCCCGATGGACAACAACGCCTATCTGCTGCGGTGCCGGGAGACCGGTGAGCAGTTGCTGATCGACGCGGCGAACGACGCCGACACGCTGCTGACACTCATCGGCGGGGACGGTGTCCGCACGGTGGTGACGACGCACCGCCACCCCGACCACTGGCAGGCGCTCTCCGAGGTCGTGGCCGCCACCGGCGCGCTGACCTGCGCGGGCCGCGAGGACCTCGAGGGTATCCCGGTCGCGACGGACGTGCCGGTGGACGACGGCGACCTGATCCGGGTGGGCCGGGCGGGGCTGACCGTGCGGCATCTGCGCGGGCACACGCCCGGCTCGATCGCCCTGGTCTACGACGATCCGGACGGTTCCCCGCACGTCTTCACCGGCGACTGCCTCTTCCCCGGCGGGGTCGGCAACACGCGTTCCGATCCCGCGGCCTTCGCGCAGCTGATCGACGACGTGGAGACCCGGCTGTTCGCGAGGCTGCCCGACGAGACCTGGGTCTATCCGGGCCACGGTGACGACACCTCGCTCGGCGCGGAGCGCCCGCACCTGCCGGAGTGGCGCGCGCGGGGCTGGTGACCCGCGGTCGGCGGTGGGGCGCCCCCGGGCCGAGGACTCAGCCGGCGAGGGCGGCCACCCGCTGCACCCCGAAGGCGTACCCCTGCACTCCGCAGCCCGCGATGACGCCGTCGGCGCGCAGTGAGACGTAGCTGTGGTGCCGGAACTGCTCACGCCGGTGGATGTTGGAGATGTGCACCTCGATCACGGGGAGTCCGTCACACGCGTTGAGGGCGTCGAGCAGGGCGACCGAGGTGTGCGAGTAGGCGGCGGGGTTGATGACGATGCCCGCGTGGTGCAGGCGGGCCTCGTGCACCCAGTCGATCAGTTCGCCCTCGTGGTTGCTCTGCCGGAAGTCCACGGTGCCGCCATGGCGCGCGGCGGTCTCGGTGCACAGGGCCTCGATGTCCGCGAGGCTCTCGCTGCCGTAGATCTCGGGCTGTCGCTGTCCCAGTAGGTCGAGGTTCGGCCCGTTCAGGATCATGATCGGGGCGGTCGCGAGCGTGTGGGCCATGGTTCCTCCGGTGCGGTTCGGCGCTGCCCCCGGAGGTCTATCACGGGACCCCCGCCGGCCCGTCGCGGCGGGCTCCCGGCAGAGGCGGTCTTGGCGGGCCGGCTTCTTGGCGGGCCGGCTTCTTGGCGGGAGCGTGGTCCCCGTCCGTCCCCATGGCGGACGAGGACCACGCGGTGAGGCGCGCCGGCCGCGGTCAGCGCCTCAGGTCGGCCCTGCCGTCCCCGTCCCTGGACGACCGGGCCGCGTTCTTCTCGCCCTCCTCGCCACCGGGGCCCGCCGCGTCCCGCGCCGCACTCTCCTGCTTGCGGGAGGCCAGCAGGCTGGTCACGGTGGTGACGGCGAGGACGAGCACGATCACGCCGAGAGAGACCGCGGTCGAGATCTCCGGCACGTGCACCCCGTTCTCGTGCAGCGCGTGCAGGACCAGCTTCACGCCGATGAAGCCGAGGATGATCGACAGGCCGTAGCTCAGGTGAACCAGCTTCCTGAGCAGTCCGCCGATGAGGAAGTAGAGCTGGCGCAGCCCCATCAGCGCGAAGGCGTTGGCGGTGAAGACGATGTACGGGTCCTGGGTGAGGCCGAAGATCGCCGGGATGGAGTCGAGGGCGAAGAGCACGTCGGTCGTGCCGATGGCGAGGATCACGACGAGCATCGGCGTCATGATCCGCTTGCCGTTCTGCCTCAGGAACAGCTTCGTGCCGTGGTAGCGGTCGGCGACTCCGAAGCGCCGCTCCAGGGACTTGAGGAGTTTGTTCTCCTCGAACTCCTCGTCCTCCTCGTCACTCCTGGCCTCCTGGATGAGCTTCCAGGCGGTGTAGATCAGGAAGGCGCCGAAGATGTAGAAGATCCAGGAGAAGCTGGAGATCATCGCCGCCCCGGCCAGGATGAACCCCGTCCGCAGCACCAGGGCGATCAGGACGCCGATCAGCAGGACCCGCTGCTGGTACTTCGTGGGCACCGCGAACTTCGCCATGATCAGGACGAAGACGAAGAGATTGTCGACGCTGAGGGACTTCTCGGTGATGAACCCGGCGAAGAACTCCCCGCCCTGTTTCCCGCCGCCGAAGATCAGCAGCCCCAGCCCGAAGAGGCAGGCGAGGGCGACCCAGACCACGGTCCAGACGCCGGCTTCCTTGATGGACACGTCGTGGGGTTTGCGGCCGATGAAGAAGTCGACCGCGATCAGGGCACACAAGGCCACGATCGTCAGTAGCCACACGGTAAGAGAGATGTTCACTGCGCCTCCGGCAGTACGTCACGGCAGATGATCAGCTCGTCGCTGCCGGAGGTCTCTTCCACCCGGGGCCTCCGCCCCTGGCCGGCGCCCCGGGATCGGTTGATCCGTATTGACGGGCACGCCGCTTGAGGAGTACTCCCCTCCGTGAGACACAACCTACGCGAGAGAACCAAGGGATGTAAAGGGATTAGTAAAGGAATCCCCAAAAGGTCGGCCTGTCGGGAGCACGTACCGGTGCCGGGGGGCGATTGGGGAGGGGGCCGCGCCGTGGGGCGCACAGGGTGTGTCCCGGTCGCGGGCCGGACTCGGGCCGGCCGCGGGCCGTTCCGGAATTCAGCCGGTCGGCCCCGCGCATCGGCGTGACGGCGGGGCGGAGGGCCGGAGGGGCGTGCTCGCCCGGCGGGAGACGTGCGGTCCCGCGGCGGCGGAAGAGGCCGTGGCGTGCGGCGAGAGGTCGTGTCGCGGGGCGGGAGGCCGCGACGCTCGGCGGGAGAGGCCGTGGCGTGCGGGGTGCGGGTGCCGTGGCGTGCGGCGGGCGGGCGCGGCCGGGGCGCCGGGTGGGCTGGGCGCGCCTCGACCGCGCTCGCCTTCCGTCACCCGGCGGCGCGGCCCGGGGCCGAGGTCACAGGAGCGGCAGGATGGCGGGCATGAGGTCCTGGAAGGTGCGGCCCTCCGAGGGGGCGCCGAGAGCGGTCATCTGCCAGCCTCCTCCCAGGCGGTGCACCTTGGCCATGATCTGCGCCGTGTACCTGCCGCCGCCCGCGAGGGTGTAGCGCGCCAGCTCCTCCCCCGTCGTCTCGTCGACGAGCCGGCAGAACGCGTTCTGCACCTCCTGGAAGGTCTGTCCGGTGAAGGAGTTCACCGTGAAGACGATCTGGTCGACGCGCTCGGGCACTTGTTGCAGGTCGACGAGGATCGACTCGTCGTCGTCGCCCTGCCCGGCCCCGCCGACCAGATTGTCCCCGGTGTGCCGGACCGATCCGTCGTTGCTCACGAGGTGCTGGAAGAAGACCTCGTCGACGCGGCGCTTGTCGGCGAAGAGCACCGCGGACGCGTCCAGGTCGATCTCCCGGGTGCGCAGGCCGAACAGTCCGCGCTTGCGGGCGGACTGCCAGCCGAGGCCCATCCGGACCGCTGTCAGCGTGCCCCCGTCGCTCTTGCTCAGGCTGATGGCCTGGCCCTTGGTCATGTTGACCGTCACGCGTGGTCCCCTTCCGGTGGTGGTGCCGCGACTGCGGCCGGCACCCGGCGGGCGCGGCCGCATCGCACTCTCGCACCGGGGACCCGCCCCGCGCAGCCCGCGGACACGGATTGTGCCGCTCCTGCGACATGTCGTCCGACCGGTGCCGTACCCGGTACGCCCGGACCGGAACCCCGGGAACGGCCCGAACGGCCACGCCCGCGGATCAGCGGCCCGGGTCCCGGGTCAGGCGAGTCCGCCCTCCTTCATCTGGCGCAGCTCCTTCTTCATCTCGGAGACCTCGTCCCGCAGCCGGGCCGCGACCTCGAACTGGAGGTCGGCCGCGGCGGCCCGCATGCGCTCGGTCATGTCCTCGATCTGCTGGGTGAGTTGCTCCACGGGCCGGTCGGTGGGCGTGGCGTCCTTGGCCCTGCCCTTCTTGCCCTTCGCGGCGGCCGCCTTGCCCTGCCCGCCGAGCGCGGGCACCGGCGTCTTGGTGCCCTTGCCGTCCTTGGACTGCCGGTACCCCGTGCCGAGGAGCTGCTCGGTGTCCACGTCCTCGCGGGCGATGGCCGCGACGATGTCGTTGATCTTCTTGCGCAGCGGCTGCGGGTCGAGGCCGCGTTCCTCGTTGTAGGCGATCTGCTTCTCGCGCCGGCGGTTGGTCTCGTCGATGGCCCGCTCCATCGCCGGGGTGATCCGGTCCGCGTACATGTGGACCTGCCCGGAGACGTTGCGCGCCGCGCGGCCGATCGTCTGGATCAGGGAGGTGCCCGAGCGCAGGAAGCCCTCCTTGTCGGCGTCGAGGATCGCCACGAGGGACACCTCGGGCAGGTCGAGGCCCTCGCGGAGCAGGTTGATGCCGACGAGGACGTCGTACTCCCCCGACCGCAGTTCCCGCAGCAGTTCGACCCGGCGCAGGGTGTCGACGTCGCTGTGCAGGTAGCGGACGCGGATACCGAGTTCGAGGAAGTAGTCGGTGAGATCCTCGGCCATCTTCTTGGTGAGGGTCGTGACCAGGACCCGCTCGTCGTTGTCGGTGCGCTCGCGGATCTCGTGCACGAGATCGTCGATCTGTCCCTCGGTGGGCTTCACGACGATCTGCGGGTCGACGAGTCCGGTGGGGCGGATGATCTGCTCGACGTAGCCGTCGGCCCGCGAGAGCTCGTACTTGCCGGGTGTCGCGGACAGGAAGACCGTCTGGCCGATGCGGCCGAGGAACTCCTCCCACTTCAGCGGGCGGTTGTCGAGCGCCGAGGGCAGCCGGAAACCGTGGTCGACCAGGGTCCGCTTGCGGGAGGCGTCCCCCTCGTACATCGCGCCGATCTGCGGGACCGTGTTGTGCGACTCGTCGATGACGAGCAGGAAGTCCTCGGGGAAGTAGTCGAGCAGGGTGTTGGGCGCCGTGCCCGGCGCACGGTCGTCGAAGTGCATCGAGTAGTTCTCCACGCCGGAGCAGGTGCCGATCTGGCGGAGCATCTCGATGTCGTAGGTGGTCCGCATCCGCAGCCGCTGGGACTCCAGGAGCTTGCCCTGCCCGTCCAGTTCGGCGAGGCGTTCCTCCAGCTCCTTCTCGATGCCGTTGATCGCGCGCTCCATGCGCTCGGGGCCGGCGATGTAGTGCGAGGCGGGAAAGATGTACAGGTGCTCGTCGTCGCTGATGACCTCGCCGGTGAGCGGGTGCAGGGTCGACAGGGCCTCGATCTCGTCGCCGAACATCTCGATGCGGACGGCCAGCTCCTCGTAGACCGGGAAGATCTCGATGGTGTCGCCGCGCACACGGAAGGTGCCCCGGGTGAAGGCCACGTCGTTGCGCGTGTACTGGATCTCGACGAAGCGGCGCAGCAGGTCGTCGCGGTCGATCTCGTCGCCCACCCGCAGGGGGACCATGCGGTCCACGTACTCCTGCGGCGTACCGAGGCCGTAGATGCAGGAGACGGAGGCGACGACCACGACGTCCCTGCGGGTGAGCAGCGAGTTGGTCGCGGAGTGCCGCAGCCGTTCGACCTCCTCGTTGATCGAGGAGTCCTTCTCGATGTAGGTGTCCGACTGGGGGACGTACGCCTCGGGCTGGTAGTAGTCGTAGTAGGACACGAAGTACTCGACCGCGTTGTTCGGCAGCAGTTCGCGGAACTCGTTGGCGAGCTGAGCGGCCAGGGTCTTGTTGGGCGCCATGACCAGGGTGGGGCGCTGGAGCTTCTCGATCATCCACGCGGTGGTGGCGGACTTGCCGGTACCGGTCGCTCCCAGCAGGACGACGTCCTTCTCGCCCGCGCGGATGCGCTTTTCGAGCTCGGCGATGGCAGCCGGCTGGTCGCCGCTCGGCTGGTACGGGCTGACGACCTCGAAAGGCGCCACCGTGCGTTCGATGTGGGATACGGGCCGCATGGGATCCACCGTACGACCAGCCACTGACAACCGTCGGCCGGCGGAGGGGGCGCGGGGCCACCCGGGTGGCCCAGGGGCGTGCGGCCACCGGGTGACGGCGGTGTCTCCCGGCCGCCGGGGCGGCGGCGCGGGTGGCCGGTTCTTGCCTTGCCGTTCGCCGGAGGGCCATCACCCGTCCGCTTCCTGTCGCACACGGACGGCCACTCTCGTACAGTCAGTGAACCCGCGAACACCAGGAGCTTTCATGTTTGCTCGTTCCGCCGCAGCGGTCGCCGTCGCGCTCGTGGGGGCCGGTGCGCTGATCGGTCTGCCCGCCACCTCGGCGGCCGCGGACACCGCCTTGCGGGAGCGGTCCCCGCAGGACGTGACGGTCGTCGCTCACCGGGGCGCTTCCAAACAGGCCCCCGAGAACACGCTGGCCGCGATCGACCGGGCGGCCGAGCTGGGGTTCCGCTGGGTCGAGAACGACGTCCAGCGCACGAAGGACGGCAAGCTCGTCGTCCTGCACGACACGACGCTGACCCGGACGACCGACGTGGAGCAGGTCTTCCCCGACCGGGCGCCGTGGAACGTCCGTGACTTCACGGCGGCCGAGATCGCCCGGCTGGACGCGGGCGGCTGGTTCGCGAAGGAGTTCGAGGGCGCCCGCGTCCCGACGCTGGACCAGTACATGCGGCGGGTGACCCGCAACCACCAGAACCTGATCCTGGAGCTCAAGAGCCCCGATCTGTACCCGGGCATCGAGCGGCAGACCCTCGACGCGCTGCGGCGGGACGGCTGGCTGGACCGCTCGCACGTCCGTGACCGGCTCGTGGTGCAGAGCTTCGACGCGGCGAGCGTACGCACCGTGCACCAGCAGCGGCCCGATGTGAAGACCGGCTATCTCGGTACGCCGCAGATCAAGGAACTGCCCGAGTACGCGAAGTTCGCGGACCAGATCAACTCCTCGCACGTGACCATCGACGGCGACTACGTGGCGGCCGTGCACGCCCTCAAGGGCCCGCACGCCAAGCCGCTGGAGGTGTTCACCTGGACCGTGGACACGGTGGACGACACCCGGCGCGTGGCGGACTACGGAGTGGACGGCGTGATCACCAACGCCCCGGACGTGGTGCGGGGAGCCCTGGAGGACTGACCGGCGTCCACACCTGCGCGTCACGGGGCTCGACGAGAGGCCCGCGCCGGTGTCGGTCGCGCGCCGTACGGTGTGGGCATGAACAGTCACACGCGGTCGACGGACCGGGGCGGAGCGGAGTCGCGCGGGGAGCGGGCGGTTCCGGGCGGCGCGTCCGGGGGCGCTCCGGTTCTTTCCGACGGGTCCGAGGGCGGTCCGGGATCGGCCCGCTGGTCCTGGGACGTGCTGCGGACCCCGATCGGCCCCCTGTTGCTGGCCGCGACGGGCACCGGCCTCGTACGCGTCGTGTTCCACGCCGACGAGGAGGTGCGGGAGGCCGAGCTGGAGCGGTTGACCGGCCGCCTGGGCGGAGCCGCCGACCCGGTGGCGGGAGAACCCGTGCTGGCCGCCGCGCGGGCCGAGTTCGAGGAGTACTTCGCGGGCCGGCGCACCCGTTTCACGCTGCCGCTGGACTGGTCGTTGACGGCCGGGTTCCACCGTCAGGTGCTGCGCGCGCTGGAGAGTGGGGTGCCGTTCGGCTCGGTCGTCGGCTACGGGGACCTCGCCCGGCGGGTCGGGCAGCCGGGGGCCGCGCAGGCGGTGGGGATCGCCATGGGGGCCAATCCGCTGCCGGTCGTCGTGCCGTGCCACCGTGTCGTGGAGCGGGACGGGGGCATCGGCGGTTTCGGGGGCGGCGTGGAGACCAAGCGCAGGCTGCTGGAGTTGGAGGGGGTCCTGCCGCAGCCGCTGTTCTGAGACGGATGGTGCGTTTTGGGCGCGGGTTGTGACGGTGACGGTGCCGACGCTTCGGGGGCGTGTTTCCCCCGCGTCCGCATGCCGCCCCACCGCCGGAATCGGCGGTGCGGCTCCGGAAGGGGTGGGCCGGCGTGTCGACGACCGGGCCCACCCCTGCGCGTCGCGGGTCGGGAGCGGTGACGGGCCGGGGCTAGGCGTAGACCCGGGAGGCCCAGGCCGCGAACTGCTCCCCGCTCAGGTGTGCGGCGAGGTCGGCCTCGCTGATCATGCCGACCAGGCGCTTCCCCTCGATCACGGGCAGCCTGCGGACGCGGTGCTCCCGCATCTCGCTCAGGACCTCCTCCAGATCCGCGTCGGCGGGGATCCAGCGCGGAGTGCCCCGCGCCATGTCACCGGCGGTGACCTTCGCCGGGTCGTGGCCCTTGGCGACGCAGTCCACGACGATGTCGCGGTCCGTGAGGATGCCCTGCATCCGCTCGTCCGCGTCGGCGATGGGCAGCGCCCCGAGTCGGTGGTCGCGCATCACCTGGGCGGCACGGTCCAGCGTCTCGTGGGCGGGAATCCACTGGGCCCCACGGTTCATGATGTCTGCGGCGTTCGTCATCGATACCTCCTGGGTGCCGTTGGCCGTCCGGCACGGCGGCACCGTCCGGCCCTCGCCATTCTCGCCGCACGGCACACGGCGCGCACCCGCGGACGGGACGGTGCTCACTCGGTGTGACCTCCCGGTGGCCGCCAGGCGGGGTGCCGGGGATCGTCGGTCCGCACCAGGACGTCCGCGACCTCGGCGGGGGCGGTCTCCTCCTCGTAGCGGGCGAAGGCGGGCAGGGTCCACTGCTCGTCTCGCGCGGTGCACCGTCGCAGCGCTCCCTCGCTGAGCGAGAGGTGCACCCCGAGGTCGAAGGGGAACCAGTGCCCGAACAGCAGCGGTCCGTGCAGCAGGAGGAAGCCCCCGGGCGGCAGGGTCACGTACGGGGAGCGGGTGGCGCGGTCGGTGACCGGGTCCCACAGGTCAGGCAGGACGCGCCCCTCGCCGCCGGGGTCGAGGGGGCCGAACACCTCGCGCCAGAGCGCGGGCACGTCGAACCAGCCGGAGTAGTAGGAGGCGGGGTCCTCGTGCCCGTACTCGTAGCGCAGCGAGGCGGGGCGCAGGAAGCCCTCGGTGGCGACGGGCAGCGCGAAGCGTCCGCGTTCCCGCAGCGCCCGCGCGACGCTCTCGGCGAGGTCGCCGGGGCGGGCGGCGGGGGCGCCGTCGAAAGCGGCCCGGACCCGCTCTCCGCCGTCCGCGGGCTGTGTGGTCAGCAGTTGCTCGGCGAGGGACTCGGTGAGCCGTTCCCAGGTGATCGCTTCGAATCGCACGGGTCCCATCCTGCCGCTCCGCCCGTGCGGGGGTGAGGGGCGGGCCCGCTGGGGACCCGCCGGCCGGCGCACGCGCGAGTCCCACCCGTTCGGGTGAGCACCGGGGCACGCGAGTTGTCCACAGGCATGGTCAAAGCGCTCGGGAGTCGCTTGACTTGGCCCCGTCGGCGGGCCACGCGGTGTGTCCGGCCGCGCCTGAGGAACGGGGGATCATGAAGACCGAGTGCGTGTGGCAGGCCGGGGCCGCCTTTCTGGAAGGCCCGCACTTCCTGCTGGTGTTGGCGGCGGCGGTGTGCTGCGGACTGGTGGCGGGCGTGTTCTTCGCCTTCTCCGTCTCGGTGATGCCGGCGCTGCGTCAGTTGCCCACGGCACAGGGGCTGGTGGTGATGCAGCGGATCAACAAGGTGATCGTCAACCCGCTCTTCCTCACGGTGTTCCTGGGCGCCGCCGTGCTGTGCGCGACGGCGGCCGTGGTCACCCTGGTGCGGCGCCCGGAGAGCGGGCTGACGGAGGTACTGCTGGGCTGCGGGCTGTACCTCGTTGGTGGCTTCGGGGTGACGGCGGCGGCCAACGTGCCGCGCAACACCGCTCTGGAGACGGTAGATCCGCAGGCACCCGCGAGTGAGGAGCCGTGGCGGCGCTACCTCGCCGAGTGGACGGTGTGGAACCACATACGCTGCGGGGCCGCGACAGCCGCGCTGATCTCCCTCGTCCTGGCCCTGACCGCGGGGAGGTGAGGCTCCGCCCCGCGAAGCCGCCACGGACGGCACGCCAGTCGTCCCACGCGCGCACCGCACGCGCACCGCGCGCGTCGCGGGTGCCCGGCGAGTTCGGCCGGGGTGAACGGCGGCCGGTCTGAGCCCGGCAGAGCCGAAGCCCCGTACGCCGGCGACACGAAGACGCCGGGGCTCGTGACGCCGAGCCCCGGCCGGTGCGGGAAGAGCGGACGGGAAGGAGGAAGGAGGGGAAAAGACGGACCCACCCGCAGGAGAGCGTGTGGGTGGGGTGTGGGGGCGACAAAACCGCGCGGCTCAGGACAGGAGGAAGTCCGCCTGTCCCGCCTTGGCCCCCTGGATGAAGGCGGTGATCTCGGCCGGAGTGTAGATCAGTGCGGGGCCCTCGGGATCGGCGGACTGCCGGAACGCGATCCGTCCGTCGGCGAGTTTCATGGCCTCCACGCAGTTGCCGCCGTTGCCGCCGCTCCACGGTTTGCGCCAGCCGACGCTGCCGAGCTCCCCCGCGGGCATGCCGTTGTATATCCGGACGCGGTCCATTCACAGCTCCTTGCGGACATCCCGGAGGACCTCCTTTGTGCGTTGTGCAGTAGCGGCGTGAGCCGCCATGTGGTCCATGACCTCCAGATACGTGGCCACCTCCGGGCGTCCGTCGAGGTAGACGGCGCCGGTGAGGTATTCCACGTAGACCATGTCCGGGAGTTCGGGCATGGGGAAGCGGAACAGGACGAAGGGGCCGAAGGTGCCGGGGTGCGGTCCGGCGTTGAACTCGGCGATCTGGAGGGTCACATTGGGCAGGGCGGAGACCTCGAGCAGCCGGTCTATCTGCTCGCGCATGACCCTGGAGTCCCCCGCCGGGCGGCGCAGCACCGTCTCGTCCATGACGGCCCACAGGCGCGGGGCGTCCTCTCGCACGAGAAGTTTCTGGCGGCGCAGCCGGAGGTCGACGTGTCGCTCGACGTCCTCGGGTCCGGTGCGGCCGAGGGAACCGGCGAGCATCACGGCACGCGCGTAGTCCTCGGTCTGGAGCAGGCCCGGGACGAAGTGCGGTTCGTAGCTGCGGATGAGGCCGGCGGCCCCTTCGAGGCTGACGTACATGCTGAACCAGCCGGGAAGGATGTCGTGGTACCGCTGCCACCAGCCGGGCTGGTTCGCGTCCTCCGCGAGGGTGACGAAGGCTTCGGCCTCTTCGGCGGAGGCGCCGTAGGACTGAAGCAGGAGCTGAAGGTACGGAATCTTCAGCGCGACCTCGGCCGTTTCCATGCGACGGACCGTGGCAGGGGCGACGCGCAGGACCTTGGCCGCCTGTTCCCGGCTGAAGCCCGCGTTCTCGCGCAGGTCCTGTAGGCGCTTGCCCAGGACCACCTGACCGACGGTCGGCGCGGACCGCGGTTCGCTCACGTCGACCTCCCTTGGCGAACAGTTCCCGAGCAGTGTGCCATGCGCCGCAACTGAAGCACACTCCACTTTGAACTTTTCAGAGTGGCTCTTGCCAAGTGTTCGCGGCGGGGCGATAGTGGCTCACGTGATTCCGTCCGCTCCGTTAATCACCACCCAGGCCACCGATCGCTGCGCGAGCTTCGAGCTGGCAGCGCATCCGGGCTCCGCAGCGCTGGCCCGCAGGCTCACTCGTGCCCAGCTCACCGGCTGGTCCGTCGCCGAGGACACGTGCGAGGCGGCGACCCTGGTCGTCTCCGAGCTGGTCACCAACGCGATCGTGCACACGAGCAGCCGGCAGATCGTGTGCGAGCTGCGCGAGGTGCGCGCGCCGGAGGAGGGCTTCCTGAGAGGCGGGGCCTCCGGCCGCCCGTCACTGGCGGGGGGCCATCGGGCGGTGCCCGAGGACCGTGGCACCGCACGGACAACGGACATCGATGTCAGACACCACGGCGCGGAGCCGCTTGGGGCAGGGGCCGGCGGCGCGGCTGGGCGCCCGGCGTCCGCGGCCGCGACGCCCGAGAGCCACCCGGTGGCGGTTTCCGCCGCCGGGAGCGGGGCGTCCGTCGTCCGTACGGGAGGCGGGGCTCGTACGGGCGGCGGTGCCCGATTGCTCATAGCCGTGCGCGACGAGGGGTGCAGCGGGGTGCCCGCGAGCCCCCGGCAGGACCCGCGCGACGAGCACGGGCGGGGCCTGTTCCTGGTCGCCGCGGTGAGTGCCGCCTGGGGAACCCATGAGGCGGAACACGGTGCGGGACTCGTCGTCTGGGCGGAGCTGCCCCGGGAAGAGGGAGCTGAATGCACACGGTGACGGCACGTTCGCTGGGCCTGGACACGCTGCTGGGCCTCGCTCGTGGCAGGACGCGCGCAGCGGAGCGCGGTGCGCTGGTCAAGCTGTCGGTACCGAGCGGGATGACCACGTCGATGGGTACGGACGCCGTCGGGGTGCCCGAGGCGCTGGCCCGACGGGTGATGGGCCGGCTGCCGAGCATGGGCTGCGTCTACAGTGACGGCGGCCGCTGGTGGTGGATCGTGCCCTCGGGCTCGGACGTCGCCCTGGAGTGGCCCGCGCCCGTGCACTACGCCGCCGGGGCGCTGGTCCCCGACAGCCGGCGCGAGCCGGAGCTGCTGCACTGTCCCTCGGGCAAGGCCCCGTACACGCCGCCCATCCCGCTGTACGTGACGCTGTGCCGGCTCACCGACACCCTGCCGGCGTGGTCGCGCCCGGCCCCCGCCACCGGCTGACGGCGCCCCGCCACCGGCTGACGGCACCCCGCTACCGGCTGACGGCACCCCGCGCAGGCCCGGTACCGACGCCCCGCCCCCGGCTGGGCGCCCCGCGAACCGACTGCTCCACGCCGCGGCTCGGCACCAGCCCCCCACTGCCCGTTGAGCGCCCCGCGTACCGATGGCCCGCGCCACGGCTCGGCACCGGTGGCCCGTGTCACGCTGCCGGGCCGGCGCTCGTGTCCGCCCCGCGCGAGGGCGTGCGGCGGGGTGCGCTTCGGCTCTCCCGGCCCGCGTGGGCTTCAGTCCCGGGCCTCCCGGGCGCGGACGATGACCAGGAACACGTCCTGAGCCAGGTCCATGACCACCTCGGCGGCCGTCCCCTCGCCGCGCAGGGCGCGGGCGAACTCCTCGGCCGGCCAGGAGCCCCGCGGGCCACCCGCAGGGAAACGCTCCAGCACCACTCGCTTGTTCACGGCTCCACCCCGTCCTGTCCTCGTGCCCCTCGCGTCGTCGGCCGGCCCCGTCCGTCGTCGGCGGGCCGTCCTGTTCCCGGACAACGACGGCCCGCACGCTCACGTCACGCTGATGGCGGTGGCCTGTCGGCGGTCGGTGCGGTACGGGCTTTTCGAGAATGACGCACAAGTGGACGTCCCGGGCCGCACTGTGACGTTTCCGTCACCTGTTTGCCCCCGGCTTATGACAGCGCGAGAGATCGCACGGGGTGCGCGGGGGCGTGTCGGGACGGCGCACGGGGGCTGCGGGCCCTCTCCCGGCGGTCGTCGGGCGGGCGGGCGGTCCACGGCCTCAGCAGGCGGCCTTGGCGCGCGAGCTGTCGAGTTCGCCGAGGAGCGCGTTGAGGCGTTCGCTGTCGCGCTCGGGCAGCCGGCCCGCGTCGTCGTAGTGGACGGCGGCGGCCGTCGTCGTGTCGACGAGGCGTTCGAGTACGGCGGTGACGTCGGCGGCGCCCTCGGTGTGCCGCGCGAGGGTGGGCAGCTCGGCGGCGGACAGTTCGACGGCGGTGCGGGCCTGGGCGAGGGAGCGGTAGGCGGCGCGCCGCAGCGCCCAGCGGCCGGGCCGGTCCTCGGAGCCGCTGAGGACGTGCCCGAGGTAGTCGGTGGCGGCCTGCGAGGCGGCGGTGAGGCGGCCGCGGACGACGTTGCCGCGCCGTCCGGGCAGCGGCAGATGGCCGACGAGCAGGACGATCGCGCAGGCGAGCAGCGAGTCGGTGACACGGTTCCAGGTGGCCTGGGTCTCCCCGCCGAGTCCGACGAGGGCGAGCACCAGGACGGTGACGACGGCGGTCTGGACGGCGAAGTGGCGCATGCCGAGCGGGATCAGCGCGCCGCACACGGCGACGAGCGCGACGAGCCCGGCGGCGCCCGGCAGGGGCACCGGCCGCAGGACGGTCACCAGGAGGGCGAAGAGCGCGGCCCCCACCAGGGTGCCCGCGACGCGGCACAGCGCCCGGGAGGCGAGCGGCCCGAGGTCGGGCTTCACGAGGAAGACCGCGGTCGCCGGCAGCCAGTACCAGTGCTCGGGGTGCAGGGCCTGGGCGGCGGCGGCGCTGGCTCCCAGGCACAGCGCGACCCGGGTGCCGTACTCGCGTCCCGCCGGTCCGGTGGCGCGGCGCAGCGCAGCGCGCAGGGGGCCGCGCCGGGTGCGGGCCGTCGCGAGGCCGGCCGGGCCGGCCGTGTCGAAGGCGGTGACGGCGTCGAGCAGGGCGTTGTCCAGGGAGCGCAGACCGGCGGCGTCCCTGCTGGGCGCGGGCACGACGCCGGGGAGGGCGTCGAGCAGGACGGCGTCCGCGAGGGCGCGGCATCCGCGGGCGGCGCGGGCGGGCAGTGGCGTGCCGGCCCAGGCCAGGGCGGTGGCGGCCTCGGCGAGCGGCAGGGCGGCCGAGAACCGGGCGTGCAGCCGGCGTTCGGCGGCGCTGCTCGCGAAGCGGCGCAGCCGGGGGCCGGCGAGGGCGTCCTGGGCCTGGTCGAGGGCGGTGGTGAGGGCGGCGCGGCGGGAGAGGGCGCTCTCGGTGCCGGTGGCGTCGAGGAGGTCGGCGACGGCGGTGTAGACGGCGGCCACGGCGCCGCGTTCGCCGTCGAGCCGGTACGGGTTGCGGGTGGTCCTGCCGGGTGAGGGCAGGAGCAGGCGCAGGGCGAGCAGCCAGCCGGCCCCGGCGAGGAAGAACAGGGCCCGCTGCCAGCCCGGCTCGGGCAGGGGCATGCCGGCACCGATCGCGGCCGTCACGAGCAGCTGGGTGCCGATGCCGGAGGCGACCGGTCCGATCGCGCTGACGGCGCCGGCGAGCAGCCCGAGCGCGGCGAGCACGAGGGGCAGGACGAGGGCCCGTCGCGGGTCGGGCGTGAGGGCCGTGGCGTAGGAACCGAGGAGGAGTCCGCAGGCCCCGGCGAGGGCGGGTGCGGACAGCCGCAGGACGGCGGTGCGGCGCGGGCCCGGCCGGTCGTTGATCGCGGCGAGCAGCGTGCCGAGCGCGGCCATGACCCCGGCGGTGGGCCGGCCCGCGGCGACGGCGAGCAGCAGCGGGAGCACGGCGAGGCCGCCCCGGGCCATGGCGACCCAGGGCATGGGTCCGCGCTGGGCGCGCAGGGCATGGCCGAGCCAGGGTGGGAGGGTGGTGGTGCGCGGGGTGTGCGCGGTGGTGCGGTCGCGCAGGACGCGTACGGACAAGCTGGCTCCAGTCGGCAGGTCACGGACGGTCGCGCGTACGCGGCCGTCCGGCGCGGTCACGTGAGGTGATGCCCGCGGACGACGTCGGCCTTGGCTCCTCACCAGGGTACGGGAGCGCGTGTCAAGACCGGGAACGAGTGGGTTTCGGGGAGATGACGGAAGACGGCGCGGGAGCGGACGGGGGCCGCCCGGGGCGCCCGTGAGGCGTCAGCCCGCCTGGGACGCCCACCCCGCGCCGCGTGTACCGGTCCGTGGCCTCGACGAGGCGCGTACGGCTCGGTGGCGGGATACGCGCGGCGGGTGAGGGCGTCCACGCGGCCCGGAGCCGCCTGAACGGTGGCGCGCGGCATTTCCCGGGCCCCGGCGCCCGGTGGGGTCCGCCCGCGCCCGGTGGGGTCCGGGCCCCGGCGCCCGGTGGGGTCCGCCCGCGCCCGGCGTCCGGTCCGGGGCCGTCGCGGACGGCTCGTTCCGCGGGCCGGGGCCCTTTCGGACGGGGCGCCTCTTCGGGATATCTTGATGTCGAGCAATATTGAAGAGACAGAAGACTGTGGAGACGGAGCGGAGCACCCGGTGACTGACTCGACCATCATCTATACGCACACCGACGAGGCCCCGGCCCTGGCGACGTACTCGTTCCTGCCGGTGATCGAGGCGTACGCCTCGACGGCCGGTGTCGCCGTGGAGAGCCGCGACATCTCGCTGGCCGGGCGGATCATCGCCGGGTTCCCCGAGTGGCTGGAGGAGGGCCAGCGCGTCGACGACGCCCTCGCCGAGCTGGGCGAGCTGGCGCAGACGCCCGAGGCCAACATCATCAAGCTGCCGAACATCTCGGCCTCGATCCCGCAGCTGAAGGCCGCGATCGCCGAGCTGCAGAAGCAGGGCTACGCGCTGCCGGACTACCCGGACGACCCGAAGACCGACCAGGACCGCGACGTCCGCGCGCGGTACGACAAGGTCAAGGGCAGCGCCGTGAACCCGGTGCTGCGCGAGGGCAACTCCGACCGCCGCGCGCCCGCCTCCGTCAAGAACTACGCGAAGGCGCACCCGCACCGCATGGGTGCCTGGACGTCCGGGTCGAAGACGAACGTGGCGACGATGTCCGCCGACGACTTCCGCTCCACCGAGCGGTCCGTGGTGATCCCCGCCGAGGACAGCCTCCGTATCGAGCTGTCGGGCGACGACGGTTCCACGACGGTGCTGCGCGAGTCCGTGCCGGTTCTCGCCGGTGAGGTGGTGGACGCCTCCGTCATGCACGTGGCCGCGCTGCGCGAGTTCCTGACCGCGCAGATCGCGCGCGCCAAGGCCGAGGGCGTGCTGTTCTCCGTGCACCTGAAGGCCACGATGATGAAGGTCTCCGACCCGATCATCTTCGGTCATGTCGTACGGGCCTTCTTCCCGAAGACCTTCGCCGAGTACGGCGCGCAGCTCGCCGCCGCCGGCCTGACCCCGAACGACGGTCTGGGCGGCATCCTCAAGGGCCTGGACGGCCTGCCCGAGGGGGCGAGGATCAAGGAGTCCTTCGAGGCCGAGCTGGCCGAGGGCCCGGAGCTGGCCTACGTCGACTCCGACAAGGGCATCACCAACCTGCACGTGCCCTCGGACGTCATCGTCGACGCGTCGATGCCGGCGATGATCCGCACCTCGGGTCACATGTGGGACAAGAACGGCAACGAGGCGGACACCCTCGCGGTCATCCCTGACAGCAGCTACTCCGGGATCTATCAGGTCGTCATCGACGACTGCCGCGCCCACGGCGCCTTCGACCCGGCCACGATGGGCTCGGTGCCCAACGTCGGCCTCATGGCGCAGAAGGCCGAGGAGTACGGCAGCCACGACAAGACCTTCGAGATTCCCGTCACCGGCACCGTCCGGGTCGTGAACACGAAGGGCGAGGCGGTCCTGGAGCTGCCCGTCGGCGCGGGTGACATCTTCCGCATGTGCCAGACCAAGGACGCGCCGATCCGCGACTGGGTCAAGCTCGCCGTGACCCGCGCCCGCGCCACCGGCGTCCCGGCCGTCTTCTGGCTGGACGAGGGCCGCGCCCACGACGCCAACCTCATCGCGAAGGTCGAGCAGTACCTCCCGGAGCACGACACCGAGGGCCTGACCATCGAGGTCAGGACGCCGGAGGACGCGATCGCGTACTCGCTGGAGCGCATCCGCCGCGGCGAGGACACCATCTCGGTGACCGGCAACGTGCTGCGCGACTACCTCACGGACCTCTTCCCGATCCTGGAGCTGGGCACCAGCGCCAAGATGCTGTCGGTGGTCCCGCTGATGAACGGCGGCGGCCTGTTCGAGACCGGCGCCGGTGGTTCCGCGCCCAAGCACGTGCAGCAGCTGGTCAAGGAGAACTACCTGCGCTGGGACAGCCTCGGTGAGTTCCTCGCGCTCGCGGTGAGCTTCGAGCACCTCGCGCAGACCACCGGCAACGCCCGCGCGCAGGTCCTCGCCGACACCCTGGACCGGGCGACCGGCACCTTCCTCAACGAGGACAAGTCGCCCAGCCGCAAGCTCGGCGGCATCGACAACCGCGGCAGCCACTTCTACCTCGCCCTGTACTGGGCGCAGGAGCTGGCCGGGCAGACCGAGGACGCGCAGCTCGCCGAGTCCTTCGCGGCGCTCGCGCAGTCGCTGGCCGAGCAGGAGGAGAAGATCGTCGGCGAGCTGATCGCCGTCCAGGGCTCCCCGGCCGACATCGGCGGGTACTACCAGCCCGACTCGGCGAAGGCCGCGTCCGTGATGCGTCCCTCGGCCACCTTCAACGAGGCCCTGGCCTCCCTGAAGGGCTGAGCGCACCCCGGCAGGTCCCTGTCTGAGCGCACCCCGGCAGGTCCCTGTCCGGCTGAGCGCGTTCCGCGCCCGGCCGCCCCACGGCCCCGCCCGTCCCGTACTCCTCGTACGGGGCGGGCGGGGCCGTATACGTATCGGGCCCTCCCGGCCGCCCCGCTCGTTCAGCTCTCGCGCGGCCCCTCGGCGGGCAGTCCGGCGGCGTGCGCGGCGCCGGAGAGGACCTCGCGCAGCATCGCGGGGGTCAGCCGGCCGGTGAAGGTGTTGCGCTGGCTGACGTGGAAGCAGCCGAAGAGGTCGAGGGACGGCCCGCCGTCCCGCGCCTCCAGGAGGACCCGGGCGCCGTGGCCGAAGGCGGGCCGGGGGCGGGGCACCTGCCAGCCGGCGGCGGCGAAGGCGGGCAGCGCGGCCTGCCAGCCGAAGGCGCCGAGGACGACGGCGGCCCGCAACCGGGGACGCAGCAGGCTCAGTTCGGTCACCAGCCAGGGCCGGCAGGTGTCGCGTTCGGCGGGGGTCGGCTTGTTGGCGGGGGGCGCGCAGTGCACGGGGGCGGTGACCCGTACGCCGCGCAGTTCCAGCCCGTCGTCGGCCGAGACGGCGGTGGGCCGGTTGGCCAGCCCCACGTCGTACAGGGCGCGGAAGAGGACGTCGCCGGAGCGGTCACCGGTGAACATGCGGCCCGTGCGGTTGCCGCCGTGCGCGGCGGGCGCGAGGCCGATCAGCGCGAGCGGCGCGTCGGCGGGGCCGAAGCCGGGCACGGGCCGGCCCCAGTACTCCTGGCCGGCGAAGGCGGCGCGTTTCTCCAGGGCGACCTCCTCGCGCCAGTCGACGAGCCGGGGGCAGGCGCGGCAGTCGGCGACGCGCCCGTCCAGTTCTGCCATGCTCCGTGCCGGGTCCCGCCCCGCGCTCCGCGTGCCGATCGCTTCCCCCGTGCCCTTGGTGCCCTTGGTGCCGTTCGTGCCCTTCGTCATGTGTTCCCAGGGTAGGCGGGCGCGGCGGCCCGGCTTCAGGTCCACACCGCGCCGAGCGCGACGAAGGCGCACACCAGGACGAACAGCAGGGCGAGCAGCGGCCAGACGAACCGCAGGTACGTGTCGTAGCCGACCTTCGCGAGGGCCACGCCGCCGATGGTCACGGCGGTGGTCGGCACCCAGAGGTTCATCCAGCCGCTCGCGGCCTGCCACGCGGTGACGACGAGGGCGCGCGGGACGCCCGCGAAGTCGGCGAGCGGCGCGAGGATCGGCATGGCGAGGGTCGCGTGACCCGAGGTGGAGGGGATGAGGAAGGCGAGGGGGAGGTTGACGACGAAGACGATGACGGCGAACAGGCCCGAGGAGGTGCCCCGCACGACGCCCTCGATGGCGTGCAGCACGGTGTCGGTGACCCGCGCGTTGTTCATGATCACGGTGACGCCCCGGGCCAGGAGGATCACGAGGGCGGGCGAGAGGAAGTCGGCGGCGCCCTGCACGAGGGTGGCGCTGAGCCTGGCCTCGCCGAGCCGGGCGACGAGGCCGACGAGCACGGCCGCGCACAGGAACAGGGCGGCGAGCTGCGGGAAGGACCAGCCGAGTTCGAATCCGTAGGGGGTGGCCTCGGCGTTCCCGGTGAGGGCGTTGGACCAGGGCACCACCGAGAAGATCATGAAGGCGAAGATCAGGCCGACCAGCCACAGGAGGCTCTGGTGCAGCCGGCTCAGCGGCGGCGTCCGCGCCTGCGCGGTGACGACGTGCTCCCGGTCTCCGGGCCGGAAGCCGCCCAGCGAGCGGTCCGGGTCGCGCCGTACGCGCCGCGCGTAGCGGATGACGTAGAGGACGGTCACGGTGGTGAGGACGACCCACATGAGGAAGCGCAGGACGATGCCGTCGCCCAGGGAGATGTCGGCGGCCGAGGAGGCCACCCCGGTCGCGAAGGGGTTGACGGTGGAGCACAGCACGCCGACGCCCGCGCCGAGGATGATCGCCCCGGTGGCGACGAGCCGGTCGTAGCCGAGGACGAGCATGAGCGGCACGATCAGCCCGTAGAAGCCGAGGGTCTCCTCGGCGAAGCCCTCGACGGTGCCGAGGACCGAGAAGACGACCATGACGCCCGCGATGAGCAGCGGCCCGCGCTCGCGCAGCCGGTGCGCGAGGCGTTCGATGCCCCGGTCGAGCGCGCCGGTCGCGAAGACGACGGTGATGAACGCGCCGATCGCGAGGACGAAGAGGAACACCCCGGCGCTGCCGTACAGCTCGCCGGACAGGTCGGGCCCCACCTGTCCGCTCTTCGCGTCCCTGATGCCGTACAGGCCGTTGACGGGTGCGAGGAAGAGGTCGTTGAGCCGGTCGACGAGGCTCTGCCCGGAGTCGACGCGGTGGTAGGTGCCCTCGACGGGCGCGCCGTCGGTGTCGCGCCGGTACTCGCCGGAGGGGATGAGGAAGGCGAGGGCCCATACGGCGACCGTGACGATCGCGAGGATCGTGAGGGCGCTGGGGAAGGCGAAACGCTTCCCGCCGCCGTCGCCGGTGCTCTCCGTCCGTTCGTCCCTGACGTCGCTGTGGCTCACGCGGCGCCGCCCCGCTCGCGGGTGCCTTCGGTACGGGCGTGGAGGACCGGGGCGGTGTCCGGCCGGCCGGCGCGTCCGGCGTGTTCGACAAGGGCCGCCCGCTGGGCTCCGGTGAGCGGTGCGTACGCCCGCCGGCCGGGTCCGGGCGGGGAGCCGGGGAAGGCGGGGGACGGGATCGCGGCGAGCCGGACCGGGTCCCGTTCCAGCCCTTCCACGAGCCGGTCGGCCCGGTGCTCCAGATCGGGGCCCCCGTACGGGTCCTGCTGCATGCCGTGCCTTTCGCCGCCGCTGTCCGGGGCCGGCGGGCGGCCGGTCCGGGCGGCCAGAATCCCGGACCGGGTACGGCGGTGCACGGCCATTCGGCCGTATCGGGCCCCGGGTACTCCTTACGGGTGCGGGATCGGGCCCGTAGGGGTTCCCCAAGTAATCCCTACGGGTGGCGGGCGGCGGGCCACTAGGCTCGGTGGCATGGCGAGCCAGGGAACTCCGGAGGGCGGCAGCGTCCGCGTCGACGTGTGGCTGTGGTCGGTGCGGATGGTCAAGACGCGGTCGGCGGCCACGGCGGCCTGCCGGGCGGGGCACGTGCGGGTCAACAAGGAGCCGGCGAAGGCGGCGGCCCCGGTGCGGGTGGGCGACGAGGTGCGGCTGCGGCACGAGGGCCGCGACCGGGTCCTGGTCGTGCGCGGGCTGCTGCGCAAGCGCGTCGGGGCGCCGGTCGCCGTCGAGTGCTACGTGGACCACAGCCCGCCGCCCCCGCCGCGTGAGGCGGTCGCCCCGGCCGGGGTCAGGGACCGGGGTGCGGGCCGCCCCACCAAGCGGGACCGCAGGGAGCTGGAGCGGTTGCGCGGGGTGTGGGGCAATGTGACCCCGCCGCCCGGCGGGGCCGGACGGACGGGGCGGCCGGGCTGAGCCGCCGCGCCGGCCGCCCCGGGGGTCAGGAGGCGGCGACCGCGCGGACCCAGACGCCGTCGTCGGTGAGGACCTCGGCGACCTGGAGCCCGGCCTCGGCGAGCGCCGCGCGGAAGGCCGCGTCGTCCAGCGGGCGGGACAGGAAGGTCTGGGTCCAGCGCGCGTCGGGGAACTCGTACACGGCGTGGATCTGGTCGACGCCGTCGCCGAGCGGGGTGGCCGAGACGATGCGCACCGTGTACCCGCCCGGGTCGACGCGTTCGCGCGGGAGACGCTCGTGGTAGTCGGCGCCCTCCCGCTGGACGAGGACGCTGCCGCCCTCGGCCAGGTGCCGCCGACAGGTGCGCAGCAGTCCGCGCCGTACCTCGACGTCGCCCGCGTGCACGAGGAACGAGCCGAGCAGCACGACGTCGAAGCTCTCCCCGAGGTCGAGTTCCTCGATCGCCGAGCGGACGGTCCGCGCCCCGCGCACCCGTTCCAGCATCTCGGCGGACTCGTCGACCGCGGTGACGGCGAACCCGCGCTCCAGCAGGGGGTGCGTCACCCGGCCGGCCCCGCAGCCCAGTTCGAGGACGCGGGCTCCGGGCGGGGAGGCCGCCGCGATGATCCCGGGCTCCTCCCCCGCCCGCAGCCGCTCGTACAGTTCGACCGCGCAGCCGTCCGGGGTGAGCGCCCCCGGCCCCGTACCGCCGTACCCCTCGCGATGCGTCGTCATCCGCCACTCCCCGGCCGGGCCGTACGCCTTGCCCCGACGACAAGGGACGGGCGGCGCCTGCCGACGCCTGTAGGGACAACGGGGGCCGCCGGGGCGGGAGTTCCCGCCCTGTGGGCGTCCGTTCACGCGGAGCGCCATGGGCGCCGTCCGGTCACGTGTACACGGAGACGCGGGTGCGGTGGTGGCGCGGGGTCTCCGTCTCGTCCAGCACGGCCACCGCGAGGTCGGCGTACGAGAGCCGCGCCGTCGCCGGATCGGGAACCGTGTCGCCGCCCACGCGGTAGCGGCCCGTCCGCGGGGCGTCCCGCTCCAGCCGGGCCGGCGGGGTCAGTACGAGCCAGTCGACGGGGGTGTCCGCCTCCCTCAGCCGGTCCAGTCCGGCCTGGTGCGCGAGGGCGAAGGGACGGATGGGCGGGGGCAGGAGAGCGGGATCGTCCAGCACCGGTGTGCCGTCCGGGGTCTTGAGGTTCGCGAACAGGCCGACGGCCAGGAGCCGGTGGGTCCGCGTCTCGGTCAGGCCCCGCAGCAGCGCCTCGGCGGCCTTGACGAAGAACTCGGGGTCCAGGCCGGCGAATCCGCGCTCCGGCCCGGTGAACGGGCTGACCGCGTGCACCGCGGCGTGCTGGCCCTCGCTCGCCAGGGCCACCGCCCGCGGGTCGGTGATGTCGCCGCCGAGCAGGCGCACCCCGTCCGCCTCGATCCCCGCGTGCCGGCGCGGATCACGCACCACCGCGGTGACCTGATGTCCCCGGCGGCGCGCCTCCCGGGTGACGGCCCGGCCCGCCCGGCCTCCCGCACCGAACACGACGATCCCGCTCATCTCTGCCCCCTCCCGTGCGGCGGGCCGCTCCCACCGCCGGGGAGACGGTAGCCACGGGGGTGCCGGTTACTGCAACGAAACCGGCTACCGTCCCTGCCCATGGACGAACCCCTGGACCCCGAGCTGTTCGATCCCCTGTGCCCCTCCGGTGCCCTGCCGATCCGGATCGGCGACAAGTGGACCGCGATGGTCGCGATCTGTCTGGAGGGCGGCCCCCGGAGGTTCGGCGAGCTGCGGGTTCCGCTGCGGGGCATCACCCCGAAGGTGCTCACCGAGACCCTGCGCGCGATGGAGCGCGACGGGCTGGTGACCCGGGCCTCCTACGCCGAGAACCCGCCCCGCGTCGAGTACGCGCTGACGCCGCTGGGCCGCAGCCTGTTCTCCCTGATCGCCGCGGCCCGTGCCTGGAGCGCGGAGCACCTGCCCGCGCTTCTCGCCGCCCGGTCCGCCTCCCTCGCCGCGGAGCCGGTCCGCGAGGACGGGCGACGGTAAGCCCCCTGTCCGTCCTCCCACAGCTCGACCGGTCCCGAACGAGTGCCCGATTCCCTTCCCTCCCGTACAGGATCGAGGTACACCGGAAGAAGAGGGACGAAAGGGGCATCCGATGAGCGGAGAGTGCCATGCGTACCGGGAGTGAACCACTGACCGCGAAGAGTCCCCTGAAGCTGCGGTTCTGGCTGAGTGTGTGGGGGCAGTTGCTGACGATCGGCGCCACCGTCGGCTTCGCCCTGGCCGACGAGCCCGGCCTCGCGGCGGTGAGCGCGGTCCTGTGGGTGCTCGTGACGATCGACCTGATCGTCGTGCTCGTACGCCTGCACACCGGGCACCAGCCGCCACAGTTGTGGCCCATGTGACGGCGTCCCGCGCCCGGCGGGGCGGAAAGCGTGCCGGTGTACGGCGGCGAACAGGGCCCGTCGTGGCACACGAAGGGCCTGCGACGGGACCCGCGGCGGAAGGGGCCTCCGGTCAGCGACCGGAGGCCCCTTTCCCCGTGCGCCCTGACGCTTCTCCGTCCGCCCTACTGCGGGCCGGTCGCCTCCTCGAATCGGGCGGCCCTGAGGTACTCGGGCTGCGGGTCGAGGGCGGCGGCGAGCCGGAAGTGGCGCCGGGCCTGTTCGGGGCGGTTGGCGCGCTCGAAGGTGCGGGCGAGGGCGAAGTGCGCGAAGGCGTTGTCCGGTTCGCGCTCCAGGACGAGGCTGAACTCCAGCTCGGCGCCGCGCAGTTGCGCCGAGGCGAAGAAGGCGCGGGCGCGCAGCAGTCGGGCCGCGGTGTTCTCGGGGTGGGCGGCGATCACGGAGTCCAGGAGTTTCACGGCGCCGCGCGGGTCACGGGCCGCGAGCAGTTGCTCGGCGGCCCGGAAGTCGATGACGTGGTTCTCCGGGGTGCTTTCGGGCATGGCGGTGTCCTTCCCTCACTGCCCAGGGGCAACACCGCGCACGGCCGCGCTATTCCGGGGCCGGCGCCCGGGAGGGCGCGGCCGGACCCGCCGGAGGAGCGGCCGGGGGTGCCGGGCCGGGCTCAGCCTGTCGCGCGGCGCTCCAGACCTTTCGCGCGGCGCTCCAGATCCGCCCAGACCTCGGCGACGCGGGCGGCCAGCGTGTCGAGCGGGCCGTCGTTGTCGATCACGAGGTCGGCGGCGGCGAGGCGCTGTTCGCGGGTGGCCTGGGCGGCCATCCGGGCGCGGGCGTCGGACTCGGTCATGCCGCGCGTGGCGACCAGGCGCCGCAGCTGGGTCTCTGGCCGGGCGTCGACCACGAGCACCAGATCGTAGAGCGGGCCGAGCCCGTTCTCCACGAGCAGCGGTACGTCGTTGACGACGACGGCGTCGGCCGGGGCGGCTTGCTGGAGCGCGGCGGAACGCTCGCGGACCAGCGGGTGCACGATGGCGTTGAGCTGGGCCAGCTTCTCCGGGTTCCCGAACACGATCCGGCCGAGGGCCGGGCGGTCGAGGCTGCCCTCGGCCGTGAGCACCCCGGCGCCGAAGGCGTCGAGCACGGCGGCCAGCCCCGGTGTACCCGGCTCCACGACCTCACGGGCGATGCGGTCGGAGTCGATCAGCACCGCCCCGTGGCGCACGAGCAGCCGGGACACCTCACTCTTGCCGGCACCGATGCCGCCGGTCAGCCCTACGGAAAGCATGGGGGCAGCTTAGGCAGGTCCGGCGGCCCGGCGACACCCGGCCGCCCCCGGCGGCTTCGCCTGCCTGCCTGCCTGCCTGCCTGCCGCGAGGGTTTCGCGACAGGTCATGCGAGAACCGGACCGGTGAAGGGAGACAAGAGTGGGCGGCGCCGTGGTCACAGCCAGCCGTTGTTCTCCGCGAGGCGGGCCGCCTCGGCCCGGGTGCGGGCCCGCGTCTTGCCGATCGCCGCGGACAGGTGGTTGCGCACGGTTCCCCGGGACAGCCGGAGCGCGCCGGCGATGTCGGCCACGGTGCCGCCCTCGGCCGCGGCGCGCAGCACGTCCGCCTCGCGGTCGGTCAGCGGGCTCGCACCGCCGGCCAGCGCCTCGGCGGCGAGGGCCGGATTTACGAAGCGCAGGCCGGCGTGGACGCGGCGGATCGCGTCGACCAGTTGCTCGGGCGGGGAGTCCTTCACGACGTACCCGGCCGCGCCCGCCGACATGGCCCGCGAGAGGTAGCCGGGCCGGCTGAAGGTCGTGCAGATGACGGTGCGGCAGCCGGGCAGCGCCCGCCGGAGGTCGGCGGCGACGGCCAGGCCGTCGCGGCCGGGCATCTGTACGTCGAGCAGCGCGATGTCGGGCGCGGTGCGCTGCGCGGCGGCCAGCACCTCGGTGCCGGTGCCGATCTCGGCGACCACGTCGATGTCGGGTTCGAGCCGGAGTACGGCGGCGAGGGCGCCGCGTACGAGTGCCTGGTCGTCGGCCAGCAGGACGCGGATCATGTCGGCTCGGCTTCCTGAGAGGGGGCGAGGGGGACCGCCGGGGCCGGCCCGCGGGCGAGGACCCGGAACCCGCCGCCGGGGGCGGGCCCGTGTTCGAGGGTGCCCGACACGGCGGCCAGTCGTTCGGTGAGGCCGGTGAGCCCCATCCCGGCGCTCGCCCCGCCGGTGGAACCGCCGTTGTCGGTGACCTCGACCCAGTCCGGCCCGACGCGGACGACGCACACGTCGGCGCCGGAGTGACGCAGCACGTTGGTGACCGCCTCCCGCACGACGTAACCGAACACCTCGCGCAGGCCGGGGCGCACCGCGTCGGTCGCGGCGGGCAGGTCCGCCCGTACGCCGGCGGCACGCAGCGCCACGCGGGCACCGGCCAGCTCGCTGTCCAGCGACAGGGTGCGGTAGCCCGAGATGGTGGCCCGCACGTCGGACAGCGCCGTGCGCGCCATGCCCTCCAGCTCGGTGACCTGGCCGACCGCGAGGGCGAGGTCTCCGGAGGACTCCAGGAGGCGCCGTGTCAGCCCCAGTTTGACGGTCATCGTGGAGAGGCTGTGGCCGAGGACGTCGTGCATGTCCCGGGCGACCCGCTCCCGTTCCTGGTTGACCGCCAGTCTCCTGACCTGCTCGCGCGCGGCCCGCAGATGACCGATCGTGAAGCTGAGCGCGAAGACGGTGCCGAGCGCCGCGGTCACGCCGACGAGGACGGCCACCTGCGCCCAGGCCACCCCGCCCCGGGCGGCACACATCCAGAGGATCTGGGCCAGCACCGTGGCGAGGCCGAGCAGCAGCGCGTGGCGCAGCGGCAGCAGCATGAGCCCGATCGCGAGGGCGTAGGTCAGATCGGTCAGGTAGGACGGTGACGCGAGAAGCACGGCCGGTGCCGCCCCCAGCAGGAACATCGCGGCCACGATGGCGACGCGTCCCCGCCGCGGCGCCACCGGCCCGTACCAGGGCGCCAGCACGCAGCCGACGACGTAGCAGGCGAGGAGGCCGATCGCGAGGGAGCTGAGCCAGGGAGGTGTGCTGCCGTGTGCGATGTCCTCGGCCCGCGCGACGAGGGTGAGGGAGGCCAGCGCGGTGGCCGTGGCGACGGCCACCCGGCCCCGGCCGCGGGCCCTGGGGCCGTCCGGCGGGTTCTTCCAGAAACTCCAGTCCGGCCACTGGCCGACGGAGAACTCGTCCGGATCACGCGCGTCCACGTCGCCCATGCTACGGCCCGGCCCTCAGGGGACCGGTCCGGTGGCGGCCCGGGAGGCGGCGGTCGTGCGGGCGAGCACGCCCGCCCGTGACCGGTGCCCCCGGTGTCCCGCCCGTCATGCGTGACAGATGGCATGGGCCCACCCGGCGGGCGGATGCTGTGATGAGGACATGTTGCACGCGAAGAGGAAACATCCGCCGGGCCAGGAGTACGAGCTGAGCGAGGACGGCCGGGCGCTGACGACGTTCTCGTTGTCCGCGGGACGCTCCGGCACGCGCGTCACCCTGCACGGCTTCGACTACCGTGTCCGCGTTCACCGCTTCAGCGGCGTCCACGAGCTGCTCGACGCCGGCGGAACCGTCGTCGCGACCACGGACCGGGTGCGCCGGAGCTGGAGACTGACGTGCGGTGAGCGGGTCGTCTCGTTCCGCCGGACCGCGGCGGCAGGCCGGGAGCACACCATGCTCGGCGACGACGGTGAGCCCGTCGGCACGATCCGCCGCACCGGACACGTCCACGCCGAGGCGACCGCCGACCTGCCGGGCCTGGAACTCGTGCTCCAGGTCTTCGCGCTCGTCGTCGTGTTGCTGCGCGGGCGGCGCGAGCGGGGGGCGGCGGCCGTCCGGGCGGCCTCCCTCACCGGCGGCTGACACCCGGCGGGAGGCCGCCGGCGCCCGCCGCCTCCTCGCAGCGGGCGGGGACGCCGTGAACGGCCACCCGGCCACCGGAGGGCGGCCCACGGAGGACCCACGGAGCCGGCCACTCGGCGGCCGCTCCCCCGCGGCAGGCGCGGGGGAGCGGGGACGGGTCAGCGGCCCTTCGTGAGGGTGGCCTGCGGCGCCTCGACCACGAAGGTGCCGACGGCCGTCGTCCCGTCGAGCGCGTACACCGGGATCCGGCGGTCCTTGCCGGCCCGTTCCGACTGGAAGGCGAGGGCCTGACGCGGCGAGGCGGGGGCCGGTTCGTCCTCCAGCTCCGCCCGCTTCACGTAGCCGAGCTCCCCCTCCGTCGTGTACGCCCGGATCAGGTCGGGCGCCGCCTGGGGCGTTCCCGCGTCCAGGCCGGAGCCGTACGTCTGTCCCCTCGCGTTCCTCGGCAGGGCCCGGTCCGCCGCCTCCTGCGGGGAGGGCGTCGAGCGGGCCGCCACGGAACGGTGGTTGAGGCTCGGGGACTTGAAGGTGTAGACGGCCTTGTAGCCGTTCCCGTTGTACGCCTTCGTGGCCCCGTAGCTGTAGTAGGCGCCGGTCCCGCAGCCGTTGCCCTGGGTCGGGACGGACAGGCTGTTCGCCGGGCCGGAGTTGTAGGCGTACCCGGCCGACTTGCACAGCGCGTCGCCCTTGTAGAGCCGGGCCAGCGCGCCGAGGTAACCGGCCGGTACGTTGCCGCTGCCGTTCCTGGCGGCCGTCGTCGACGCGTAGAGGCGTGAACTGTCGGCGATCGCCGCGCGGTTCTTGTACTTGTAGCCCTTGACCGGCCCGTAGTAGCCCCACGGGCTGTACGAGACGGCGGACGCCTGCGGCACGAAGGCGCCGAACAGTCCCATTGCCAGAAGCCCGACGAGACCGGCCCTCGCGTGCGTACGCCTGATGCAGACCATCATTCCCCTGTTGTCCCTCGTTGCTCGGAATGTCCGGGATTCAGGATGAAGTCACCGCACAACGGGCGTCAACAGGGCGATTCCGGCCTCGGACAGGCCGGATTAAGACGGATTGAGCCGGATACGCCGGGAAGGTCGCCGCGCGGCGGTCGGGTGCCGCCTGCCGGGGAGGGCGCGCCGAAGTCCGTCAGAGGGGCGGGGCCTGCCCGGACCGGCCGGTCACCGGGCCGCCGCGGCGGGCCGCCGGGTGACCGGGCGGCCGGGTCAGGCGTCGCCTTCGCGTTCGGCGAGGAACTGCTCGAACTCGCGGCCGATCTCGTCGGCGGAGGGGATGTCGGCGGGCTCGGCGAGCATGTTGCCGCGCGAGGAGGCGCCGGCCACCGCGTCGTACTGGTGCTCAAGGCCCTGGACGAGGGCGACCAGTTCCTCGTCGCCCTCCCGGACCTGGCGGTCGATCTCGGTCTGGGTGCGGTGGGCCTCGGTGCGCAGGCTGTGCGCGATCCCGGGCAGCACGAGACCGGTCGCCCCGGTGAACGCCTCCAGCGCGGTGAGCGCCGCGTCCGGGTAGGCGGAGCGGGCGATGTAGTGCGGGACGTGCGCGGTGATACCGAGGACATCGTGCCCGGCCTGGCCGAGCCGGTACTCGATGAGCGATTCGGCGCTGCCGGGGACCTGGGCCTGCTCGAAGGGCGTGGGGTGGCCCGGCACCAGATCGTTGCGGTTGCCGTGCGGGGTCAGGCCGACGGGCCGGGTGTGCGGGACGCCCATCGGGATGCCGTAGACGTTGACCGCGAGCCGCACCCCGAGGCGCTCCACGATCTGGCCGACGGCCGCGGCGAACCTCTCCCACTCGACGTCCGGTTCGGGTCCGGACAACACGAGGAAGGGTGCTCCGGTGGCGTCCTGCACGAGGCGGACCTCGATGGCCGGCTCCTCGTAGTCCGTCCACTGGTCGCGGCGGAAGGTGAGCAGCGGCCGGCGCGCCCGGTAGTCGACCAGCCGGTCGTGGTCGAAGCGGGCGACGACCTGGCTGGGCAGGGTGTCCAGGACGCGCTCGACGAGCTGGTCCCCCGTGTCCCCGGCGTCGATGTATCCCTCGAAGTGGTACAGCATGACCAGGCCCGCCGACTCCTGGGCCAGCGCGGTGTCCACGACGGCCAGGCCCTTCGGCTCCCACGTGTACAAACCCTGCGGATCAAGCACTCTGACGCCCTCCGGTCCTTCTCGTACTCCCCGGACAAGAACACGCGAGGGGACGCGGGCATTCCCGCCCGCGTCCCCGGCCCGTGCGCCGCGCGCGGAACGCCCCGGTAGTGGGGGCGCGGCCGGCGCGGGCGGTCCTCAGGGGTCGAGGACCGCTGGTGGTGGCTGCTGACTTTACGCGGGGAGGAGAACGCGCCGTGCCGCCAGGCGTCGTGGCAGCTCGGGCGGTCGCCTGCGAAGTGACGTGCCCGGGGGGCTCGTTGAGTGAGGCGGGGGCGGCGGCGTCGGGCCCGCCGGACAGGGAGTGCCAGGGCGCCTCCAGGTGTGGACTGGGCGCGGCGCTGGAGTCCGTGCGCGCACCGCTGTCGTGGTAGCCGGTGAACGGGCCCCGCCGCGGCCGCCGCGCCGGGGCGAGGCCGAGGGTCCCGTCGTGGCCGGCGCGGCACCGGCACCGCTGGTGACCTCTGGTCGCGCGGGAAGGTACGGGCGACTCGTACCGGGGTGCGGCGAAGGCTCTCCCCCTGCGGGAGGTACCTCTCTCACGTGTGCCGCGCCACCGGCGGGCACCGGTGGTGATCCTGAGGTCCGAGGGGGTGCTCACCGCGCCGCCTCACGGTCCTCACCATCCGGGTGCCTCTCGCACGTCTCCCTGTGTACGCGCGGGGCGGGCCGTCCCGGAAGGGCGAGGGGGTGAGGAGGCCGAGGGGCGCGGGGGCGGGCGCGTTCCGGCGTGTCCCCCGCGCGCCGGGACAAGCGGGGTTCGGGACGCCGGAACGCGCGAAAGCCGGGCCGGGTGCCTCAGAACGCGGAAAGACCGGGGTCCCGGCCCCCTGGGAAGGGGACCGGGACCCCGGTCGCGAGCTGTCTACCGCTCGGTGGCTACCGCGTGATCAGCTCTGGCCTCCGGCCAGCTTCTCGCGCAGGGCCGCCAGCGCCTCGTCCGACGCGAGCGCGCCGGAGTTGTCGCCGGAGTCCGAGGAGTACGAGCCGCCGCCGCTGCCGCTGCCGGCACCGGCGCCGCTGCCCGAGGCGGCCGGAGCGGCCGTCTCGGTGCCCTCGGCCGCGGCCTGCTCGTCGGCCTCGCGCGACTTGATGACCTGGGCCTGGTGCTGCTCGAAGCGGCTCTGCGCCTCGGCGTACTGGGTCTCCCAGGTCTCCCGCTGCGACTCGTAGCCTTCCAGCCAGTCGTTCGTCTCGGGGTCGAAGCCCTCGGGGTAGATGTAGTTGCCCTGGTCGTCGTAGGACGCGGCCATGCCGTACAGGGTCGGGTCGAACTCGACGGCCGACGGGTCGGCGCCGAACGCCTCGTTGGCCTGCTTCAGCGAGAGGCTGATGCGGCGGCGCTCGAGGTCGATGTCGATGACCTTGACGAAGATCTCGTCGTTGACCTGGACGACCTGCTCCGGGATCTCCACGTGGCGCTCGGCCAGCTCGGAGATGTGGACCAGACCCTCGATGCCCTCGTCGACGCGGACGAACGCGCCGAAGGGAACGAGCTTGGTGACCTTGCCGGGGACGACCTGGCCGATCTGGTGCGTCCGGGCGAACTGCTGCCACGGGTCTTCCTGCGTCGCCTTGAGCGACAGGGAGACACGCTCGCGGTCCATGTCGACGTCGAGGACCTCGACGGTGACCTCCTGGCCGACCTCGACCACCTCGGAGGGGTGGTCGATGTGCTTCCAGGACAGCTCGGAGACGTGCACCAGGCCGTCGACGCCACCCAGGTCCACGAAGGCACCGAAGTTGACGATCGAGGACACGACGCCGGAGCGGACCTGACCCTTCTGGAGGGTCGTGAGGAAGGTCTGACGGACCTCCGACTGGGTCTGCTCCAGCCAGGCACGGCGGGACAGGACCACGTTGTTGCGGTTCTTGTCCAGCTCGATGATCTTGGCTTCGAGCTCCTTGCCCACGTAGGGCTGGAGGTCGCGGACGCGACGCATCTCGACGAGGGAGGCCGGCAGGAAGCCACGGAGGCCGATGTCGAGGATGAGTCCACCCTTGACGACCTCGATGACGGTACCGGTGACGATGCCGTCCTCTTCCTTGATCTTCTCGATCGTGCCCCAGGCGCGCTCGTACTGCGCGCGCTTCTTGGACAGGATGAGCCGACCTTCCTTGTCCTCCTTCTGGAGAACCAGGGCCTCGATCTCGTCGCCGACCTTGACGACCTCATTGGGGTCGACGTCGTGCTTGATCGAGAGCTCGCGGGAAGGGATGACGCCTTCGGTCTTGTAACCGATGTCGAGCAGGACCTCGTCCCGGTCGACCTTCACGATGACGCCGTCGACGATGTCGCCGTCGTTGAAGTACTTGATCGTCTCGTCGATCGCGGCGAGGAAGGCTTCCTCGTTACCGATGTCGTTGACCGCTACCTGCGGGGTGGTGGCGGTGGTCTCGGTGCTGCTCGTCATGTGGGTTAGGGCTCCGGTACGGACATTGAAGTCGTAGGTACTGCTTGCGCCGGGAGCCCATTTCGCCCTGAGGAGCCTGAACGGTCAGGAGGCGCCGCACCCTGGGGCCCGGAACACCTCGACGACCGAGGAGACATACAACAGATGCGAGCACCGCCTGCTAGGTCTGAGGAGCGCAGGCTCGCAGCGCAACTTGTAGCATACGGGGGCAGCCGGACAGGGTCAATGCGCGAAGGCGCACACCCGGGGGCGATCCCCGCATTACCGGCACGCTGCGTGTCGTCCCAGACCACAGCCCTCACGGGGCGGCCGTAGAGAACGCCCACGCGCGGCGTTCGGGCTGGAGCGAAGAGTACGACGATGGAGCACATCATCCAAGCCCCCGAAACGGACCCCCGGCCCCTCGCCCCGGCGGCCGGGTCCCCCGAGACCGACGAGACCACCGCCACCCGCCGCGCCGCGAGTGTCACGGAGAGCAGCCGCGCCAACCGCGGCTGGTGGAACGGCAACGCGGACGACTACCAGCGCGAGCACGGCACCTTCCTCGGCGACGACCGCTTCGTGTGGTGTCCCGAGGGCCTGGACGAGGTCGAGGCCGAGCTGCTGGGCCCGGCCGAGTCCCTCCGGGGCCGCGACGTCCTGGAGATCGGCGCCGGCGCGGCGCAGTGCTCGCGCTGGCTCGTGGCGCAGGGCGCCCGGCCGGTCGCGCTCGACCTCGCGCACCGCCAGCTCCAGCACGCGATGCGTATCGCCGAGGAGCACGGGACGCGCTTCCCGCTGGTCGAGGCCGACGCGGGGGTCCTGCCCTTCCGTGACGGCTCCTTCGACCTCGCGTGCTCGGCGTACGGCGCGCTCCCCTTCGTCGCGGACCCGGTGCGGGTGCTGCGCGAGGTGCACCGGGTGCTGCGGCCCGGCGGCCGCTTCGTCTTCTCGGTGACGCATCCGCTGCGCTGGGCCTTCCCGGACGAGCCGGGGCCCGAGGGGCTGAGCGTGAGCGCCTCCTACTTCGACCGCACGCCGTACGTGGAGGAGGACGAGGAGGGCGAGGCGGTCTACGTCGAGCACCACCGCACGGTCGGCGACCGGGTGCGGGACGTGGTGGCCGCCGGTTTCCGGCTGGTCGACCTCGTGGAGCCGGAGTGGCCGGACTGGAACACGCAGGAGTGGGGCGGCTGGTCCCCGCTGCGCGGTTACCTCATCCCCGGCACGGCGATCTTCGTGTGCGAGCGCGACAGCTGAGAGGCCGGGGCGCGGGGCCGGGGCCCCACGGCCCTGGCCCCCTCCCCGGCCGGCCCGGTGCGCGAGACTGGCCGGCGTGATCCGTACCGAAGCGCTCTCGGCCCTCCCCGTCCGTTCCGTCCTGCCCGCGCTGCGCACGGCGCTTGAGGGGCCGGGGGCGGACGGGGCCGCGGTGCTGTGCGCGCCGCCGGGCACCGGTAAGACGACGCTCGTGCCGCTCGCGCTGGCCGGGCTGCTCGGCGGGGACGCGGCGCCGCGCCGGATCGTGGTCGCCGAGCCCCGGCGGATCGCGGCGCGGGCCGCGGCGCGGCGTATGGCCTGGCTGCTGGGCGAGCGGGTCGGCGAGAGCGTCGGCTTCACGGTACGCGGGGAGCGGCGGGTCGGTCCGCGCACCCGCGTGGAGGTCGTGACGACGGGCGTCCTGCTCCAGCGGCTCCAGCGCGACCAGGAACTCGCGGGCGTGGACGCGGTGATGCTCGACGAGTGTCACGAGCGGCACCTGGACGCCGACACGGCGACGGCCTTCCTCGTGGACGTACGGGCGGCGCTGCGGCCCGAGTTGTGGCTGCTGGCCGCCTCGGCGACGACCGACGCGGAGGGCTGGTCGCGGCTGCTGGGCGGGGCGCCCGTCGTGGTGGCGGAGGGCGTGTCGTATCCGGTGGAGACGCTGTGGGCGCCCCCGGTGCGGCCGGTGCGGCCGCCGCACGGTCTGCGCGTCGATCCCGCGCAGCTCACGCACATCGCCTCGGTGGTGCGCCGGGCGCTGGCCGAACGCGCGGGCGACGTGCTGTGTTTCCTGCCGGGTGTCGGGGAGATCGCGCGGGTGGCGGGTCTGCTGTCGGGGGTGGACGCGGAGGTGCTCCAGGTGCACGGCCGGGCGCCCGCCGCCGTGCAGGACGCGGTGCTCTCGGGGCCGGGCGAGCGGCGCCGGGTGGTTCTCGCGACCTCGGTGGCGGAGTCGAGCCTGACGGTGCCGGGGGTGCGGGTCGTCGTGGACTCGGGGCTGGCCCGTGAGCCCCGGGTCGACCACGCGCGGGGGCTGAGCGCGCTGACCACGGTCCGGGCCTCGCTGGCCTCGGCGCGGCAGCGGGCGGGCCGGGCCGGGCGTGAGGCGCCGGGCACGGTGTACCGGTGCTGGGCGCGGGCCGAGGAGGCACGGTTGCCCGCGTTCCCCGCACCCGAGATCAAGGTCGCCGACCTCGGGGCCTTCGCGTTGCAGGCCGCGTGCTGGGGCGATCCGGCCGCGTCCTCTCTCGCGCTGCTGGACGCGCCGCCCGCCGGGGCGCTGGCCGCCGCGCGCGAGGTGCTGGGCGCGATCGGCGCGGTGGACCGCTCCGGGCGGGCCACCGAACGCGGGGAGCGGATGGCGCGTCTGGGCCTGCATCCCCGGCTCGCGCGGGCCCTGCTCGACGGGGCCGCCGAGGTGGGGGCGCGGCGTGCGGCCGAGGTCGTGGCGCTGCTGAGCGAGGAGCCGCCGCGGGAGTACGGGGACGATCTCGCGGGGGCGCTGCGCCGGGCCCGCGCGGGCGCGGACGCCTACGGGGCGCGGTGGCGGCAGGAGGTGCGCCGGTTGTCCTCGCAGGTCCCGAAGTCGCTGTCCGGGGACGGGGCGCTCGCCGAGGACGCGGCGGTGGGGCTGGTCACGGCGCTCGCCCAGCCGGAGCGGGTGGCGCGGGCGCGCGGCGGCGGTTTCCTCATGGTGTCGGGCACGGGCGCGGAGCCGGCGGAGGGTTCGCGGCTGCGGCAGGCCCCGTGGCTGGCCGTCGCCGTCGCGGACCGGCCGGCCGGGGCGGTGTCGGCCCGGGTGCGGCTGGCGGCGGTGATCGACGAGGGCACCGCGCGGGCGGCGGCCGGGGCGCTGCATGCGCGGGGCGGCGAGGTGCGGTGGTCGGGCGGGGACGTCGTGGCGCGCGAGGTGGAGCGGCTGGGCGCCGTGGAGTTGCGGGCCCGTCCGCTGCGGGAGCCGGATGCGGCGCTGGTGCGGGAGGCGCTGCTGGACGGTTTGCGTCAGACGGAGCTGGGCGCGCTGGGCTGGTCGCGCGGGGCGCGGGAGCTGCGGCAGCGGATGGCCTTCGTACGGGAGGCGCTCGGCGAGCCGTGGCCAGAGGTGTCGGACGCGGGTCTGCTGGAGCGGGCCGGGGAGTGGCTGGAGCCCGAGCTGTCCCGGGCGCGGCGCCGGGCCGACCTGGAGCGCGTGGACGTGGCCGCCGCTCTGCGGCGCCTGCTGTGGGCCTCCGGTGTCGGCGGCCGGCTCGACGAACTGGCGCCCGAGCGCTACGAGTTGCCCGGGGGACGGGGCCGGGTGCGGATCGACTACTCGGGGGACCGTCCGGTGCTGGCGGTGAAACTCCAGTCGCTGTTCGGGGTGAGCAGGACACCGGAGGTGGCGGGGGTGCGGATGCGCGTCCACCTGTTGTCCCCGGCCGGGCGTCCGGCGGCGGTCACGAGTGATCTGGAGACCTTCTGGACGCAGGGGTACCGGGCGGTGCGCGCGGAGTTGCGGGGGCGGTATCCGAAGCACGCGTGGCCCGAGGAGCCGTCCGGGAGCTGAGGCGCCCCGGTCGCCGGCCCGGCGACCGGGGGCACCGGTCAGCCGACGGTGAGGGTCACGTCGAGTACGGCCCCGCCCTCGGTCGTGACGCGCAGGACGTACTCCCCCTTCTCCGTGTCGGCGAAGAGTTCGGGGAGAGTCAGCAGTCCGTCCTCGTCGGTCGTGAGCGACACCGTGCGGGCCGGCGTGTCGTCCGCGCCCTTGAAGTACGGTCCCGCGTCCGCCGCTTCGGTGTCCTTGGCGGTCTTGAGGACGGTGGCGGTGGCGGCGACGCCGGGCGCGGCCGCTTTGCCGAGGGTGGCCTTCGCGGTGAGCCGCGTGGCGAAGGCGGTGCCGGGCGCGGCGGTGAACGCCTTGTCGTCGGTGCGGGCGAGCTGGTCGGCGAGGCGGGCGGTGACGGTGGCCCGGTAGGTGACGGGCGCGAGGCCGCTGCCGTTGAGCTGGGCGCGGACGGTGAACTCCCCGGTCTTCTCACCGGCGCTGAGGACAGGCGCGGTGGCGCTCCCGGTGGCCGTCGTGGTGACGGTGGCCGAGGTGGCGCCCTGCGCGAACGTCGCCCCGGTGTCGCCGAGGACGGTGAAGGTGACCCTGGCCCCGGGCACCCCCTTGCCGAGTCCGTCGAGTGCGCGGACGCCGACGCGGTGGGCGAAGTCGCTTCCGGCGACGGCGGTGAGGGTGCCGGTCGCGGAGTCGGCGAAGCGGGCGACCCGCTGGGCCGGCGGCTTCGGCGGCGCGGGCGGCCTGGTCGGGGTCGTGGGCGGGGTGGCCGGGGGCGTCGTCGGAGGTGTGGTGGCCGGGGGCGTGGAGGGCTTCGCCGGCTTGGTCGGCTTGGTGGGCTTGTCCGGCGACTGGCTCCCGCCCGGCTTGTCCGGTCGCGAGGGGTGCGGGCTCGCGCTGGTGCCGTGGGCGGGCGGCGTCGGGGAGGGGCGCACCGAGGGCGGTGTCGAGGAGGCGGGGACCGGGGTGTCGGGCCGGTTGGGGTGCCTGGGCACGGTGCCGGTGCCGTCGGGGACCTCGTGCGTGCCCTTGCGGTAGAACTCGAACCACTTCAGGACGGTGTCGAGGTACTCCTGCGAGTGGTTGTAGCTGAGGACGGCGGCGTCGCGGCCGGTGGTCGTGGCGAGGTCGCGGCCGTCCGCGCACAGGTAGTAGCCGGCGGCGAGGGCCGCGTCGTACACGTTGTTGGGGTCGCTGGTGCCGTCGCCGTTGCCGTCGCGGCTCCAGGTGTCCCAGGTCGAGGGGATGAACTGCATGGGGCCGACGGCGCGGTCGTGGGTGCGGTCCCCGTCGTAGCGGCCGCCGTCGGTGTCGGAGATGAGGGCGAAGCCGTTGCCGTTGAGCTGGGGTCCGGTGATGCGGCTGATGGTGGTGCCCTCGGCGGTGACCTTGCCGCCACTGGCGTGTCCGGACTCCACGCGGCCGATGGCGGCGAGCAGTTGCCAGGGCAGCCGGCAGCCGGAGCGGGTCTCGGCGAGTTCGGCCTCGGCCTTCTTGTAGGCGTCCAGGACGGTCGCGGGGATACCGGCCTCGGCGGGTTCCCGCGCGACGGGTTCCTGGGTGCCCGATCCGGTGCCGGGCCGCTCGCCGAGCAGGTCGTGGGAGCTGCCGGGCTTACCGGGGCGTACGGGAGGGACGTCGGTGTAGTAGCGGTCGTCGGTGGGCGGGGTGACGTCCTTGCGGTCGCTCGCCTCGCTGCTGCGGGGCTGCCGGTGGTCGTCGGTGAAGCCCGGTGCCTGGGAGGCGGTGAGCGCCGCCATCACCAGGGCCGCGATCGCCGTGGCCGCCGCCCCCTTGCGCAGCCGTATGCCGAATTGCGCCGCCATTGTGGTGCCACCCCTCCTGTGCCGCCCGCCACGCTCCCCAGCGCGACGACCCTGGCGACACTACGACAACTTCTGACGTCCGGGCAGACACCGCTGACCGTCTTTCACCACTTGGCCATAAGTAGTCGCCCGCGCGTCGCGCTGCGTTCAGGGGGAGGGCACGCAGGGTGACCGTGCGGTGACGCCGACGCCCCCGGCCTGTGGGTTCGCTGTGGGGGCGGCGGTGGCGGGTCCGCGCGCGGACCCGCCACCGGGGTGGGCTCAGTGGGCGGCGGACTCCCAGTCGCGGCCGACGCCGACGGACACGGTCAGCGGGGCGCGCAGCTGGGCCGCCGAGGCCATCTCGCGGCGCAGGATCTCCTCGACCCGTTCGCGTTCGCCGGGGAAGATCTCCAGGACGATCTCGTCGTGGACCTGGAGCAGCATCCGCGAGTGGAGGCGGGCCCCGGTGAGCGCGCGGTCGACGTTGAGCATCGCGATCTTCACGATGTCGGCGGCGGTGCCCTGGATCGGGGCGTTGAGCGCCATGCGTTCGGCCGTCTCCCGGCGCTGGCGGTTGTCGCTGTTGAGGTCGGGCAGGTAGCGGCGGCGGCCGAGCATCGTCTCGGTGTATCCGGTGGCGCGGGCCTCCTCGACGACGCGCCGCAGGTAGTCGCGGACCCCGCCGAAGCGCTCGAAGTAGGTGTCCATGAGGGCGCGGGCCTCGCCGGCCTCGATGTTGAGCTGCTGGGACAGGCCGAACGCGGACAGCCCGTAGGCCAGCCCGTAGGACATGGCCTTGATCTTGCGGCGCATCTCCGGGTCGACGGCCGAGCGGTCCACGTCGAAGACGTAGGAGGCGACCGTGTTGTGCAGGTCCTCGCCGGAGGTGAACGCCTCGATGAGGCCCTCGTCCTCGGAGAGGTGGGCCATGACGCGCAGCTCGATCTGGCTGTAGTCGGCCGTCATGAGGGACTCGTAGCCCTCGCCGACGACGAAGCCGCGGCGGATCGCGCGGCCCTCGTCGGTACGGACCGGGATGTTCTGCAAATTCGGGTCGGTGGAGGAGAGGCGGCCGGTCGCGGCGACGGTCTGGTTGAAGGTCGTGTGGATGCGGCCGTCGGGCGCGATCGACTTGATGAGGCCCTCGACGGTCACCCGCAGCTTCGCCTGTTCGCGGTGGCGCAGCATGATCACCGGGAGTTCGTGCTCGGTCTGCGTCGCGAGCCAGGCCAGCGAGTCGGCGTCCGTCGTGTACCCGGTCTTCGTCTTGCGGGTCTTCGGCAGGGCCAGCTCGCCGAAGAGGACTTCCTGGAGCTGCTTGGGCGAGCCGAGGTTGAACTCGTGGCCGACCGAGGCGTGCGCCTCCTTCACCGCCTGCTGGACCGCGCCGGCGAACATCTGCTCCATCTTCTCCAGATGGGCGCGGTCCGCGGCGATGCCGTGCCGCTCCAGCTTGGCGAGCAGCGCGGAGGTCGGCAGCTCGATGTCCTTGAGGAGTTCGGCGGCGCGCACCTGCGGCAGCCGCTCCCCGAAGGCCGTGCCGAGGTCCAGGACGGTACGGGCCTGCACCATCAGGGTCTGGGCCTGCGCCTCGTCGTCGGCGCCGAAGGCGAGCTGCCCGTCGGCGTCGGCCGCCGGGACGAGTTCCCGGCCCAGGTACTCCAGGGACAGGGCGTCCAGCGCGAAGGAGCGGCGGCCGGGCTTGACGAGGTAGGCGCCGAGCGCAGTGTCCATGGAGACGCCCCCGACGCTCCAGCCACGCTCCCCGAAGACCCGCATGAGGCCCTTCGCGTTGTGCATGACCTTCGGCTTCTCAGGGTCCTCCAGCCAGTGCGCGAAGGCCCTCTCGTCGGTCTCGTCGAGGTTCGCGGGGTCGAACCAGACGGCGGCGCCGCCCGCCCCGGCGAGCGCGACCTCGGCGACCTCACCGGCGCCGAGCTTCCACATGTCCACGGTCGCGACGCCCAGCACGGACGAGCCGTGCTCGCTCAGCCACGCGGCGAGCTGCCCGCCCCCGGAGACGATCGTGCCGTCCAGCTCGACGCCCTCGGTGACCGGCTCGGACTCCTCCTCGGCCCCCGGGTCGACCGCGAGGAGCCGCTCCCGCAGCGAGGGGTTGCGGATCTCCAGGGTGTCCAGGACCATCGCGAGCGCCTTGCGGTCGTAGGGCGCGCGCTCCAGGTCCCCGACCGTCTTGGGCAGCTCGACGTCCCGGACCATCTCGGTCAGCCGGCGGTTGAGACGCACCGCGTCCAGGTGGTCGCGGAAGTTCTGCCCGGCCTTGCCCTTGACCTCGTCGGCGCGCTCGACCAGCTCCGCGAAGGAACCGAACTGGGTGATCCACTTCGCGGCCGTCTTCTCGCCGACCCCCGGGATGCCCGGCAGGTTGTCGGAGGGGTCGCCGCGCAGCGCCGCGAAGTCCGGGTACTGCGCCGGGGTCAGCCCGTACCGCTCCTCGACCTTCTCCGGCGTGTACCGCGTCAGCTCCGAGACCCCCTTGGTGGGGTACAGCACCGTGACGTGCTCGGTGATGAGCTGGAAGGAGTCCCGGTCCCCGGTGACGATCAGCACCTCGAAGCCCGCCGCCTCGGCCTGCGTGGCGAGCGTCGCGATGACGTCGTCCGCCTCGAAACCCTCGACCGCGAACCGCTGCGCGTGCATCGCGTCCAGCAGCTCACCGATCAGCTCGACCTGCCCCTTGAACTCGTCGGGCGTCTTCGCGCGGTTCGCCTTGTACTCGGTGAACTCCTCGGCCCGCCACGTCTTGCGGGACACGTCGAAGGCCACCGCGAAATGCGTGGGCCTCTCGTCGCGCAACGTGTTCGCCAGCATCGACGCGAACCCGTAGATCGCGTTGGTCGGCTGGCCCGTCGCCGTCGTGAAGTTCTCCGCGGGCAGCGCGAAGAACGCCCGGTACGCCAGGGAGTGCCCGTCCATGAGCATCAGGCGCGGACGCTCCCGGCCGGACGTGTGGGGCTTCTCGGCCGCCGCGGTCTTCTTCTTCGATGCTGTCTCTGCCACGTCCTCGATCCTGCCACGCCCCACCGACAGCCCGTGCCCGCCCGCGCCCGCACCCGGCGTGCCGTGCGAGGATCGGGGCGACGTACCGCACAGTACGAACGGGCGGGGTCACGGCACGCAGCCGCACTGCGCCGCGCCCCCGCGGCCCGAAGGGGAGCGACCATGGCAGCGAAGCCGCCCACCAGCGACCCGGTGCAGGACGCACCGACGGTCACCGCACCGCAGCACGCCGCGGCCGGCCTCCCGGCCGTCGGCCACTCGCTGCGCATCGCCCAGCAGCAGATGGGGGTGCGGCGCACCGCCCTCACCCTGCTGCGCGTCAACCAGAAAGACGGGTTCGACTGCCCCGGCTGCGCCTGGCCCGAGGGCGACCACCGGCACGCCGCCGAGTTCTGCGAGAACGGCGCGAAGGCCGTAGCGGAGGAAGCCACCCTGCGCCGCGTCACCCCCGCCTTCTTCGCCGCCCACCCGGTCGCCGACCTCGCCGGGCGCAGCGGCTACTGGCTCGGCCAGCAGGGCCGCCTCACCCAGCCCGTGTACCTCGCCGAGGGCGCCACCCACTACGAACCCGTGAGCTGGGAGCGCGCCTTCGCCATCGTCGCCGAGGAACTCACCGCCCTCGACTCCCCCGACGAGGCCGTCTTCTACACCTCGGGCCGCACCAGCAACGAGGCCGCTTTCCTCTACCAGCTCTTCGCCCGCGAGTTCGGCACCAACAACCTGCCGGACTGCTCCAACATGTGCCACGAGTCCTCCGGCTCCGCGCTCACCGAGACCATCGGCGTCGGCAAGGGCAGCGTCTCCCTGGAGGACCTCCACCAGGCCGACCTGATCATCGTCGCCGGACAGAACCCCGGCACCAACCACCCCCGCATGCTCTCCGCGCTGGAGAAGGCCAAAGCGGGCGGCGCGAAGATCATCTCGGTCAACCCGCTGCCCGAGGCGGGCCTGGAGCGGTTCAAGAACCCACAGACCCCCAAGGGCCTCATCAAGGGCGCCCCGCTCACCGACCTGTTCCTCCAGATCAGGCTCGGCGGCGACCAGGCGCTCTTCCGCCTCCTCAACAAGCTGATCCTCCAGACCGACGGCGCCCTCGACGAGGAGTTCGTCCGCGCCCACACCCACGGCTTCGAGGAGTTCGCCGAGGCCGCCGCCAAGGCCGACTGGGACGACACCCTCGCCGCGACCGGCCTGAAACGCGCCGACATCGAGAGCGCGCTGCGCCTCGTCCTCGACTCCCGCCGCACCGTCGTGTGCTGGGCCATGGGCCTGACCCAGCACAAGCACTCCGTCCCCACCATCCGCGAAGTCGTCAACTTCCTCCTGCTGCGCGGCAACATCGGCCGCCCCGGCGCCGGGGTCTGCCCCGTGCGCGGCCACTCCAACGTCCAGGGCGACCGCACCATGGGGGTCTTCGAACGGCCCGCCGACGCCTTCCTCGACGCCCTCCAGGCCGAGTTCGGCTTCGCCCCGCCCCGCCACCACGGCTACGACGTGGTCCGCGCCATCCGCGCCCTGCGCGACGGCGAGGCCAAGGTCTTCTTCGCCATGGGCGGGAACTTCGTCGCCGCCTCCCCCGACACCGAGGTCACCGAGGCCGCGATGCGCCGCGCCCGGCTCACCGTCCACGTCTCCACCAAACTCAACCGCTCCCACGCCGTCACCGGCGCCCGCGCCCTCGTCCTCCCCACCCTCGGCCGCACCGAACGCGACGTCCAGGCGAGCGGGGCACAGTTCGTGACCGTCGAGGACTCCATGAGCATGGTCCACGCCTCCCGCGGCCGGCTCGCCCCCGCGAGCCCCCACCTGCTGTCCGAACCCGCGATCGTCGCCCGCCTCGCCCGCCGCGTCCTCGGCCCGGAAAGCCGCACGCCCTGGGAGGAGTTCGAGCGGGACTACGCCACGATCCGGGACCGGATCTCCCGCGTCGTGCCCGGCTTCGAGGACTTCAACACCCGCGTCGCCCACCCCGGCGGCTTCACCCTCCCGCACGGACCGCGCGACGCACGCCGCTTCCCCACCGCCACCGGCAAGGCAAACTTCACCGCCGCCCCCGTCGAACACCCCCAGCTGCCCGAAGGCCGCCTGCTGCTCCAGACGCTGCGCTCGCACGACCAGTACAACACCACCGTCTACGGCCTCGACGACCGCTACCGCGGCATCACCGGCGGGCGCCGCGTCGTCCTCGTCCACCCCGAGGACGCCCGCGCCCTCGGCCACGCCGACGGCGACCACGTCGACCTCGTCAGCGAATGGGCCGACGGCCTCGAACGCCGCGCCCCCGGCTTCCGCCTCGTCCACTACCCCACCGCACGCGGCTGCGCCGCCGCCTACTACCCCGAGACCAACGTCCTGATCCCCCTCGACGCGACCGCCGACACGAGCAACACCCCCACCTCCAAGTCCGTCGTCGTCCGCCTCGACTCCCCCACGTCCACCCCCGCCTGAACCGACCGCAGCACAGAAACGGAGCCGCGCCCATGGGCGAGCAGCACACCGTGAAGTTCCCGCAGGACGTCCTCGACGAGTACGCCGCCCTCGGCGTCGACCTCACCGCCCTGTTCTCCGCCGGCCACCTCGGCACCCGCATGGGCGTCCAGGTCCTGGAGGCGAGCGCCGAACGCGTCGTCGGCACCCTGCCCGTCGAGGGCAACACCCAGCCCTACGGACTGCTGCACGGCGGCGCCTCCGCCGTCCTCGCCGAAACCCTCGGCTCCGTCGGCGCCATGCTCCACGGCGGCCCCGGCAAGCTCGCCGTCGGCGTCGACCTCAACTGCACCCACCACCGCGGCGTCCGCGCCGGCCTCGTCACCGGCGTCGCCACCCCCGTCCACCGCGGCCGCTCCACCGCCACCTACGAGATCGTCATCACCGACGAACAGGACAAACGCGTCTGCACCTCCCGCCTCACCTGCATGCTCCGCGAGAACCCGCGACCGGCCGGCTGAACCGCACAGCGCCCCGCGGGCGCACACGCACCGCTGCCACGTGTACGACGACGGGGGCGCTCCCACCACGGGAGCGCCCCCGTTGTCAACTCCCCTGCGAAGACGAGAAACTCGCCGCTATACGGACACAAGGCACCGATGACACACCGCAGTTGACGGCCAACGGGCCCGCAGAGCGCCCCCGCCGCCCCGCGTCCGCACCCCCGGCCAGAAGCCGCCGCACACCGGGCCGCGATCACCCTGTGTAACACGCGCGCAATACGCCGCCCACAACCGGTTCACGCACACCGCACCCCCAGGACCCCCCAAGGCCGCACCCGCGCCCGCCGCAGCCTGCCAGCACCAACAGGGACTTAAGTACCTTACGCATGCTGGGAGTTCTCAGCATGCGGTCATCACAGACCACTCGAAAACCGCATTGCGGCCACCCCGCGCCTCTCACACGCCACATCGCATAACAAGACAGTCACATCCTGTCCGCTCCCGCTCCCGCACCCCTTCACCTGCGCTTAGAGTCACGGCCAGTCACCGCGCCGCCGGGCAGCCACACCAAGCACCGCCCACAGCACCCTCGTCCTGCCCGGCGATCGACACGGCACCTCAAGCGAGGAGGCCGCGCCAGGAAAGGACCCACCCGTGCGAAACCGTTCCTTGCTCATCCTCACCACCGTGCTCACCACAGGCGCGCTGACCCTCAGCGCCTGCGGATCGCGCGACGACGACGACAGCTCCGGCGGCGACAAGACCAACGGCTCAAGCAAGAAGACCACCGTCGTCATCGGCGTCGACGCCCCCCTCAGCGGTGACCTCTCCGCCCTCGGCCTCGGCATCCGCAACTCCGCCGACCTCGCCACCAAGATCGCCAACAAGAAGGACCTCGTCCCAGGCGTCCAGTTCAAGATCGAGCCGCTCGACGACCAGGCCCAGCCCTCCATCGGCCAGCAGAACGCCACCAAGTTCATCGGCGACAAGAAGGTCCTCGGCGTCGTCGGCCCCCTCAACTCGAACGTCTCGCAGTCCATGCAGAAGCCGTTCAACGACGCGGGCCTCACCCAGATCTCCCCCGCCAACACCGGCACCGAACTCACCCAGGGCGACGCCTGGAAGAGCGGCGACAAGAAGCGCCCCTTCAAGACCTTCTTCCGCACCGCCACCACCGATCAGGTGCAGGGCTCCTTCGCCGCCAACTACCTCTACGAGACGGCCAAGATCAAGTCGGTCTACCTGATCGACGACCAGAAGACCTACGGCGCCGGCCTCGCCGCCTCCTTCAAGGAGACCTTCACCAAGCTCGGCGGGAAGATCGTCGGCGCCGACCACATCAACCCCGACGACCGCGACTTCAACGCCGTCGTCGCCAAGGTCAAGCGCAAGAACGCCGGGGCCGTCTACTACGGCGGCGAGTACCCCGCCGCCGGCCCCCTCAGCCAGCAGCTCAAGGACAGCGGAAGCAAGATCCCGCTCATGGGCGGCGACGGCATCTACAGCGCCGACTTCATCAAGCTCAACAAGAAGGCCCAGGGCGACCTCGCCACCTCCGTCGGCGCCCCCGTCGAACAGCTCGACTCCGCCAAGCAGTTCATCTCCGACTACAAGCAGGGCGGATACAAGGACGACTACGAGGCCTACGGGGGCGGCACCTACGACGCCACCTGGTCCATCATCGAAGCCGTCAAGAAGGCCGTCGAGGACAACGACGGCAAACTCCCCGGCGACGCCCGCGCCAAGGTGCTCGACGCCATGAGCACCGTCAAGTTCAGCGGCGTCACCGGCGACGTCTCGTACGACGAGTTCGGAGACACCACCAACACGATGATGACCGCCTACGAGGTGGACGGCGGCAAGTGGGTCCCCAAGAAGAGCGAGGTCTACAAGCCCTGACCAGGGCCCGACCCGGCCACGCACCCTGAGGGCCGGCCCTCACACGTGTTGACCAGGCCGCGCGGGAACCGCTCACAGCGTCCCGCGCGGCGCCTTATCCGAACCACCCCACGGAGGCCCTGCGGTGCACGAACTGCCGCAACAGCTGGCCAATGGACTCATCCTCGGCGCGATGTACGGACTCATCGCGATCGGCTACACGATGGTCTACGGCATTGTCCAGCTCATCAACTTCGCCCACGGCGAGATCTTCATGATCGGAGGATTCGGCGCCTACACCGTCTGGAGCCTCCTCCCCGACGGCTCACCACTCCTCGCCGTCATCCCCCTCATGATCATCGGCGGCGTCATCTGCTCCGTCGCCGTCGGAACCGCCGCCGAACGACTCGCCTACCGGCCCCTGCGCGGCGCCCCCCGGCTCGCCCCCCTCATCACCGCCATCGGGCTCTCCCTCTTCCTCCAGCAACTCGTCTGGGCCTTCTACCCCGACGCCAAGTCCGACATCTCCTTCCCCCAGTTCCACGGCGACCCCTTCCACGTCCTCGGCGCCACCGTGCAGCGCGGCGACCTCTTCATCATCATCGCCGCCCCCATCTGCATGCTCGTCCTCGGCTTCTTCGTCTCCCGCACCCGCTCCGGACGCGGCATGCAGGCCACCGCCCAGGACCCCGACACCGCCAAGCTCATGGGCATCAACACCGACCGCATCATCGTCATGGCCTTCGCCATCGGCGCCGCGTTCGCCGCCGTCGCCGCCGTCGGCTACGGCCTCCACAACGGCCAAATCGGCTTCTACATGGGCTTCATCATGGGCCTCAAAGCCTTCACCGCGGCCGTCCTCGGCGGCATCGGAAACTTCTACGGCGCCATGCTCGGCGGACTCGTCCTCGGCGTCGCCGAATCCCTCGCCACCGGCTACATGGGCGACGTCCCCGGAATGGACCTCTTCGGCGGCGGCGCATGGAAGGACGTCTGGGCCTTCGTGCTCCTCATCGTCGTCCTCCTCCTCCGACCCCAGGGCCTCCTGGGCGAACGCGTCGCGGACAGGGCTTGATCACCATGACAGACACCACGCACCCCACGGCCCCCACCGAGGCCGTCCTCAGCCTCCCGGCCCCCGCCGCCCGCTACGGCACCCTCGCCGGCGCCGTCCTCGCCTTCGCCGGAACCTTCCTCTCCTGGACCTACACCGACGAATTCCCCGGCGACCTCACCGTCACCGGATACCCCGGCGGACTCCAGCTCGTCACCCTCACCGGAGCCCTCCTCACCGCCCTGTTCACCCTCAGCGCCCTCCACACCCCCGGACTGCGCTGGCTCACCCCCGGCGGCCCCCACAGCGCCGTCCGCTTCCTCGCCCTCGGCACCTTCGCCACCACCGCCTACACCGTCATCGCCATCGCGGTGAAACTCGACGGCCTCATCGCCCTCGACCCCGGAGCCTGGATCTCCCTCGCCGGCTCCGCCCTCGCCCTCGCCGCCGCCCTCGGCCTGCCCCACGACGTCCCCGCCGGCACCCACCCCGGCACCACCGACGTCCCCCTGCGCCGCGCCTTCCAGGCACCCGCACCCCACCGGGCCGAACGCACCCTCCCCGCCTGGCTGGAGATCCTCGTCATCGCCGTCGCCTTCGGCATCGGCCTCTACGTCTTCACCTTCGGCATCGACACCGAGTACTCCGAACTCTTCGTCGGATACCTCCTCCTCGTCGTCCTCGGCACCCTCGGCCTCGCCCGCGCCGGCCTCATGCGCCGCCTGAGCGAACTCACCGCCCGCCACCGGCAGATCACCCTCGCCGCCGCCTTCGTCGCCGCGATCTGCTTCCCCTTCACCCAGGACAACGACACCTACGCGCTCATCGGGACCAACATCCTGATCTTCGCCACCGTCGCCCTCGGGCTCAACGTCGTCGTCGGCCTCGCCGGACTCCTCGACCTCGGATACGTCGCCTTCCTCGGCGTCGGCGCCTACACCGCCGCCCTCGTCTCCGGCTCCCCCCAGTCCACCATCGGCGTCCACTTCCCCTTCCCCCTCGCCGTCCTCACCGGAGCCGCCGTCTCCCTCGTCTTCGGCGTCATCATCGGCGCGCCCACCCTGCGCCTGCGCGGCGACTACCTCGCCATCGTCACCCTCGGATTCGGAGAAATCTTCCGGATCACCATGAACAACCTCAACGGCAACAGCGGCCCCGACGTCACCAACGGCTCCCAGGGCATCCCCAACATCCCCGACCTCGAATTCTTCGGCTTCAAATTCGGGCTCCCCCACGACGTCCTCGGATTCACCCTCGGCAGGTCCGGCAACTACTACCTGCTGATGCTCGTCTTCACCGCGATCGTCCTGCTCGTCTTCCACCGCTCGGGACAGTCCCGCATCGGCCGCGCCTGGGTCGCCATCCGCGAGGACGAGACCGCCGCCTCCGCCATGGGCATCAACGGCTTCCGCCTCAAACTCCTCGCCTTCGCCCTCGGCGCCACCCTCGCCGGACTCGCCGGCACCGTCCAGGCCCACGTCTCCTACAGCGTCACCCCCGAGCAGTACAAGTTCGCCGGCTCCGCACCGCCCAACTCCGCCTTCCTCATCGCCGCCGTCATCCTCGGCGGAATGGGCACCATCTCCGGCCCCCTCATCGGCGCCGCACTGCTCTACCTCATCCCGGCCAAGCTCCAGTTCATGCAGGACTACCAGCTCCTCCTGTTCGGCTTCGCCCTCATCCTGCTCATGCGGCTGCGCCCCGAAGGCATCGTCCCCGACCGCCGCAAGCAACTCGAATTCCACGAGAACGACCAGCTCGCCGTGCCCGGACAACGACTTCCCGAACACGCCACCGGCGTCACCAAAGCGGGGGCCTGAACCATGACCACCACCCAGACCCCGCCCGAAACGGCCACCGCCGTCCTCGAAGCCACCGGCGTCACCATGCGCTTCGGCGGACTCACCGCCGTACGCGACGTCGACCTCACCGTCAACACCGGGGAAATCGTCGGCCTCATCGGCCCCAACGGCGCCGGGAAGACCACCTTCTTCAACTGCCTCACCGGCCTCTACGTCCCCACCGAAGGACGCGTCGCCTACAAAGGCACCACCCTGCCCCCCAAACCCCACCTCGTCACCAAAGCCGGAATCGCCCGCACCTTCCAGAACATCCGGCTCTTCGCCAACATGACCGTCCTTGAGAACGTGCTCGTGGGACGCCACACCCGCACCCGCGAAGGACTCTTCTCGGCCCTCCTGCGCGGACCCGGCTTCAAGAAAGCCGAAGCCGCCTCCACCGCCCGCGCGATGGAACTCCTCGAATTCATCGGACTCGCCGGGAAAGCGGACCACCTCTCCCGCAACCTCCCCTACGGCGAACAGCGCAAGCTCGAAATCGCCCGCGCCCTCGCCAGCGACCCCGGCCTCCTCCTGCTCGACGAACCCACCGCCGGCATGAACCCCCAGGAGACCCGCGCCACCGAGGAACTCGTCTTCGCCATCCGCGACCAGGGCACCGCCGTCCTCGTCATCGAGCACGACATGCGGTTCATCTTCAACCTCTGCGACCGCGTCTCCGTCCTCGTCCAGGGACAGAAACTCGTCGAAGGCACCCCCGACATCGTCCAGGCCGACGAACGCGTCGTCGCCGCCTACCTCGGCACCCCCATGGACAACAGCCCCGAGGACGAGTCCCTCGCCGAGATCCAGGCCGCCGAGGCCGCGGCCACGACGGGCACCGGCACCACGACGGGCGACGACACCGGTACGACGGCGGGGCCCCGTACCGGGAACACCACCGGCGGCAACGCGACCGACGCCACCACCGACGAACCCCCCGCCGACACCACCGCGGAGGACACCAAGTGACCGCCCTGCTCGAAGTCCAGGACCTCCGCGTCGCCTACGGGAAGATCGAGGCCGTCAAAGGCATCAGCTTCTCCGTCCAGGCAGGCGAGATCGTCACCCTCATCGGCACCAACGGCGCCGGCAAGACCACCACCCTGCGCACCCTCTCCGGCCTCATCAAGCCCCTCGCCGGAACCGTCACCTTCGACGGAAAACCGCTCCACCAGTACCGCGCCGACCAGATCGTCGCCCTCGGCCTCGCCCACTCCCCCGAGGGCCGGCACATCTTTCCCCGCATGACCATCGAGGACAACCTCCGCCTCGGCGCCTACCTCCGCAACGACACCGAGGGCATCGCCAAGGACATCCAGCACGCCTACGACCTCTTCCCCATCCTCGGAGAGCGCCGCAGGCAGGCCGCCGGCACCCTCTCCGGCGGCGAGCAGCAGATGCTCGCCATGGGACGCGCCCTCATGTCCCAGCCGAAACTCCTCATGCTCGACGAACCCTCCATGGGCCTCTCGCCGATCATGATGCAGAAGATCATGAGCACCATCGTCGAACTCAAGAAGCAGGGCACCACCATCCTGCTCGTCGAGCAGAACGCCCAGGCAGCGCTCTCCCTCGCCGACCACGGTCACGTCATGGAAATCGGCAACATCGTCCTCTCCGGGACCGGAGCCGACCTCCTCCACGACGAATCCGTCCGCAAGGCGTACCTCGGCGAGGACTGATCGCCCGGCCCCTACGGAAAGGGCCGTACCGGAATTCCACCGGTACGGCCCTTTTCGCGTCGTGAAGACAGGAAAACTTCGGTTACTTCGGCTGCTCCTTGGCGGCCTTCTTCTCCGCCGCGTCCTCGATCACGGCCTCCGCCACCTGCTGCATCGACATCCGCCGGTCCATCGACGTCTTCTGAATCCACCGGAACGCCGCCGGCTCGGTGAGCCCGTACTCCGTCTGCAGGACCGACTTCGCGCGGTCCACCAGCTTCCGCGTCTCCAGCCGCTGCGAGAGGTCCGCGACCTCCTTCTCCAGCGTCCGCAGCTCCGTGAACCGCGACACCGCCATCTCGATGGCCGGGACGACGTCGCTCTTCGAGAAGGGCTTCACGAGATACGCCATCGCCCCCGCGTCCCGGGCCCGCTCCACCAGATCGCGCTGCGAGAAGGCGGTGAGCATCAGCACCGGGGCGATCGACTCCTCGGCGATCTTCTCGGCCGCCGAGATCCCGTCCAGCACCGGCATCTTCACATCGAGGATCACGAGATCCGGCCGGTGCTCCCGGGCCAGCTCCACGGCCTGCTGCCCGTCCCCGGCCTCGCCCACGACGGTGTAGCCCTCCTCCTCCAGCATCTCCTTGAGATCCAGCCGGATGAGGGCCTCGTCCTCGGCGATGACGACACGGGTGGTCAGCGGAGGCACGTGCGACTTGTCGTCGTCAGCGACGTTCTGGGGCGACTCGGACTCGGGGGCGCTCACGGTTGCTCCTTGTTTCAGGGCAGGTGGGTACTGCTATGGAGAGGGTACCTAGCTGCGGTAAGGTAGTCCCGAACAGGGGGTGACCCTCCCTTGTTTTCGAAGGCCCCAGTACTCCAATCGGTCAGAGAGGCCGCTCTCAAACAGCGGACAGTGTGGGTTCGAATCCCACCTGGGGCACTTTCCTTGCTTTCGAAGGTCACGTGCCGCCCCTTGGTTTCACTCGTTCGGGGCCTTTGATCTCCGATTTTCCCGTGCGGGTTCTTCGCGTCCACCACCGTCGCTCGTGTGTATGACATCGATACGCGTGTCCGCGTGCTAGCTCTCCTGGAAAGTGGTCGAAGCCTCAACTCGGTCAGCAAGCAGACCGGCGTAGCCAGGGCGACCATCAGGGAGTGGCAGAAGCGCCTCCTCCCACGGGGCCGAGTCGCTTCCTCCTGCTGCCGCTGCCAGAGCTCGCCGCAAGAACCTGCGGATCCAGCGGCTTACGCCTATCTGCTCGGGCTCTACTTGGGTGACGGCTGCCTCAGCACCGGGCGGCGAGGGGTCCACACCCTTCGGATCGCCTGTGCCGACACGTGGCCCGGACTGATCAGGGCTTGTGCGGTGGCCATGGCATCCGTGCTCCCCAACAACGTCTGGCGCACGCAGTGCGAGGGCTGTGTCGCGGTCTCCAGCAGCAGCAAGCACTGGACTTGCCTCTTTCCCCAACACGGGCCGGGTAAGAAGCATGAGCGTCATATCTTCCTTGAGAACTGGCAGCAGGAGGTAGTGGACGCACATCCGTGGGCCTTCGTCCGGGGGCTCATCCACTCCGACGGCTCTCGCATCATCAACTGGACACAGAGGACCATCGCAGGCGAGTTGAAGCGCTACGAATATGTCCGTTACTTCTTCACCAACAGATCTGACGACATCCGGGGTCTGTACTGCGCCACTCTCGACACACTGGGCGTCGAGTGGACAGTTCTGCACCGCGACAAGCGCGCTCTCAACATCTCCGTGGCCCGCAAGGCCTCAGTCGCCCTCATGGACCGACACGTGGGGCCGAAGTACTGATACGTGGATGCCCCCGTCGGCCCCGAGGCCCCCTCTCAGGAGAGTTCGCGGGTTCGAGCGCCGACAGCGACACCCCGCATTCCCCCCATGCGGTGAAAGTACTCCGTCTCCCGCCCGAGTCGGCCCTCAATGCTCGACCGTGAGCCACATGCTCTTCCACCCATTCGAGACGCGCCGGCAGGCACTGTCACTCCTGCGCGAGGGTATGTCCAACGCCGAGGTCGCACGCCTCTTGCATGTCCCGAAAGGGACAATCGGCTACTGGAAACATGTCGACCTGGCCAAGCGAGGCGAAAACCCCGGCCGCAAGCGCAGTTTCTGCCCACGGTGCGACGAATCCCCTCTCGCCGACGCGGCGTACTCGTATCTCCTCGGCCTCTATCTGGGCGACGGGCACATAAGCCTCTACTCGGAACACCGGGCCCCGAGCCTGATGATCACGCTGGACGACGCGTGGCCCGGCATTCAGGACGAGTGCGAGGCGGCCATGCGGGCAGTGCTCCCGGGTAACGCGACCTGCCGCGTGCGCCGGACGGGCTGCCACAACATCAAGGTCTACTCCCAGCACCTGCCCTGTCTCTTCCCCCAGCACGGCCCCGGCAAGAAGCACGACCGGGAGATCCGGCTCGAAAGCTGGCAACAGGCTGTGGTCGAGGCCCACCCCTGGGGCTTCGTCCGTGGCCTGATCCACTCCGACGGCTGCCGGATCACCAACTGGACCACGCGCGTGGTCGGTGGCGAGCGGAAACGCTACGAGTATCCGCGCTACTGGTTCACCAACGTCTCGGACGACATCCGCCGCCTCTATACGGACACGCTCGACCGACTGGGCGTGGAGTGGACCTCGTGCTTCCGCCACGGCGTCCCGTACAACATCTCCGTGGCCCGCAAAGCCTCCGTAGCCCTCATGGACCAGCACGTGGGGCCGAAGTACTGACCGTCCAGTACCCCGGCCCCGGCAACCCGCCTTCGTGCGCCGTTACTTCGTGCGCCGTTACTTCGGTGAGTCGTCCTCGCCGATGTGGTGGACGCGGACCAGATTGGTGGAGCCGGCGACTCCGGGCGGGGAGCCGGCGGTGATGACGACGACGTCGCCCTTCTGGCAGTGGCCGAGTTTGAGCAGCATCTCGTCGACCTGATCGACCATCGCGTCGGTGGACTCGACGTGCGGGCCGAGGAAGGTCACCACGCCCCAGGAGAGGGTGAGCTGGGCGTAGGTCGCCTTGTCGGGGGTGAAGGCGAGGAGCGGGATCGGGGAGCGGTAGCGGGAGAGGCGCCGGACGGTGTCGCCGGACTGGGTGAAGGCGACGAGGTACTTGGCGCCGAGGAAGTCGCCCATCTCGGCGGCGGCGCGGGCGACGGCGCCGCCCTGGGTGCGGGGCTTGTCGCGGTCGGTGAGGGGCGGGAGGCCCTGGGCGAGGATGTCCTCCTCGGCGGCCTCGACGATGCGTCCCATGGTCTGGACGGTCTGGACGGCGTATTTGCCGACGCTGGTCTCGCCGGAGAGCATGACGGCGTCGGTGCCGTCGATGACGGCGTTGGCGACGTCGCTGGCCTCGGCGCGGGTGGGGCGGGAGTTCTCGATCATCGAGTCGAGCATCTGGGTGGCGACGATGACCGGTTTGGCGTTGCGCCTGGCGAGTTTGATGGCGCGCTTCTGGACGATGGGGACCTGTTCGAGGGGCATTTCGACGCCGAGGTCGCCGCGGGCGACCATGATGCCGTCGAAGGCGTCGACGATGTCGGCGATGTTCTGGACGGCCTGGGGTTTCTCGACCTTGGCGATGACGGGCAGGCGGCGGTTCTCCTCGCGCATGACGCGGTGGACGTCGTTGATGTCGCGGCCGCTGCGGACGAAGGAGAGGGCGATGGCGTCGGCGCCGGTGCGCAGGGCCCAGCGGAGGTCTTCGACGTCCTTTTCCGAGAGGGCGGGGACGGAGACGGCGACGCCGGGGAGGTTGAGGCCCTTGTTGTCGGAGACCATGCCGCCTTCGACGACGGTGGTGATGACGCGGGGGCCTTCGACGGCGGCGACTTCGAGGCTGACCTTGCCGTCGTCGACGAGGATGCGTTCGCCCTGGGTGACGTCGGCGGCGAGGCCGGCGTAGGTGGTTCCGCACTGGTGGCGGTCGCCTTGGACGCCTTCTTCGACGGTGATGGTGAAGGTGTCTCCGCGTTCAAGGAGTACGGGGCCTTCTTTGAAGCGGCCGAGGCGGATCTTCGGGCCTTGAAGGTCGGCGAGGATGCCGACGCTGCGGCCGGTTTCCTCGGCGGCTTCGCGCACGCGGTGGTAGCGCTCCTCGTGTTCGGCGTAGCTGCCGTGGCTGAGGTTGAGGCGGGCTACGTCCATTCCGGCTTCGACCAGGGCTTTGATCTGGTCGTAGGAGTCGGTGGCGGGGCCCAGGGTACAGACGATTTTTGCTCGGCGCATGGGTCGAGCCTAGGGCTTACCGGCGGGTAGGGGTTTAGTCGGGGGTGACTGTTCAACGTCCTTCGGGTGTAGGGAACTTGACAATTGTTGAAGTGTGCGCGGGGGTGCTCCGATGAGCGCTTGCGTGGGGTGCGGGTGAGGCTGGTGGTCATCTGATGGAAACGCGGGAGGGGTGTTGTTCGGGGTGTTGCTGCGTCAGAATCTACGCGCGTTGTGTCCGTGGGGCGGTGGGGTGTTCCGGCCGTCGTGACGAGTGGTGAGGAGCTGGGTGATGGCGTTGGATCGCAGGTCGTTCCTGGGTACGTCGGCGGCGACGGGGGCGGGGGTGGCGCTGGCGGGTGCGGCGGTTTCCCCGGCGGCGGCGGCCGGGCGGGGCGGTGGGCACGGGCCGGGTCGCGGGCGGCGCTACTCGTTCTCGGTGCTGGGCACGACGGATCTGCACGGCAATGCGTTGAACTGGGATTATTTCACCGATAAGGAGTACGACGACGCTCAGCACAATGACGTGGGGCTCGCGAAGATCTCCACGTTGGTGGAGCGGGTGCGTGCGGAGCGGGGCCGGCACAACACGCTGTTGATCGACGCGGGCGACACGATCCAGGGCACGCAGTTGTCGTACTACTACGCGCGGGTGGACCCGATCACGGCGCGGCGTGGTCCGGTGCATCCGATGGCGAAGGCGATGAACGCGATCGGTTATGACGCGGCGGCGCTGGGCAACCACGAGTTCAATTACGGCATCGAGGTGCTGCGGAAGTTCGAGGAGCAGTGTGATTTCCCGCTGCTGGGGGCGAACGCGGTGGACGCGAAGTCCTTGAAGCCGGCGTTCCGGCCGTATGTGATGAAGCGCTTGCGGACTCCGTACGGCCGGGATGTGCGGGTGGCGGTGCTGGGGCTGACGAATCCGGGGATCGCGATCTGGGACAAGGCGAACGTGCAGGGGAGGCTGGCGTTCCCGGGGCTGGAGGAGCAGGCGGCGAAGTGGGTGCCGAGGCTGCGGTCGATGGGTGCGGACGTGGTGCTGGTGGCGGCGCATTCGGGGGCGGACGGTTCTTCGTCCTGGGGTGATCAGTTGCCGTATGTGGAGAACGCGGCGGCCCTGGTGGCGGAGCGGGTGCCGGGGATCGACGCGATTCTGGTGGGGCACGCGCACGTGGAGATTCCGGAGCGCCGGGTGACGAACAAGGAGTCGGGGCGGCAGGTCGTGCTGTCGGAGCCGTTGAAGTGGGGTGAGCGGCTGACGGTGTTCGACTTCGATCTGGTGCTGGAGCGGGGTCGCTGGTCGGTGGAGCGGGCGGGTTCGCGGGTGCTGAACTCGAACGCGGTGGAGGAGGACCGGCGGATCACGCGCTTGTTGTCGGGGGAGCACAAGAAGGTCGTGGCGTATGTGAATCAGGTGATCGGTACCTCGGTGGTGGCGATGGACACCGTGGAGGGGGCGTACAAGGACGTTCCGCTGATCGACCTGATCAATCATGTGCAGGCGCAGACCGTGCGGGAGGCGCTCGCGGGTGGGGAGTTCGCCTCGTTGCCGGTGTTGTCGCAGGCTTCGTGTTTCTCGCGGACGGCGGTGGTTCCGGCGGGTGAGGTGACGATCCGGGACGCGGCGGGTCTGTACACCTTCGAGAACACTCTGGAGGCGCGTCTGATCACGGGTGCGCAGTTGAAGGACTACCTGGAGTTCTCGGCGAAGTATTTCGTGCGGACGGCGGTGGGGGCGCCGGTGGATGTGGCGAAGCTGACGAACGCGGACGGGACGCCGGACTACAACTACGACGCGGTGTCGGGGGTGACGTACGACATCGACGTGTCGCGGCCGGTGGGTTCGCGGATCGTGGGTCTGTCGTTCGGGGGGACGCCGGTTCAGGGGTCGGCGCAGTTCGTACTGGCGGTGAACAACTACCGGGCGAGTGGTGGGGGGAACTTCCCGCATGTGGCGCAGGCGCGGCAGGTGTGGGCGGATTCCGACGAGATCCGGAACACGATCATCGGGTGGGTGCGGGCGGCGGGTTCGATCGATCCGGCTGTCTTCGCCTCGGTGGACTGGCGGTTGACGCGGGAGGGTGTGCCCCTGTTCTGAGCGTCGGGTGGTGTGCGGCGGCCCCGTGGGTTCTCCTGCGGGGCCGCTGTCGTGTTCCGGCGCGGTGGGTGGGGTCAGCGTTGTTCGGTGAGGCGGATGACGGTGGCGGGGTGGGGCTGGGGGCGGGGCTGGTCGGGGGTGAGGCCGAAGGTGGTGAAGGCGGTGCGGCTGGGGAGGGGGTAGGGGGTGGCGCGGGTGAGGTGGTTGAGGATGGTGGCGCTGCGCCAGGCGGCGAGGCCGAGGTCGGGGGCGCCTACTCCGTGGGTGTGACGTTCGGCGTTCTGGACGTAGACGTGGGAGCCGGTGTCGCTGATGGCGGGGTCGAGGGTGAGGCGGTAGTGCTCGTCGATCCGGGGGCGGTGGGCGGTGTCGCGGTGGAGGTAGGGGTCAAGGCCGGCGAGGAGCTGGTCGAGGGGGCGTTCGCGGTAGCCGGTGGCGAGGACGACGGCGTCGGTGGCGAGGCGGGAGCGGGTGCCTTGTTGGCGGTGTTCGAGGTGGAGTTCGATGCGGCTGGTGGCGACGCGGCCCGCGGTGCGGACGGTGACGCCGGGGGTGAGGGTGGTGTCGGGCCAGCCGCCGTGGAGGGTGCGGCGGTAGAGCTCCTCGTGGATGGCGGTGAGGGTGTCGGTGTCGATGCCTTTGTGGAGTTGCCACTGTTGGGGCAGGAGGGCGTCTCTGGTGGTTTCGGGGAGGTGGTGGAAGTAGCGGGTGTAGTCGGGGGTGAAGTGTTCGAGGCCGAGTTTGGAGTACTCCATGGGGGCGAAGGCGGGGGTGCGGGCGAGCCAGGTGATCTTCTCGTGGCCGGGGGGCCGGTGGCGGAGGAGGTCGAGGTAGATCTCGGCGCCGGACTGTCCTGAGCCGATGACGGTGATGTGGCCTGCGGCGAGGAGGCGTTCGCGGTGGGCGAGGTAGTCGGCGGAGTGGACGACGGGGACGGTGGGGGCTTCGGCGAGGGGGCGCAGGGGTTCGGGGACGTAGGGGGCGGTGCCGATGCCGAGGGCGAGGTTGCGGGTGTAGGCGCGGCCGAGGGCTTCGGCTTCTCCTTCGTGGTCGGTCTGGGTGTAGTCGACTTCGAAGAGGTGGCGTTCGGTGTTCCAGCGGACGGCGTCGACCTGATGGCCGAAGTGGAGGCCGGGGAGGTTGTCGCTGACCCAGCGGCAGTAGGCGTCGTATTCGGCGCGCTGGATGTGGAAGCGCTCGGCGAAGTAGAAGGGGTAGAGGCGGTCGCGGGTGCGCAGGTAGCTGAGGAAGGACCAGGGGTTGGCGGGGTCGGCGAGGGTGACGAGGTCGGCGAGGAAGGGGACTTGGAGGGTGCTGCCTTCGATGAGCTGGCCGGGGTGCCAGTGGAAGGCGGCTTGTTGTTCGTAGAAGGCGGTGCGCAGGGGCGGGGTGGTGGCGGGGAGGGTGTGGGCGAGGGCGGCGAGGGAGAGGTTGAAGGGGCCGATGCCGATGCCGACGAGGTCGTGGGGGGTGTCGGTGTCGTGGGGCGGCGTGGGCCGGGGTGAGTGGGCGGGTGTGGGGTGGTGCGGGGTTTCGGGGGTGGGGCGGGGTGCGGTGGTCATCGGTCGAGGTGTCCTTCCACCAGGGTGAGCAGGGCGGTGAGGTCGGCGGTGGTGGTGTGGGGGTTGAGGAGGGTGGCTTTGAGCCAGAGGCGGCCGTCGAGGTGGGCGCGGCCGAGGACGGCGGTGCCTTCGTGCAGGAGGCTGCGGCGCAGGTGGGCGACGGTGCGGTCCTCGCTGTGGGTGGGGCGGAAGAGGACGGTGCTGATGGTGGGGCGGGAGTGGAGTTCGAGGCGGGGGTGGGCGGTGACGAGGTCGGCGAGGGTGTGGGCCTGGGCGCAGACGGTGTCGATGAGCTGGGCGAGTCCGGTGCGGCCGAGGGTGCGGAGGGTGACGGCGATTTTGAGGATGTCGGGGCGCCGGGTGGTGCGCAGGGAGCGGCCGAGGAGGTCGGGGATGCCGGCTTGGGTGTCGTCGTCGGCGTTGAGGTAGTCGGCCTGGTGGTTGAGGGGGGCGAGGTCGGTGGGCTCGCGCAGGGTGAGGAGTCCGGCGGCGACGGGCTGCCAGCCGAGTTTGTGGAGGTCGAGGCTGACGGTGTGGGCGCGGTCGAGGCCGTCGAGGAGGGGGCGGTGGGTGGGGCTGAAGAGGAGGGTTCCGCCGTAGGCGGCGTCGATGTGGAGGCGGGCGCCGTGGTGGGCGCACAGGTCGGCGAGGGCGGGGAGGGGGTCGATGAGTCCGGCGTCGGTGGTGCCGGCGGTGGCGGTGACGAGGACGGGGTGTCCGGTGTGGTCCTGGAGGGCGTGGTGGAGCGTGGTGGGGTCGAGGACGCCGCGGGGGGTGGGCAGGGGCGGGGTGGCGGGGAGGCCGAGGAGCCAGGCGGCGCGGGGGACGCTGTGGTGGGCGTTGGCGCCGTGCAGGAGGCGCAGGGGCCGGTCGGGGGTGGTTTTCTCGCGGGCGAGGAGGGCGGCGAGCTGGTTGGCCTCGGTGGCGCCGGTGGTGACGAGGGCGTCGGGCCGGGGGGTGCCGGGGTGCTGGGGGTGGCCGTGGACTTCGGTGGCGAGGGTGTGGGTGACGAGTTGTTCGAGGGCGGTGGCGGCGGGGGCCTGGTCCCAGGAGTCGAGGGAGGGGTTGAGGGCGCTGGCGGCGAGGTCGGCGGCGGTGGCGACGGCGAGGGGTGGGCAGTGCAGGTGGGCGGCGCAGTGGGGGTGGGCGGGGTCGGCGGCGCCGTGGGTGAGGGCGGTGACGAGGGTGTGCAGGACGGTGTGGGGGTCGCTGCCGGTGTCGGGGAGGACGGGGTCGGTGGCGCTGCGGGTGCGGGTGGCGGTGCGGGTGGGTCCGCCGGCGGGGAGGGGGCCTCGGCGTTGCGCGGCGCCTTCGGCGAGGGCGGTGAGGACGGTGTCGAGGAGGGGGCGCAGGGCGTCGGGCCCGTTCGGTCCGCCGGCGAGGGGTGGTGGGGCGGTCATGGGCTGGTCCTTCCGCTGCGCTCGGGGTGGGGCGGCCGTCTGTTCGGAGTGTTGACGGGGGCGGCCCGGTAAGCCCAACGACTGGGACCCGAAAGGGGTATGGGGGTGAGGTGAACCGGCGGCGGGGGCGCCAGTTCTGGTATGGGGGCGGTCCCGCGCGGAGCCCGGAGCCCGGAGCCCGGAGCCCGGAGCCCGGGGGCCGGGGGCCGGGGGCCGGGGCCCGGGGGCTGGGGCTGGAGGCGCGGGGCCGAGGGGCGCAGGACCCGGCAGATGGCGGGCTGGCGGGCGTTCGCCGTCGTCGTCGCGGCGGCCGGTAAGCCCCCGCCGTCGTCCTCGCGGCGGGCCGGTCATGCGCGACGCCGGGCGGGCCGGTGGGGTGCCGGCCCGCCCGGCGTCGGGGCGGTGCTGTCCGGGTCGCGGTGGGCGGGGTGCCGGGTCAGGCGTTTTCGCGTACGCGCAGGGCTCGTTCGAGGTCGTCGAGCTGGTCGGCGAGTCCTCGGGCGAGGGCGGGGGTGGCGGTGTCCGCGGCGAGGCAGGCGCGGCCGAGGCGGAGGGTTTCGCTGTCGACGGCGTGGCCGGGGAAGGCGTACCGGGTGGCGGCCTGGGCGATGGCGGGGCCGCGGCGCTGGGCGAGGGCGGTGGCGGCGGGGAAGTACTGGCTGACGTAGGCGGCGGTCAGTTCGTGCTGTTCGGGTTGCCAGAAGCCCTGGGCGGTGGCGGTGAACAGGTAGTTGGAGAGGGTGTCGTCCTCGAAGAGGGAGTGCCAGGCGCGGGCTTTGGCCTCGGGGTCGGGCAGGGCGGCGCGGCAGCGGGCGGCGCCTTCCTGGCCGGTGGCGCTGGGGTCCTGGTCGAGGGCGGTGGCGATGGTGGCCTCGTCGGTGGCGCCGAGGACGGCGAGGCGGGCGAGGATGCTCCAGCGCAGTTCGGGGTCGAGTTCGGGTCCGCCGGGGACGGTGTCGTTGTCGTACCAGTCCTGGAGGGTTTCGGGGCGGGTGGTGGTGCGGATGGCGGTGCGGACGGCGGTGAGGCGCAGCCCGGGGTGGTCGCCGCTCTCGGTGCGGCGCGTCAGGTCGCGGCACAGGTCGCCGAGGGTGCTGAGGGCGGCGGGGCGTGCGGCGGGGGTGGTGTAGCGGTCGGCGACCTGGCTGGTGGCGAAGGTGAGGACGCCGGAGACGACGGCGAGGTCGGTTTCGCGGGGCAGGTGGGTGCGGGCGGCGTCGAGGTACTGCTCGGGGCTGAGGTGTCCGTCGCGTACGGCGTCGCGCAGGGCGTTCCACAGGACGGCGCGGCTGAGGGGCTCGCTGACGGCCGAGAGGTGGGTGCGGGCGGTGGTCCAGGAGGGGTCGTCGAAGCGGACCTTGGCGTAGCTGAGGTCGTGGTCGTTGAGGAGGACGAGGGCGGGGGCCTGGCCGGGCAGGGTGGTGGTGGCGGGGCCCTGGGCGGGGAGGTCGAGGAGGGGGCGGGCGCGCAGGACGAGGCGGTCGGGGTCGACGGGGTCGTGGTCGTAGACGCCGACGGCGATGCGGTGGGGGCGCTGTCCCTGGTGGTCGACGGTGAGGGTGTGGCCGTCGGGGCCGGGGGTGAGGCGGGGGGTGAGGGTGTCGACTCCGGTGGTGCGCAGCCAGGCGGCGGCCCAGGCGTGGACGTCGCGGTCGGTGGCGGAGGCGAGGTTGTCGATGAAGTCGGCGAGGGTGGCGTTGGCGAACTTGTGGCGGGCGAAGTGGGTGTTGATGCCCGCGAGGAAGTCCTTCTCGCCGAGCCAGGTGACGAGTTGGCGCAGGGCGGAGGCGCCCTTGGCGTAGGAGATGCCGTCGAAGTTGAGGAGGGCGGAGGCGGTGTCGGGGACGGCGTCGGGGTCGGGGGCGACGGGGTGGGTGGAAGGGCGCTGGTCGGCGTCGTATCCCCAGGACTTGCGGGCGACGGCGAAGTCGGTCCAGGTGTCGGCGCACCAGTCGCGTACGGGTCGGCCGGGGGCGTCCTCGCGGGTGGTCTCGGTGAGGGTCTGGTAGCCCATGTACTCGGCGAAGGACTCGTTGAGCCAGATGTCGTCCCACCAGCTGAGGGTGACGAGGTCGCCGAACCACATGTGTGCCATTTCGTGGGCGACGACCATGGCGCGGGTCTGGCGTTCGGTGTCGGTGACGGCGGAGCGGTAGACGAACTCGTCGCGGAAGGTGACGAGTCCGGGGTTCTCCATGGCTCCGGCGTTGAACTCGGGGACGAACGCCTGGTCGTAGGAGTCGAAGGGGTAGGGCTCGTCGAACTTCTCGTGGTAGCGGTCGAAGCAGGCGCGGGTGATGTCGAGGAGTTCCTCGGCGTCGGTGTCGAGGTGGGGGGCGAGGGAGCGGCGGCAGTGCAGGCCGAAGGGGAGGCCGCGGTGTTCGGTGCGCACCGAGTGCCAGGGGCCGGCGGCGACGGCGACGAGGTAGGTGGAGACGAGGGGGGTGGGGGCGGCGCTCCAGTGGCCCTCGCCGTGGTGTTCGGTGATGCCGTTGGCGAGGACGGTCCAGCCTTGGGGGGCGGTGACGCCGAGGGTGAAGACGGCCTTGAGGTCGGGCTGGTCGAAGGCGGCGAAGACGCGCTGGACGTCGTTCATGAAGAGCTGGGTGTAGACGTAGCTCTCGCCGTCGGTGGGGTCGGTGAAGCGGTGCATTCCCTCGCCGGTGCGGGAGTAGCGCATCGCGGCGTGCACGGTGATCTCGTGTTCGCCGGCGCCGAGCCCGGTGAGGGGGTAGCGGTTGTCGGCGAGGGCTTCGGGGTCGAGGGGGGTGCCGTCGAGGCTGAGGGAGTGCAGGGTGGCGGGCTTGAGTTCGAGGAAGGTGTCGCCGCCGGTGCGGGCGGTGAAGCGCACGGTGGTGCGGGAGTCGAAGGTCTCCTCGCCGTGGGTGAGGTCGAGGTCGACCTGATAGTGGTGGACGTCGAGGAGGGCGGAGCGGGTGCGGGCTTCTTCGCGTGTCAGTACGGGCATGGGGACATGCTGCCGTACCCCGCACGGGGACCGTGCGGGGTGGTGAGGTGTGCTGCCGCCGGGGGGACCGGGTTCAGTCGGCGGTGGTCCCCCGGGGCTGGGTGCCGGCCTTCTCCTCGGCGATGCGTTCGTGGTGGCGGATGACCTCGGCCACGATGAAGTTGAGGAGCTTCTCGGCGAAGGCGGGGTCGAGCTTGGCGCTTTCCGCGAGGCGGCGCAGGCGGGCGATCTGTTCGGCCTCGCGGGTGGGGTCGGCCGGGGGCAGGTGGTGGATGGCCTTGAGGTGGCCGACCTGCTGGGTGGCTTTGAAGCGCTCGGCGAGCATGTGGACGACGGCGGCGTCGATGTTGTCGATGCTGTCGCGCAGCCGGAGGAGTTCGGCGCGGGCGTCGTCGGCGTTGCTGGTGGTCATGGTGGGGCAGCTTACGGGGCGGGGGCCGGGGTGTGGGGGTGCGGGTCCGTGTCGGGCGCTCCTGCGTCCGGGGTCCTGTTTGCCTTTCCGGCGCTCGCGGGGGTACCAGTCGCGGCATGGGCACGGTAAGGAGCGGTTTTCGGACAGGTGACGCGGGGGCGTTGTTCGCGGCGGTGGAGGCCGGGGACGAGGACGCGGTGCTGGGTCTGCTGCGTCGCGGGGTGTCGGCGCGCAGTGTGGACGCGCGGGGGCAGACGGCGCTGTACGCGGCGGCGGTGCGGGACGAGCCGGGGGTGGTGCGGTTGCTGCTCGCGGCGGGGGCCGATCCGGACGAGCTGAGTGGCGCCGGTGACCTGCCGTTGTGCGGGGCGGCCTGCGGTGGGCACGTGGGTGTGGTGCGGGCCTTGCTGGCGGCCGGGGCGAAGGTGGACGGGGTCGAGGAGTTCGGGTTCCGGGCGCTGGACTGGGCGGTGGCCCTGGGCTTCGCGGGGGTGGCGGAGGTGTTGCTCGCGGCGGGGGCTGATCCGGACCGGGCCGCTCCGGGGGGTGAGCGGCCTCTGGTGGTGGCCGCGGCGGGTGGCTCGTTCTCCACGGTGCGGTGTCTGCGGGCGTACGGCGCGCGGGGCGGGCGGGCGGCGCTCGCGGCGGCGTGGGCGGCCCTGTCCGGCGATGTGCGCGCGGACGCGGAGCGGGCGGCGCTGGAGGGGGCGGGCGGCGCGGGGCCGGGCGTGGAGGTCTTCGTGCGGGAGGTCGTGGAGGACGGCGGGCTGACGGTGGTCGCGGAGGCGTTCCGTGCGGGGCTGCCGGTGGGGTCGGCCGAGCGGCGTACGGGCCACGGGGCGGTGTGCACGCTGCTGGAGCGGGAGGCGGGGATCGTGACGGCGCGCGCGGAGCTGGCGGGCCGGGCGCTGCGGGACGGGGTGCGGGGCCGGGGGCTGGACAACTGGGCGCGGTCCGTCGGGGCCTTGGTGGAGCGCCGGGACGAGGAGACGTTCGCGGCGGTGGCGGCGTGGTGCGCGTGGGAGGACGAGGCGCGGCGGGCGCTGGCGGCGGACGTGCTGGCCGGGTGGGGCGAGGCGCGGGCGGTGCCGCTGCTGCGGGGGCTGGCGCGTCGTTCGCGGGAGCCGGAGCCGCTGGTGGCGGTGGCGGCTGCCCTGGCCCGGTACGGCGATCCCGCGGCGGTCCCCGAGCTGGTCGCGCTCGCGACGCGTCCCTGGGCGCGGGTGCGGGCGGCGGTGGCCGGGGCGCTGGCGGGGCGGTCGGGCGGCGTCGGGGCGCTCGTGGCGTTGGCGCGGGACCCGGTGACGGAGGTGCGGGAGCGGGCGGCGGAGGCTCTGCGGGACCCGGTGGAGCCGGCCGCGCGGGCGGGCGGGGTGCGGGAGGCGCTGGCGGGGCTGCTCGACGACCACTCCCCCGTGGTCCGGGCGCACGCGGCGGCGGCTCTGGCGCGTCGCGGCGACCCGCGTGCCGTACCGGTGCTCGCGGCGCTGCTCGCGGACAGCCCGCCCGGGGAGCCCGCGAGGGCGCTCGCGGTGGACGCGGTGGCCCTGGTGGCGGACGCGGGGGCGCGGCGGCGGCTGGCGGCGACGGCGGTGCGGGTGCGGGCTCTCTAGCCGGCGGGCGGCTGGGGCGAGGACGCGGCGGTGCCGCCGACCGTGGCTTCGGTCGGCGGCACCGGGGGCGGCGTCGTGCGGGCCGGCGGGGTGTCAGGGGCGGCAGCGCCTCGCGGGGTGTCCCCCGCGGGGTCCGGCGCCCGTGGACGCCCGGCGGGATTCCAGCGTCGCCCCGTGGGGCGCCCGGCGGAGCTGTCAGCGCCCCGTGGAGCGTCCCCGGCCGCCGGAGCGGGAGCGGGCCGCGCCGCCGCCGGCGCCCTGGGGCCGGCCGGAGCCGGAGGCCCCGCCTCGGCCCTGGCCGCCTCGGCCCTGGCCGCCCGCGGCGCCCCTGCGGCCGCCTTCGGCGTTGCCGCCGGTGGCGCGCGAGCCGCCCTGGCGCGCTCCGCCCGAGGAGGATGTGGTGCCCGTCCCGGTACCGGGTGCGGCGCCCTGGGCGCCGGCCGGCCTGCGGCGGCGCCGGCCGCGCGAGGAAGAGGAGGAGCCACCGGTCCGGGACGGGCCGGCGCCCTCGTTCTGGTTCTGCGCGGTCGGCTGCACCGGGACCTCCAGGACGACGGGGACGCCGGAGGGCTCCCGCGCCCCGGTGATCCGGGCGAGTTCGGGGTCGGTGGAGGCGACCCGGGCGGTGTGCGGGGTGATGCCGGCCGCCACCATGAGGCGGGACATCTCGCGCTTCTGCTCGGGCAGGACGAGGGTCACGACGCTGCCGGACTCGCCGGCGCGGGCGGTGCGCCCGCCCCGGTGCAGGTAGTCCTTGTGGTCCATCGGCGGGTCGACGTTGACGACCAGATCGAGGTCGTCGACGTGGATGCCGCGGGCCGCGACGTTCGTCGCGACCAGGGCGGTGACCTGGCCGTTCTTGAACTGGTCGAGGGTGCGGTTGCGCTGCGGCTGGGAGCGTCCGCCGTGCAGGGCGGCGGCCTTGACGCCGTCCGCGAGCAGGCGCTTGGCGAGGCGGTCGGCGCCCCGCTTGGTGTCGATGAAGAGGATCACCCGGCCCTCGCGGGCGGCGATGCGGTGGGTGACGGCCTTCTTCTCGGTCTCGTCGGCGAGGTGCAGCAGGTGGTGCTCCATCGTCGTGACGGCGCCCGCCGAGGGGTCGACGGAGTGCACGACGGGGTCGGTCAGGAACTGCTTCACGAGCCGGTCGATGTTGCGGTCCAGCGTCGCGGAGAACAGCATGCGCTGGCCGTCCGGCTCGACCTGCTGGAGCAGCCGGGTGACCTGCGGGAGGAAGCCCATGTCGGCCATCTGGTCGGCCTCGTCGAGGACGGTGACCGCGACGTTCTCCAGGGTGCAGTCGCCCCGGTCGAGGAGGTCCTTGAGGCGGCCGGGGGTCGCGACGACGATCTCGGCGCCGCGGCGCAGCGCGCCGGCCTGCTTGCCGATCGACAGTCCGCCGACCACGGTCGTCAGGTGCAGGCCCAGGGCGTCCGCGTACGGGGTGAGGGCGTCGGTGACCTGCTGGGCGAGTTCCCGGGTGGGGACGAGTACGAGGCCGAGCGGGGCGCGCGGGGCGGCCTTGCGGCCGGCGGTGCGGGCGAGCAGGGCCAGGCCGAAGGCGAGGGTCTTCCCGGAGCCGGTGCGGCCCCGGCCGAGGATGTCGCGTCCGGCCAGGGAGTTGGGCAGGGTCGCCGACTGGATCGGGAAGGGGGTGCTGACGCCCTGTTCCGCGAGGGTCTTCAGGAGGCCCTCGGGCATGTCGAGGTCCTCGAAGGCCGGGGCGGGCGGCAGCGCCGGGGTGAGGGTCTGGGGCGGGGTGAAGTCGCCCTGCGGGGCGGCGGCGGGCCTGCGGGCAGCGCCGGCGCGGTTGCCGGCGGAGGCCTTGCGCGGGGCGCCGCCGGTGCGGCGGGCGGGCGCGGCGTCGCCGGAGGTCGTACCCGTACGACCGGAGCGGGAGCGGCCACGGGCCGGGCGGGCGGAGTCGCGCGCCGGGCGGGCGGGCTCCTGAGAGCTGGTCATGGGGTGTGCCTTCCTGGAGACAGCAGACGACCGGGGCCCGCACCTGCCGGTGCGGGCCCCGGTCGCGAGGTTCGCGGCCTGCGAGGGTCAGGCGGGAACGATGTTCTCCGCCTGGAGGCCCTTCTGGCCCTGGGTGACCTCGAAGGACACCTTCTGGCCCTCCTGGAGCTCACGGAAGCCCGAGGACGCGATGTTGGAGTAGTGAGCGAAGACGTCGGGGCCGCCGCCGTCCTGCTCGATGAAGCCGAAGCCCTTTTCGCTGTTGAACCACTTCACGGTTCCGGTGGCCATGTCGTTCTCCTTTGATGAGACGGAGCGGTGCACACACCTCGTGTACACCGTGTCGCACCATGAGCCCCATCCGGTTAACCGGAACAAAACAAACAATGCGCCCGACGAAGCATTCCGTCAGGCGCACATAAGAAGTTCTATGGGTACCAAAACTGCAACTCCGCCAGCCTAACACGACGGTTTTGGATGTGCCGGGTGGGACGCGCCACACCTGGCCGGCGTGTCGTTCCGGGGCTCGCCGGGTGGCCCGGGACGCGCCACGGCGCCTGCCGTCCTTGGTCGGGGACGGGGCAGGCGCCGCGTTCAGTTCCGTACGCCTTTGTACGGGACGTGTGGGTGGTACGGGTCAGACCGCCAGGGAGCGGTCGGTGGGACGGATCGGGGCGGGCAGGGCGCTGGCCCCGGTGAGGTAGGCGTCCACGTTACGGGCGGCGGAGCGGCCCTCGGCGATGGCCCACACGATGAGGGACTGGCCGCGGCCGGCGTCACCGGCGACGAAGACGCCCGGGACGCTGGTCTCGAAGTGCTCGTCGCGGGCGACGTTGCCGCGCGCGTCGAGGTCCACGCCGAACTGCTCGGCGAGGCCGCCGGACTGGTCGATGCCGGTGAAGCCCATCGCGAGGGTCACGAGCTGCGCGGGGATGCTCCGCTCGGTGCCCGGCTTCTGCGTGAGCTTGCCGTCCACGAACTCGACCTCGGTGAGGTGCAGGGACTGGACGTTGCCGTCCTCGTCGCCCTCGAAGTGGGTGGTGGAGGCGGAGTAGATCCGCTCGCCGCCCTCCTCGTGCGCGGAGGTGACCTTGTAGAGCAGCGGGAAGGTCGGCCAGGGCTGGGTGACCGGGTGCCGCTCGGCGCCGGGCTGCGGCATGATCTCCAGCTGCGTGACGGAGGCGGCGCCCTGCCGGTGGGCGGTGCCGACGCAGTCGGCGCCGGTGTCGCCGCCGCCGATGACGACGACGTGCTTGCCCTCCGCGGAGATCGGGGAGGTGACGTAGTCGCCCTCCTGGACCTTGTTGGACAGCGGCAGGTACTCCATCGCGAAGTGGATGCCGTTCAGCTCGCGGCCGGGGACCGGCAGATCGCGGGAGACGGTGGACCCGGCGGCGATGACCACGGCGTCGTAGCGCTTGCGCAGCTTCGCCGCGTCGATGTCGCGGCCGATCTCGACCCCGGTGCGGAACTTGGTGCCCTCCGCGCGCATCTGCTCGATACGGCGGTTGATGTGCCGCTTCTCCATCTTGAACTCGGGGATGCCGTACCGCAGGAGCCCGCCGATGCGGTCGGCGCGCTCGTAGACGGCGACGGTGTGCCCGGCCCGGGTCAGCTGCTGGGCGGCGGCCAGTCCGGCCGGTCCCGAGCCGATGACGGCGACGGTCTTGCCGGACAGGCGCTCGGGGATGCTCGGCGTGACGTCACCGGTCTCCCACGCCTTGTCGATGATGGAGACCTCGACGTTCTTGATCGTGACCGGCTGCTGGTTGATGCCGAGCACGCAGGCCGACTCGCAGGGCGCGGGGCACAGCCGCCCGGTGAACTCGGGGAAGTTGTTCGTCGCGTGCAGCCGTTCGGAGGCGGCGGACCAGTCCTCGCGGTAGGCGTAGTCGTTCCACTCGGGGATGAGGTTGCCCAGCGGACAGCCCTGGTGACAGAACGGGATGCCGCAGTCCATGCAGCGGGACGCCTGGGTCGAGATGATCGGCAGCAGCGAGCCGGGGACGTAGACCTCGTTCCAGTCCTGCACGCGTTCGCCGACGGGACGGGTCTTGGCGACCTCGCGTCCGTGGGTGAGGAAGCCCTTGGGGTCAGCCATTGGTCGCCGCCTCCATCATCTTGTTCTGGGTCTCGTTCTCCGAGAGCCCGGCCCGCTCGGCGGCGTCCTTGGCGGCGAGCACGGCCTGGTACGTACGGGGGATGATCTTGCTGAAGCGCGTCACGGCGGCGTCCCAGTCGGCGAGGAGCTTCTCGGCGACGGTGGAGCCGGTCTCCTCCTGGTGGCGGCGCACCACGTCGTGCAGCCAGGCGGTGTCGGCCTCGTCGAGCACGTCGGTGACGGATTCGAGGTTACCGGCGTTGACGTGGGAGCGGTCGAGGTCGATGACGTAGGCGATGCCGCCGGACATGCCGGCCGCGAAGTTGCGTCCGGTCTCGCCGAGGACGACGGCCTGGCCGCCGGTCATGTACTCGCAGCCGTGGTCGCCGACGCCCTCGGCGACGACGGTGGCGCCGGAGTTGCGGACGCAGAAGCGTTCGCCGACCCGGCCGCGCAGGAACAGTTCGCCGCCGGTCGCGCCGTAGGCGAGGGTGTTGCCCGCGATGGTGGAGTACTCGGCGAGGTGGTCGGCGCCCCGGTCGGGGCGGACCACGACGCGGCCGCCGGACAGGCCCTTGCCGACGTAGTCGTTGGCGTCGCCCTCCAGGCGCAGCGTGACGCCGCGCGGGAGGAAGGCGCCGAAGGACTGGCCGGCCGAGCCGGTGAAGGTGATGTCGACGGTGTTCTCGGGCAGTCCGGCGCCGCCGAACTTCCGGGTCACCTCGTGGCCGAGCATCGTGCCGACGGTGCGGTTGATGTTGCGGATGGCGACCTGGGCGCGCACCGGCTGGGCCTCCTCGGGGGAGGCGGCGTGCAGGGCGTCGGCGGCGAGCCTGATCAGCTCGTTGTCGAGGGCCTTGCTCAGGCCGTGGTCCTGCTCGGTGACGCGGTGGCGCACCCCGCCCTCGGGCAGCTCGGGCACGTGGAAGAGCGGGGCGAGGTCGAGGCCCTGCGCCTTCCAGTGGTCGACGGCGCGCGAGGTGTCGAGGACCTCGGCGCGGCCCACGGCCTCCTCGATGGAGCGGAAGCCGAGGTCGGCGAGGAGCTGGCGGACCTCCTCCGCGATGAACTCGAAGAAGTTGACGACGAACTCGGCCTTGCCGGCGAAGCGTTCGCGCAGCACCGGGTTCTGGGTGGCGATCCCGACGGGGCAGGTGTCGAGGTGGCAGACGCGCATCATGACGCAGCCGGACACGACGAGGGGGGCGGTCGCGAAACCGAACTCCTCGGCGCCCAGCAGCGCGGCGATGACGACGTCGCGGCCGGTCTTGAGCTGTCCGTCGGTCTGGACGACGATGCGGTCGCGCAGCCCGTTGAGCAGCAGGGTCTGCTGGGTCTCGGCGAGGCCGAGTTCCCAGGGGCCGCCCGCGTGCTTGAGGGAGGTGAGGGGGGAGGCGCCGGTGCCGCCGTCGTGGCCGGAGACCAGGACGACGTCGGCGTGCGCCTTGGACACCCCGGCGGCGACGGTGCCGACGCCGACCTCGGAGACCAGCTTGACGTGGATGCGCGCCTTGGGGTTGGCGTTCTTCAGGTCGTGGATGAGCTGGGCGAGGTCCTCGATGGAGTAGATGTCGTGGTGCGGGGGCGGGGAGATGAGCCCGACACCCGGGGTGGAGTGCCGGGTCCTGGCGACCCAGGGGTAGACCTTGTGGCCGGGCAGCTGGCCGCCCTCGCCGGGCTTGGCGCCCTGGGCCATCTTGATCTGGATGTCGTCGGCGTTGACGAGGTACTCGCTGGTGACGCCGAAGCGGCCGGAGGCGACCTGCTTGATGGCGGAGCGCCGGGCCGGGTCGTAGAGGCGGTCGGGGTCCTCGCCGCCCTCACCGGTGTTCGACTTGCCGCCGAGCTGGTTCATCGCGATGGCGAGGGTCTCGTGCGCCTCCTTGGAGATGGAGCCGTACGACATGGCGCCGGTGGAGAAGCGCTTGACGATCTCGGAGACCGGCTCGACCTCCTCGACGGGGATCGCGGGGCGGTCGGAGGTGAGCCCGAACAGGCCGCGCAGCGTCATGAGCCGCTCGGACTGCTCGTTCACGCGCGCGGTGTACTGCTGGAAGATGTCGAAGCGCCGCGTGCGGGTCGCGTGCTGGAGGCGGAAGACGGTGTCCGGGTCGAACAGGTGCGGTTCGCCCTCGCGGCGCCACTGGTACTCGCCGCCGATGTCGAGCGCGCGGTGCGCGGGCGCGATGCCGGAGGCGGGGTACGCCTTGGCGTGGCGGGCGGCGACCTCCTCGGCGACGACGTCGATGCCGATGCCGCCGATCTTGGTGGTGGTCCCGGAGAAGTAGGTGTCGACGAACTCCTGGGACAGGCCGACGGCCTCGAAGACCTGCGCGCCGCGGTAGGAGGCGACGGTGGAGATGCCCATCTTGGACATCACCTTCAGGACGCCCTTGCCGAGCGAGTAGATGAGGTTGCGGATGCCTTCCTCGACGTCGAGTCCGGGCAGGAAGGTGCCGGCCCGCACGAGGTCCTCGACGGACTCCATGGCGAGGTAGGGGTTGACGGCGGCGGCGCCGTAGCCGATGAGCAGCGCGACGTGGTGGACCTCGCGCACGTCCCCGGCCTCGACGAGCAGGCCCACCTGGGAGCGCTGCTTCGTCTTGATGAGGTGGTGGTGGACGGCGGCGGTGAGCAGCAGCGAGGGGATCGGGGCGTGCTCGGCGTCGGAGTGCCGGTCGGAGAGGACGATGAGGCGGGCGCCGCCCTCGATGGCGGCGTCGGTCTCGGCGCGGATCTCCTCGATGCGCTCGGCGAGGGCGCGGCCGCCGCCGGAGACGCGGTAGAGACCGGAGAGGGTCGCCGTCGTCATCCCGGGCAGGTCGCCGTCGGCGTTGATGTGGATGAGCTTGGCCAGCTCGTCGTTGTCGATCACCGGGAAGGGCAGGGTGACGCCGCGACAGGAGGCCGCGGAGGGCTCCAGGAGGTTGCCCTGCGGGCCGAGGCTGGAGCGCAGGGAGGTGACGAGTTCCTCACGGATGGCGTCCAGCGGCGGGTTGGTGACCTGCGCGAACAGCTGTGTGAAGTAGTCGAAGAGCAGGCGGGGCTTGGCGGAGAGCGCGGCGATGGGCGAGTCGGTGCCCATCGAGCCGATGGGCTCGGCGCCGGTCTTGGCCATGGGCGCGATCAGGACGCGCAGCTCCTCCTCGGTGTAGCCGAAGGTCTGCTGGCGGCGGGTGACCGAGGCGTGGGTGTGGACGACGTGCTCGCGTTCGGGCAGGTCGGGCAGTTCGATCTCGCCGGCCTCCAGCCACTCCTGGTAGGGGTGGGCGGCGGCGAGTTCGGCCTTGATCTCGTCGTCCTCGATGATGCGGTGCTCGGCGGTGTCCACGAGGAACATGCGGCCGGGCTGGAGGCGGCCCTTGCGGACGACCTTGGAGGGGTCGATGTCGAGGACGCCGACCTCGGAACCGAGGACCACCAGTCCGTCGTCCGTCACCCAGTAGCGGCCGGGGCGCAGACCGTTGCGGTCGAGGACGGCGCCGATCTGGACGCCGTCGGTGAAGGCGACGGCGGCGGGGCCGTCCCAGGGCTCCATGAGGGAGGCGTGGTACTCGTAGAACGCGCGGCGTGCCGGGTCCATCGAGGCGTGGTTCTCCCATGCCTCGGGGATCATCATGAGCACGCTGTGCGGCAGGGAGCGGCCGCCGAGGTGGAGGAGTTCGAGGACCTCGTCGAAGGAGGCGGAGTCCGAGGCGTCCGGGGTGCAGATCGGGAAGATCCGCTCCAGGGAGTCGCCGGCGAACAGCTCGGAGGCGAGCTGGGACTCGCGGGCGCGCATCCAGTTGCGGTTGCCCTTGACGGTGTTGATCTCGCCGTTGTGGGCGATGAACCGGTAGGGGTGCGCGAGCGGCCAGCTCGGGAAGGTGTTCGTGGAGAACCGGGAGTGCACGAGCGCGATGGCGCTCGCGAAGCGGCGGTCCGAGAGGTCCGGGAAGAAGGGTTCGAGCTGGCCGGTGGTCAGCATGCCCTTGTACACGATCGTGCGGGCGGACAGCGACGGGAAGTAGACGCCCAGTTCGCGTTCGGCGCGCTTGCGCAGCACGAACGCCTTGCGGTCCAGGGCGATACCGGTCGCGGGCTCGGTGTCCGCGGCGTCGACGACGAACAGCTGGCGGAAGACGGGCATCGTGGCGCGGGCGGTGGCGCCGAGCAGCTGCGGGGCGACGGGGACCTCGCGCCAGCCGAGGACGGCGAGGCCCTCCTCGGCGGCGATCAGGCCGACGGCGTCGGCCACGTCGTCCGCGCCGTTCTCGGGCAGGAAGGCGATGCCGACCGCGTAGGCGCCGGCCTCGGGCAGGTCGAAACCGGCGACCTCGCGCAGGAAGGCGTCCGGGATCTGGGAGAGGAGACCCGCTCCGTCACCGGAGTCGGGCTCTGAGCCGGTCGCGCCGCGGTGCTCCAGGTTCTTGAGGACCGTGAGGCCCTGCTCGACCAGCGCGTGGCTCGCCTCACCGGTGAGGGTGGCCACGAAGCCGACGCCGCAGGCGTCGTGCTCGAAGCTGGGGTCGTACAGTCCCTGGGCGGCAGGGCGGGCATCCATGTGGGCCCAGGAGGTCGAGGTGACCGCGGAGCCCTGGGCCGCTGAATGCTGGGACTGCGGGCGCGGTGTACGCATCGGCTCTCCCGTCGTCGTCGTGGCATATGACATGTGCCGAGGGACGACGTTGGCCCTCTGCGAAATTTCGAGCAGGTTACATGATGGAAGCAATCCCGGAAACCGGATACTTCGTTCCATCATGCGGACAACCAAGGGGGTGCGAACCGATCGACGTGCTGGTCGGGCGAGTGGCCGTGACGGGGGCGGGCCCGGTGGGGGCCGGGTGCCGGAAGCCGGTACGGCCACGGGTGCGTGCCGTCGGCTCTGGGGCGTGCGGGCGACGTTGCCCGCGGCGCGTACGGCTCATGCCCTTCGGTCGCACTCCTGAAACCGCCGGGTAACGATTAGTTATGCGCACCCCTGTATAGGGCCTCATCCTACGGCGGCGCCGAAGAGATTGCCCAGGACGTAGGTCACACCGGCGGCGGCGCCGCCCAGCACGAGCTGGCGCAGTCCGCCGAACCACCAAGTGCGCGCCGTCACGCGGGCGACGACGGCCCCGCACAGGAAGAGCCCGGCGAGCGCGAGCAGGACCGCGGGCCACAGCGTGGTCGCGCCCAGCAGGTACGGCAGCACGGGCAGCAGCGCGCCCACGGCGAAGGACACGAACGAGGACCCGGCCGCCAGGGACGGCGAGGGCAGGTCGCCCGGGTCGACGCCGAGTTCCTCGCGGGCGTGGATCTCCAGGGCCTGCTCGGGGTCGGCGGACAACTGCCGGGCCACCTCGGCGGCGAGTTCCGGCTCGACGCCGCGCGCGACGTACAGCTCGGCGAGTTCCGCGATCTCGTCCTCGGGGTGCCTGCGCAGTTCAAGGCGTTCGACGTCGAGTTCGGCGAGGACCAGTTCACGCTGCGAGGCGACCGAGGTGTACTCGCCGGCCGCCATGGAGAAGGCCCCCGCGGCCAGTCCGGCCAGACCGGTCAGGACGACGGTGTGCGGGGCCACCGCGCCGCCCGCGACCCCGGTGATCAGCGCGAGGTTCGACACGAGCCCGTCCATCGCGCCGAAGACGGCGGGACGCAGCCAGCCGCCGGTGACGTCGCGGTGGGTGTGGTGGTCCTGGTGGCCGCCGTGGCCCTGGTCGTCCGGGTCCTTCGGGTGGCCGCGGTGCGCGAGCGGCGATCCGGTCCCCCCGGAGCCCCCGGTCCTTCCAGCGCCCTCGGTCCCCCCGGCTCCCCGGGTCTCTTCGCTCTTCAGGTGTTTCTCGGTGACGGCCATCGCGCCCGTGTTCCTCTTCTCCGCTCGCGCGGCGGCCCTCGACCGGGTCGTCCGCTCCCCCTCGCGGGGCCCGGCGGGAGCCCTCGCGACGGTTCGAAAGTACGCACGGAAAAGCCGTCCCGCCAGCAAGGAAGGCCGTACTTACCAGCGCTTACCGGGGGTACGACGGACGCCTCGCCCCGCGCGGAGCGGCCGGGCCGGTGGACCGCCGGAGGAGGGGGCCGGGGGAACCTAGCTCTTCTTCAGCGAGGTGGAGGCCGGGTCCTGCTCGGCCTCCTTCACGTCCCCGGAACCCTCGCCGCTCTTGACGTCCTCGACGCCATGGCCGTCCTCGACGCCCCCCGTGTCCGCGCCGTCCCCGGCCGCGCCCCGCGGTTCGGGGTCGCTGCCGTCACCGCGGTCGTGGATGACCTCGCGGCCCGGCCGCAGCCGCGCGGAGAGCACGAAGTAGACGACCGCGGCCAGGAACACCAGGATCGCGGTCCAGACGTTGAGCCGGACGCCCAGGATGTGGTGGGCCTCGTCGACCCGCAGGTACTCGATCCAGCCGCGGCCGGCGCAGTACGCGGCGACGTACAGCGCGAAGGCCCGGCCGTGTCCGAGGCGGAAACGCCGGTCGGCCCAGATGACCAGGAGCCCGACGCCGATGCACCACAGGCACTCGTAGAGGAAGGTCGGGTGGTACGTGCCGGGGACCCGGCCGCCGGTGTCGCTGGTGATCTTGACGGCCCAGGGCAGATCGGTCGGCTTTCCGTACAGCTCCTGGTTGAACCAGTTGCCCCAGCGGCCGATGGCCTGGGCGAAGGCGACCCCGGGGGCCACCGCGTCGGCCCACGCGGGGAGCGTGATCCCGCGCCGCCGGCAGCCGATCCAGGCGCCGAGCGCGCCGAAGGCGATCGCGCCCCAGATCCCGAGGCCGCCCTCCCAGATCTTGAAGGCGTCGACCCAGTCGCGGCCCTTGGCGAAGTACAGCTCGTAGTCGGTGACGACGTGGTAGAGGCGGCCCCCCACCAGGCCGAAGGGCACCGCCCATACGGCGATGTCCGCGACGGTGCCGGGCCGGCCACCGCGCGCGATCCAGCGCCGGTTTCCGAGCAGCACGGCGACGAAGACGCCGATGATGATGCAGAACGCGTATCCGCGCAGAGGGAGGGGGCCGAGGTACAGCACCCCGCGCGACGGGCTGGGAATGAAGGCAAGGTCCATGGCAGGTCCGACGCTACCGTGCCGGGCCCGGAACGCGGACTCCAGCCCAGGCAACGGCTCCGTAACGAGCGACACGACGGTCACGCGGACGGCCCCGGTTCGGGGGGCGGACAACCCTGGCGTACCCGGCGGGGTGTGCCCGCTCACACCCGGTGGGAGCACGCCCGCGAAGGGCGCGGGCCGGTCACCGGGTCGCCGACCGCAGGGCGGCCGGGGCCGCGCAGGACCGACGGGCCCCGGGCTGGTGGCCGCCGCCCGGTTCCGTGCGTCCTGCGCGCCCCGGTGCTCCCCCGTTCTCCCCGGGCGTTCAGCCGCGCGCCGCGTCCTCGGCCAGCTTCTTGAGCTTGGCGGGGGTCAGCGGGTTCTTCTGGTCGGAGAACACGTCCTTGCCGTTGAACCGCACCGTCGGGGTGCCGCGGAAGTTGCCCTGCTGGAACTTCTCGTCGGACTTCGCGACCCACGCGTCGTGGGTGCCCTTCTCGACGCAGGACCGGAAGGCGGGCGTGTCGAGGCCGTCGACCTTCTTGGCCAGTCCGAGGAGCTTGTCCGGCTCGGCGAAGGTGTCCTCGGTCTCGGCGGGCTGGTTGCGGTACAGCTCGTCGTGGTACTCGGGGAACTTCCCGGCGTCCTGGGCGCAGACCGCCGCGTTGGCGGCGCGCGCCGAGCCGCTGCCGCCCATGTTCTTGTCGATGAGCGTCGCGAGGTGGTACTCGACCTTGAGCTGGCCCTTGCCGGCCAGCTCGTGGATCGTCGAGCGGTAGGCGCCCTCGAACTGGGCGCAGGCGGGGCAGCGGAAGTCCTCCCAGATCGTGAGGGTGGACTTCGCGGACTCCTTGCCGACGGGGATCGCGAGGCCGTCCTCCCCCGCCGCGCCCTTGGGCGTCACGACGGGCCCGGCGGCGTCCGCCTTGTCCCCGTTCAGGTTGGCGGCGACGGCGCCGATGGCCCCGGCCACCCCGAGGACGGCGGCGACCGAGACCGCCACGACCACGGTCTTGCGGCGCTTCTCCCGGACCTGCTCCTGACGGCGGTCGGCCGCGATGCGCTCGCGGGCGGACAGCTTTCCCTGACGATTCTTCTCGCTCACACCTGCGCAAACGAACCGGGGAGGCACACGTGCCTCCCCGGTCCCTTTTTCACACCTACGAGCGAACGGCGGGGCGCCAGGTTGCCGGTGGGGGCCCGCGGCCCGCCCGGGGCCGGCGGGCCCTACTGCGTGGCGGCCCTGTCCCGGCCCGCGCGGACACCCCGCGCGAGGTCGGCGGCGAGTTCCCGTACGGAGGCGAGACCGGCCGCCGGGTCGGGTGCGTCGAGCAGGCGCTTGACGAAGGCCGAGCCGACGATGACCCCGTCGGCGAATCCGGCCACCTCGGCGGCCTGTTCCGCGTTGGAGACGCCGAGTCCGACACACACCGGCAGTGCGGTGCTCACACGGGTCCGCTCCACGAGCCGCTGCGCCTGGGCGCCGACCGAGGCGCGGGTGCCGGTGACGCCCATGAGGGAGGCGGCGTACACGAAGCCCGAGCCGGCCGCGGTGATCTCGGCGAGCCGGGCGTCCTTGCTGCTGGGCGCGACGACGAACACGGTCGCGAGCCCGTGCTTGCCGGCGTGCTCGCGCCACAGCGCGGACTCCTGGACGGGAAGGTCGGGCAGGATGCAGCCGGCGCCGCCCGCCTCGGCCAGCTCCCGGGTGAACCGCTCGACGCCGTAGCGGTCGATGGGGTTCCAGTACGTCATGACGAGGACGGGCTTGCCCGTCGCCTCGTACGCCTCGCGGACGGTGCGCATGACGTGGGCGATCTTCAGCCCGCCGCGCAGCGCGATGTCGTCGGCGGTCTGGATGACGGGGCCGTCCATGACCGGGTCGCTGTGCGGCAGCCCGATCTCGACCACGTCGGCGCCGGCTTCCAGAACGGCCTTGGCGGCCTCGATCCCGCCCTCGACGGTCGGGAAACCGGCCGGGAGGTAGGCGATGAGCGCGGCGCGCCCCTCGGCCTTCGCGGCGGCGAGGCTCTCGCCGAGCAGGGCGAGGTTGCCGGAGTGCGGCGCGGTGCCCGCGTCGGCCGGAGCGGCGTGGGTGCTGGTGCTGGTCACTGGGGCTCCCCCTCGGTGTCGGCCTCGACGACGGCGTCGACGACGACGCTCTCCTCGTCGTACAGCCCGAAGTACTTCGCGGCGGTGTCCATGTCCTTGTCGCCGCGGCCGGACAGGTTGACGAGGACGAGGCCCTCGGGGCCCAGTTCCCGGCCCGCGTCCAGCGCCCCGGCGAGGGCGTGCGCCGACTCGATGGCCGGGATGATGCCCTCGGTGCGCGAGAGCAGGCGCAGCGCCCGCATGGCCGCGTCGTCGGTGACCGGGCGGTACTCGGCGCGCCCGGAGTCGCGCAGGTAGGCGTGCTCGGGGCCGATGCCGGGGTAGTCGAGGCCGGCGGAGATGGAGTACGGCTCGGTGATCTGGCCCTCCTCGTCCTGTAGGACGTAGGAGCGGGAGCCGTGCAGGATGCCGGGCTCGCCCGCGGTGAGGGTCGCGGCGTGTTCGCCGGAGTCGACGCCGTGTCCGGCCGCCTCGCAGCCGAGCAGCCGGACGGAGGTGTCCGGAAGGAAGGCGTGGAACAGGCCCATCGCGTTGGAGCCGCCGCCCACGCAGGCGACCGCGATGTCGGGGAGGCGTCCGGCGCGCTCCAGGATCTGGCGCCTGGCCTCCACGCCGATGACGCGGTGGAAGTCGCGGACCATCGCGGGGAAGGGGTGGGGGCCGGCGACGGTGCCGAACAGGTAGTGCGTGGAGTCGACGTTGGCGACCCAGTCGCGGAACGCCTCGTTGATGGCGTCCTTGAGGGTGCGGCTGCCCGATTTCACGGCGACGACCTCGGCGCCGAGGATGCGCATGCGGGCCACGTTGAGGGCCTGGCGCTCGGTGTCGATCTCGCCCATGTAGATCGTGCAGTCGAGGCCGAACAGGGCGCAGGCGGTCGCGGTGGCCACGCCGTGCTGGCCGGCGCCGGTCTCGGCGATGACCCGGGTCTTGCCCATGCGGCGGGTCAGCAGGGCCTGCCCGAGCACGTTGTTGATCTTGTGCGAGCCGGTGTGGTTGAGGTCCTCGCGCTTGAGGAACACCCGCGCCCCGCCTGCGTGTTCGGCGAAGCGGGGGACCTCGGTGAGGGAGCTGGGGCGGCCGGTGTAGTTCACCAGCAGATCGTCCAGCTCGGCGGCGAAGGAGGGGTCTGTCCTGGCCTTGTCGTAGGCGACGGCGACCTCGTCCACGGCGGCGACCAGCGCCTCCGGGATGAACTTGCCGCCGTAGGCGCCGAAGTACCCCTCGGCGCTGGGAATCCGCCCCTCGGGATCGGGGAGGAAGAACTCGCTCGGCATCTCGTGTGCTCCTGTGTGCCGGGGCGCGCGTGAGCGGCCCGGGTGAAGGGCTGACGGTGAACACGGAGGGCCGCCGCGCACGGGGTGCCGTGCGCCCGGACGGGTCCGGGTACACGGGTGCGCCTCAGCGGCCGGGGCGGCGCCATCGCATGCCGTTGACCTGTCCGGGCTCGTCACCGATGACGTACCGCACGCGGCGGCCGTGGACGCGGCGGGCCGGGGCCCGGCAGCCGCGCGGCTTGCAGCCGCGGGCGAGGCGGGCGTAGGGGTCGCGCGCGGGGACGGGCGCCTCCGGCTGCGGGCGCGCCGGGGCCGCGGCGGGGCGGGGGGTGCCCGGCCGGAGGCTCTCGGTGCCGCTCGCGGGAGGGTTCATCGGGGAGCGGTCAGCTCCTGCCGTGCCGCAGCGCGGGGTGGGCGCCGGCGGCGACGAGGTCGGAGACGGCGGCCTTCGGGTCGCGGCCGGTGACGAGGGACTCGCCGACCAGGACGGCGTCCGCGCCGGCGTTGGCGTAGGCGATGAGGTCGTGCGGGCCGCGCACTCCGGACTCGGCGACCTTGATGAGGCCCGCGGGGACCTCGGGGGCGACCCTCTCGAAGGTGTCGCGGTCGACCTTGAGGGTCTTGAGGTTGCGCGCGTTGATCCCGATGATCTTGGCTCCGGCCTCGACGGCGCGCTCGACCTCCTCCTCGTCGTGGGCCTCGACGAGGGGGGTGAGCCCGATGGAGACGGCCCGTTCGATGAGCGATTCGAGGGCCGGCTGTTCCAGGGCGGCGACGATCAGCAGGGCGAGGTCGGCTCCGTGGGCACGGGCCTCCCACAGCTGGTACGAGGTGACGATGAAGTCCTTGCGCAGGACCGGGATGTCGACCTTGGCGCGGACCGCCTCCAGGTCGGCGAGGGAGCCGCCGAAGCGGCGCTGCTCGGTGAGGACGGAGATGACGGCGGCGCCGCCCGCCTCGTAGTCGGCGGCGAGGGCGGCCGGGTCGGCGATCGCGGCGAGGGCGCCCTTGGAGGGGCTGGAGCGCTTGACCTCGCAGATGACCTTGACTCCGTCACCGCGCAGGGCGGCGAGTCCGTCCCGGGCCTCGGGGGCTCGCGCGGCGCGCTGCTTCAGCTCGTCGAGGCTGACGCGCGCCTGCCGCTGGGCGAGGTCGGCACGCACTCCGTCGATGATCTCGTCGAGCACACTCACGCCGGCGGACTCCTTCCCGGAACCCCTCCCCGCGACGGTGACGACGGGGGAGGGACGATTTTCGGACAGGCCCCGGAGGTGACCGTGGCGGCTCCCCGTGGGGAACCGGGACGGGAACCGGGCGCCACTGCGATGGTATCCGCCGCGGGGCGTAGGGCTCGCATCCGGTTGACGCCAGTCCCATGACCTGGACTTTTCATACCGGCTCCGGGGAGCGGACCGGGACGAAACGTCACGGACGCAGGAAGGAGCCCAGGGGCAGGTTCCGGACAACGCAGAACACGAGGAGCACACCGCCCAGGGCCCAGGTCGCGCGCGGTGTGAGCGCCGTCGGGGGCCCGGGGCGGTCTCGTACGGCGCGCAGCACCCACACGCCCCACAGGATCGCGGCGGCGCCGTAGCCGAGGACGGCGAGCGCGTTGTCGCCGAGAGCGCCGAGGAGGTCGCCGTGGGCGACGGCGTGGGCGCTGCGCAGCCCGCCGCAGCCGGGGCAGTACAGCCCGGTGAGGCGCAGCAGGGGGCAGGCCGGGTAGTGGCCGGGCTCGTTGGGGTCGACGGTGCCGACGTAGGCGAAGGCCGCGAGGACCGCGCCGAGGGCCGCGGCGGGTCCCAGGAGGCGGCGTACGGGGCCGCGGCGGGTGCCCCCGGTGGGCGTGTCGGGGGCCGGCGACGGCGGGGCCGCGGTGTGCGGGACGGCCTGCGCGCGGCCGGTGCCCGCCCGGGGCGCCGAAGCTCCACCGGGCCCGGCCGTGTCTGCGTCTGTGTCTGCGCTCACTCCGGCATTCTGCCCCGGGTGTGGCGCGGGCGGCGGGCTCGTACACGCGGAGGGCCCCGGCGCGTGGCGCGCCGGGGCCCTCCGGATGGGCGGGCGGGCCCGCCGGGAACTCAGTGCTGGGCGGAGGTCGCGTCGTGGTGGCCCCTGGGGGCACCGAGGCCGGCTGCGCTCATCGCCCCGCCGACGATGGCGGCGACCGCGAGGAGGCCGATGCCCGCCCAGAAGCCGGCGGGCACGGCCATCACGGTGAACACGCAGGCGACGATGAAGCCGACGAAGGCGATGGCGACGCCGGTCCACGCCGCCGGGGTGTGTCCGTGGCTGCTCTTCGACATGACTAGCTCCTCATAGCGGTAGGTCTCGCCCCCATTCTCCCGTACGGGTGGGGACACCGCGCAGCCGGGTGGCACTCGCGCACGGGGCGGGGACCGAGGGGGGACGAGGGGGCGGGGGTCAGTCGCCCCGGGTCGGGTCCTCGCCGCGGTCGATGGCCTTCCACAGGTCCTCGGGCCGGTCGGGGTCGACGGCCTTGCGTGCCCCGCGCGCGCGGGGGGCGCCCTCACGGTCGTAGCGCCCCGACATGGCGGGCCAGCGGCGGCTGAACAGCAGCGCGAGCACCCCGGCGAGCAGGATGAACAGTCCGCCCAGGGCGCCGACGTAGGGCCACGCGGTGTGGCTGAAGTGGTGCACGGTGCCCGCCGTGTCACCGGTGGCGGTGGCCGCCTTCTCGTCGAGGGCGCCGGTGTCCCCGGCGCCGGTGAGGGCGGCGGCCAGGGTGCCGGCCCCGCTCAGGGCGAGCAGGAGCGCGACCAGGACCCGGCCCGCGCGGCGTACCGCGAAGACCGCGAAGAGCGCGGCGAGGCCGACGATCGCGAGGGCGGCGGGCACTCCGGTGACGTCGCTGCCCTTCGCGCTCAGCGGCAGGGAGCCGCCGACGACGGAGGCGGTGCCGTGCGCCCAGGTCTGCCGGGAGCAGAGCAGGGCCACACCGGCGCCGACCGCGCCGAGGAGGAGGGCCGCGGAGAGGCTGCGGCGCCCCGCGCCCCCGCCGCGGGCGGAGGCTGCGAGGGCGTCGGTACGGGGATGGGGGACGGCAGTCACCCTTCCACTATCCCTCACGCGCTCCCGTGGCGTTCAGGCGGTTGGCGGTGTGGACGGCGCGCAGGACGGCGGCGGCCTTGTTGCGGCACTCGGTGTCCTCGGCGACCGGATCGGAGTCGGCGACGACCCCGGCCCCGGCCTGCACGTAGGCGGTGCCCTCGCGCAGCAGGGCCGTGCGGATGGCGATGGCGGTGTCGGAGTCGCCCGCGAAGTCGAGGTAGCCGACGCAGCCGCCGTACAGTCCGCGCCGGGCCGGTTCGAGTTCGTCGATGATCTGCAGGGCCCGGGGTTTGGGCGCCCCGGACAGGGTGCCGGCCGGGAAGCAGGCGGTCAGTACGTCGAAGGCGGTGCGGCCCTCGGCGACGCGCCCGGTGACGGTGGACACGATGTGCATGACGTGCGAGTAGCGCTCGACGGACATGAAGTCGACGACCTCGACGCTGCCGGGTTCGCAGACCCGGCCGAGGTCGTTGCGGCCGAGGTCGACGAGCATGAGGTGCTCGGCGCGCTCCTTGGGGTCGGCGAGCAGTTCCTCGCCGAGCGACTGGTCCTCGCGGGGGCTCGCCCCGCGCGGGCGGGTCCCGGCGATGGGGTGGACCATGGCCCGGCCGTCCTCGACCTTGACGAGCGCCTCGGGGCTGGAGCCGACGACGTCGAAGCCGTCGAAGCGGAAGAGGTACATGTACGGCGAGGGGTTGGTCGCGCGCAGGACCCGGTAGACGTCGAGGGCGCTCGCGGTGCACGCGGTCTCGAAGCGCTGGGAGGGCACGACCTGGAACGCCTCTCCGGCCCGGATGCGTTCCTTGATGTCCTCGACGGCCTCCTGGTAGTCGGGGCCGCCCCAGCGCGCGGTGTACGGGGGCAGTTCGGAGGCGGGCAGCGCGGTGGGCGCGGTGGGCACCGCGCGGGCGAGGTCGGCCTCCATGGCGTCGAGCCGGGCCACGGCGTCCGCGTACGCCTCGTCGACCCCGGTGTCGAGGTCGTTGTGGTTGATGGCGTTGGCGATGAGGCGGACGGTGCCGCTCCAGTGGTCGAGCACCGCGAGGTCCGAGGTGAGCAGCATCGTCAGCTCGGGCAGGTGGAGGTCGTCGTGCTCGCCGGGGCCGAGTTTCTCCAGGCGGCGCACGACGTCGTAGCCGAGGTAGCCGACCATGCCGCCGGTGAAGGGCGGCAGGCCCGAGGCGAGGTCGCGCGGGGTGTGCAGGGTCTCCACGGTGGCGCGCAGCGCGGCGAGGGGGTCGCCGTCGACGGGGACGCCGACGGGCGGGGTGCCCAGCCAGTGCGCGCGGCCCTCGCGTTCGGTGAGGGTCGCGGCGCTGCGGACACCGACGAAGGAGTACCGGGACCAGGACTGGCCGGCGCTCTCCGCGGACTCCAGCAGGAAGGTGCCGGGGCGTTCGGCGGCGAGCTTGCGGTACAGCGCGACCGGGGTGTCGCCGTCGGCGAGGAGGGTGCGGCTGACCGGGATGACGCGCCGGTCGGCGGCCAGTTTGCGGAAGGATTCGAGGTCCATGGCGGCAGACCCTACTGGGCGGTGGAGGGCTCGGCGGACGGCAGCAGCACGTCCGCGTCGAAGCAGGTGCGGTCCCCGGTGTGGCACGCGGCGCCCACTTGGTCGACCCGCACGAGCAGGGTGTCCCCGTCGCAGTCGAGGGCGACGGACTTGACGTGCTGGACGTGGCCGGAGGTGTCGCCCTTGACCCAGTACTCCTGGCGGCTGCGCGACCAGTAGGTGCAGCGTCCCGTGGTGAGGGTGCGGTGCAGCGCCTCGTCGTCCATCCAGCCGAGCATGAGCACCTCGCCCGTGTCGTACTGCTGGGCGACGGCCGGTACGAGGCCGTCCGGGGTGCGCTTGAGCCGGGCGGCGAGGGCCGCGTCGAGGGGGCTGTCCGCCGTGCTGTTCATGCCCCCCATTGTGGCGCAGCGCCCGGCGGGGCCCGTCCCCTGTGGGCCACCCGCGATCCGGCCCCGCCCGGGGGGCGGGTGTACGGACCGTGCCGCGTACGCCCCGTTCCGCGCCCGGCGGGGCTACGCTGACGAGTATGTCCACTCATGCGAAGCGTGAACGGCTGCTCCTCGCCGATCTGTTGGAGGCCGCGGGCCCGGCCGCGCCGACCCTGTGCGAGGGCTGGCAGACCCGGGACCTCGCCGCCCACGTGGTGCTGCGCGAGCGCCGGCCCGACGCGGCGGGCGGCATGTTCATCAAGCCGCTGGCCGCGCGCCTGGAGCGGGTGCAGGCCGAGTTCGCCGCGAAGCCGTACGAGGAGCTGATCCAGCTCATCAGGACGGGTCCGCCCAGGTTCTCGCCGTACTCGCTCAAGCAGGTCGACGAACTCGCGAACGCGGTGGAGTTCTTCGTGCACGCCGAGGACGTGCGCCGCGCCCAGCCCGACTGGACGCCCCGGCAGCTCGACCCGGTGTTCTCGGACACGCTGTGGGCGCGGCTGGAGAAGACCGCGCGGATGCTGGGGCGCAAGGCGCCGGTCGGACTGGTGCTGCGTCGCCCGGACGGGCAGACGGCGGTCGCCCACCGGGGTACTCCGGTGGTCACCGTCACCGGGGAGCCGGGTGAGCTGACCGTGTTCGGTTTCGGCCGCCAGGGGCACGCGCAGGTGGAGCTGGACGGGGAGAAGGCCGCGGTCGAGGCGCTGAGCGAGACCAGGCAGCTCGGTTTCTGAGGGCGCGGGGCACGGAAGGGCTTCCCCGGGAGGAACCCGTCCGGTGTGTTCCGTCGCACGAGGAGGCAGTGCCGTGATCAGACTCGCGATGACCGGTGTCCATGTCGAGGACGTCGAGAGGGCGCACGCCTTCTACACGGAGGTGCTGGGCTTCGAGACCAGGACCCGGCTCGACATGGGCAGCACGCTGTTCGTGACGGTGGGCGCCCCCGGTGGGGCGCAGCCGGACGTGGCGCTGCTGCTGGAGCCCTCGGACGACGACGTGGCCCGCGTCTACCGGGAGGGGCTGTTCGCGAAGGGGCTGCCGGCGATCGTGTTCTCGGTGGACGACCTGCGCGCCGAGTACGGCCGGCTGACCGGCCTCGGGGTGCGCTTCGTGCAGGAGCCGGTCGCGCAGGGGCCGACGCTGATGGCGGTCCTCGACGACACGGTGGGCAATCTGGTGCAGCTCATGGAGCCGCTGCCGGGCACCTGAGCCCCCGCGGGGAGGACAGGGCCCGGCCGCGTCTCAGCGCACCGCGAGCCCGGCGCCCCGCAGCGTGTCCTTGACCTGCCCGATCCTGAGGTCGCCGAAGTGGAAGACGGACGCGGCCAGGACCGCGTCGGCGCCCGCGGTGACGGCCGGGACGAAGTCGTCGAGCCGGCCCGCCCCGCCGCTCGCGATGACCGGGACGTGCACCCGCTCGCGTACGGCGGCGATCATGTCGAGGTCGTAGCCGTCCTTGGTGCCGTCGGCGTCCATGGAGTTGAGCAGGATCTCCCCCGCGCCCAGCGCGGCGGCGCGTTCGGCCCATTCGACGGCGTCGATGCCGGTGCCCTTGCGGCCGCCGTGGGTGGTGACCTCGAAGGTGCCGGCCGGGGTGCGGCGCGCGTCGACGGACAGGACGAGGACCTGGCGGCCGAAGCGTTCGGCGATCTCCCGGATCAGCTCGGGCCGGGCGATCGCGGCGGTGTTGACGCCGACTTTGTCGGCCCCGGCGCGCAGCAGCCTGTCGACGTCCTCGGCGGTGCGGACGCCGCCGCCGACGGTCAGCGGGATGAACACCTGCTCGGCGGTGCGCCGCACGACGTCGTAGGTCGTCTCGCGGTCGCCGGAGGAGGCGGTGATGTCGAGGAAGGTCAGTTCGTCGGCGCCCTCGGCGTCGTAGACCTTGGCCATCTCGACGGGGTCGCCCGCGTCGCGCAGGTTCTGGAAGTTGACGCCCTTGACGACCCGGCCCGCGTCCACGTCGAGGCAGGGGATGACCCGTACGGCGAGGCTCATGCCGCTCCTTCCGGCCGGTACGCCTCGACCTCGACCTCGACGACGAGGCCCGGGTCGACGAAACCGGAGACGATGATCATGGAGGCGGCGGGGCGGACGGCGTCGAAGCGCTCCTTGTGGGCGCGGCCCACCTCGTCCGTGTCGCCGCTGTGGGTGACGTACATCCGGGTGCGGACGACGTCCTGCGCGCCGAGGCCGAGTGCGGCGAGCGCGTCGAGGGCGACGCCGAAGGCGGCCTGTGCCTGTTCGTAGGGGCCGCCCTCGACGATCGCGCCGTCCACGACGCCGGTGCAGCCGGAGACGAGGACCAGGCCGTTGGGCAGGGCGACGGCGCGCGAGTAGCCGATCGCGTCCTCCCAGGGGCCGCCCGAGGACAGGCGGCGGATTTCCCCGGTCATCCGGCGGCCACCGTCCGCAGCGCCTCTTCCAGGGTGAACGCCTCGGCGTACAGGGCCTTGCCGACGATGGCGCCCTCGACACCGCGCGGGACGAGCGCGGCGATCGCGCGCAGGTCCGCGAGGGAGGAGACGCCGCCGGAGGCGACCACGGGGCGGTCGGTGGCGGCGCACACGTTGGTCAGCAGCTCCAGGTTGGGGCCCTGGAGGGTGCCGTCCTTGGCGATGTCGGTGACGACGTAGCGCGCGCAGCCCTCGGAGTCGAGGCGGGCGAGCGTCTCGTAGAGGTCGCCGCCGTCGCGGGTCCAGCCCCGGCCGCGCAGGGTCGTGCCGCGGACGTCGAGGCCGACCGCGATCTTGTCCCCGTGTCCGGCGATGACCTTGGCGACCCATTCGGGGGTCTCCAGGGCGGCGGTGCCGAGGTTGACGCGGGTGCAGCCGGTGGCGAGGGCGGCGGCGAGGGTGTCGTCGTCGCGGATGCCGCCGGAGAGTTCGACCTTGATGTCCATCGCGCGGGCCACCTCGGCGATCAGCGCGCGGTTGTCGCCGGTGCCGAAGGCGGCGTCGAGGTCGACCAGATGCAGCCACTCGGCGCCCGAGCGCTGCCAGGCGAGGGCCGCCTCCAGCGGGGAGCCGTACGAGGTCTCCGTGCCGGACTCGCCGTGCACGAGGCGTACGGCCTGGCCGTCGCGGACGTCGACGGCGGGGAGGAGTTCGAGCTGCGCTGCCATGATCAGAGGGTCTCGATCCAGTTGGTGAGGAGCTGGGCTCCGGCGTCGCCGGACTTCTCGGGGTGGAACTGCGTGGCCCACAGGGCGCCGTTCTCGACGGCCGCGACGAAGGGTTCGCCGTGCCGGGTCCAGGCGACGCGGGGGGCGCGGATGTTGGGGTTGCCGGTCTCCAGGGTCCAGTCCCGCACCGCGTAGGAGTGCACGAAGTAGTAGCGGTCCTCGGGGCCGAGGCCGGAGAACATCCGCCCGTCCTCGGGGGCCTCGACGGTGTTCCAGCCCATGTGCGGGACCACGTCGGCCTTGAGCGGGCCGACGGTTCCGGGCCACTCGTCGAGGCCCTCGGTCTCGACGCCGTGCTCGATGCCGCGGCTGAACAGGATCTGCATGCCGACGCAGATGCCGAGGACGGGGCGCCCGCCGGACAGGCGGCGGCCCACGATCCAGTCGCCGCGCGCCTCCTTGAGGCCCCGCATGCAGGCGGCGAAGGCACCGACGCCGGGGACGAGGAGCCCGTCGGCGTTCATCGCGGTGTCGTAGTCGCGGGTGATCTCGACCTCGGCTCCGGTCCGGGCGACGGCGCGTTCGGCGGACCGCACGTTGCCGAAGCCGTAGTCGAAGACCACGACCTTCTTGGGGGAGGTGTTCATGGTCAGCCGAACAGCCATTCCATACGGAGGATTCCGGCGATCAGGCACATGGCCGCGCCGATGGACAGCAAGACGATGAGGCTCCTGGGCATGTCCTGCTTGACGAAGGACACGATCCCGCCGACCAGGAAGAGGCCGACGAGGATCAGGACGGTGGAGAGGCCGTTCACAGCGCGCCCTTCGTGGAGGGGAGGATTCCGGCGGCGCGCGGGTCGTGCTCGCTGGCGTAGCGCAGGGCGCGGGCGAGGGCCTTGAACTGGCACTCGACGACGTGGTGCGCGTTGCGTCCGTAGGGGACGTGGACGTGCAGGGCGACCTGCGCCTGGGCGACGAAGGACTCCAGGATGTGCCGGGTCATCGTCGTGTCGTAGTCACCGATCATCGGCGCCAGGTTCTCGGGCTCGGTGTGCACGAGGTAGGGGCGGCCGGAGAGGTCGACGGTGACCTGGGCGAGCGACTCGTCCAGCGGCACGGTGCAGTTGCCGAAGCGGTAGACGCCCACCTTGTCGCCGAGCGCCTGCCGGAAGGCGGCGCCGAGCGCGAGGGCGGTGTCCTCGATGGTGTGGTGGGTGTCGATGTGCAGGTCGCCCTCGGTCCTGACCGTGAGGTCGAACAGCCCGTGCCGGCCGAGCTGGTCGAGCATGTGGTCGTAGAACCCGACCCCGGTGGCGACGTCGACCTTGCCGGTGCCGTCGAGGTCGATCTCGACGAGTACGGAGGTCTCTTTGGTCTTGCGTTCCACACGGCCGGTGCGGCTCATGCGTGTTGCTCCTTCATCAGTGCGCGTACCGCGTCGAGGAACGCGTCGTTCTCGGCGGGTGTGCCGGCGGTGACCCGCAGCCACCCCGGTACGCCGTTGTCGCGGACGAGTACGCCCTGGTCGAGGATGCGCTGCCAGGCGGCGTGCGCGCCTCCGGGGCCGTCGAAGCGGCCGAACTGGACGAAGTTGGCGTCCGAGTCGGTGACCTCGCAGCCCGCGGCGCGCAGCTCGGTGACGACGCGGTCGCGTTCGGCCTTGAGCTGTTCGACGTACCCGAGCAGCGTATCGGTGTGCTCCAGCGCGGCGAGCGCGGTGGCCTGGGTGACGGCCGACAGGTGGTAGGGCAGGCGCACGAGCTGGACGGCGTCGACCACGGCGGGGTCGGCCGCGAGGTAGCCCAGGCGCAGTCCGGCGGCGCCGAACGCCTTCGACATGGTGCGGGAGACGACCAGATGGGGCCGGCCCTCAAGGAGCGGCAGCAGCGAGGGGCGGTGGCTGAACTCGACGTACGCCTCGTCCACGACGACGAGGGAGGGCTTGGCCGACTGCGCCTCCTCGTAGAGGGCGAGGACGGTGTCGCGGTCGACGGCGGTGCCGGTCGGGTTGTTGGGCGAGGTGATGAACACGACGTCGGGGCGCAGCTCGGCCAGGGCGCGCCGGGCGGCGGCCACGTCGATCGTGAAGTCCTCGTGGCGCGGCCCGGAGACCCACTCGGTGCCGGTGCCGCGCGCGATGAGTCCGTGCATCGAGTACGAGGGTTCGAAGCCGATGGCGCTGCGGCCGGGGCCGCCGAAAGCCTGGAGGAGTTGCTGGATGACCTCGTTGGAGCCGTTGGCGGCCCATACCTGTGCGGTGCGTACGGGGTGTCCGCCGGTGCGTGTGAGGTACGCGGCGAGCTTTGAGCGCAGTTCGAGGGCGTCGCGGTCCGGGTAGCGGTTGAGTCCGCGCGCGGCCTCGCGGACGCGTTCGGTGATGCGGTCCACGAGGGCTTCGGGCAGCGGGTACGGGTTCTCGTTGGTGTTGAGCCGTACCGCCACGTCGAGCTGCGGGGCGCCGTAGGGGCTCTTGCCGCGCAGTTCGTCCCGGAGGGGCAGGTCCTCCAGGGTGGTGGCGCGGGGTTCGTTCGTGCTCACGCCTGGGGAACCTTCCACTCGAAGCGGGCCTTGACGGCGGCGCCGTGCGCGGGCAGGTCCTCGGCCTCGGCGAGGGTCACGACGTGGTGGGCGACCTCGGCGAGGGCGTCGCGGCTGTAGTCCACGATGTGGATGCCGCGCAGGAAGGACTGCACGGACAGGCCCGAGGAGTGGCAGGCGCAGCCGCCGGTGGGCAGGACGTGGTTGGAGCCGGCGCAGTAGTCGCCGAGGGAGACCGGGGCCCAGGGGCCGACGAAGATCGCCCCGGCGTTGCGGACCCGGGCGGCGAGGGCGGCGGCGTCGGCGGTCTGGATCTCCAGGTGCTCGGCCCCGTAGGCGTTGACCACGGTGAGCCCGGCGTCGAGATCGCGGACCAGGACGATCGCGGACTGGCGGCCGGCGAGGGCGGGGAGCACGCGCTCCGCGCGGTGCCTGGTCGCGGCGGCCTGGACGCGCAGTTCGGCCTCGGTGGCCTCGGCCAGCTCCGCGGAGTCGGTGACGAGGACGGAGGCGGCCATCGGGTCGTGCTCGGCCTGGCTGATGAGGTCGGCGGCGAGGTGGACGGGGTCGGCGCCCGCGTCGGCGAGGATGGCGATCTCGGTGGGCCCCGCCTCCGCGTCGATGCCGACGCGGCCCTTGAGGAGGCGTTTGGCGGCGGCGACGTAGATGTTGCCGGGGCCGGTGACGAGGTTGACCGGGCGGCAGCCCTCGGGTTCGTCCTCGCTCACGGTGCCGTAGGCGAACATGGCGACGGCCTGGGCGCCGCCCGCCGCGTAGACCTCGTCGACGCCGAGCAGGGCGCAGGCGGCGAGGATCGTGGGGTGCGGCAGGCCGTCGAACTCGGCCTGCGCGGGCGAGGCCACGGCGATGCCCTCGACGCCGGCCTCCTGGGCCGGGACGACGTTCATCACGACGGAGGAGGGGTAGACCGAGCGGCCGCCGGGCACGTAGAGCCCGACGCGTTCGACGGGGACCCATTTCTCGGTGACGGTGCCGCCGGGCACGACCTGGGTGGTGACGTCGGCGCGCCGCTGTTCGCGGTGGACGAGGCGGGCCCGGCGGATCGACTCCTCCAGGGCGGCGCGCACCTCGGGGTCGAGCGTGCTCAGGGCGCGCTCCAGTTCGGCCGCGGGCACCCGCAGGTGGGCGGGGCGCCCGTCGCCGAACTTCTCTCCCCACTCGATGACCGCCGCCGCGCCACGATGGCGTACGTCCTCGCAGACGGGCCGCACCTTCTCCAGGGCGGCTTCCACGTCGAACTCGGCTCGGGGCAGCAGGTCGCGCAGGGCGGCGCCCTCGGGGAGAGCGTCGCCGCGCAGGTCGATTCGAGAGATCACGCGCCCAATTCTCTCAGACGGCCGGGAGGGTCCGGCGCCGCGTATCACGCACTGGGACACCCCGGCGCCCGCTCCGTCCCCCGGCGCGACCGGCTTCGCCCCCCGACACGCAGAGGTACGAAGGACCGCCACTGTGTTCCCTTTCCACTCACCCGCACCACGGGCTTTCGTCGCGTCACACAGCGGGCATGTACATGTGTACACGGCACATGGGGGATCCCGGGGAGGAGGGACGGCTGTGCGCGAGGACGGTGAACCGCCGGAATGGCTGACGGCGGCGGAGGTCGGTATGTGGCAGGCGTTCCGCAACGGCAGCGTGTACGACCTGCGGACCGGTGATCCGGCGGAGGACGATCCGCACGGCGCCCACCCGTGGGGCCCGCAGCGGCAGGTGCGGGCGCGGGTGGTGTGCGTGCTGTTGCTGAGCTGCCCGCCGGCGCTGCACGGCCGGGTCTCCTCCCTCAAGCTCGCCGGGGTGCAGATCATGGACCCGCTGGATCTCGCGGGTGGCGCGGTGGTGCCGTACGTCGAGCTGGTGGGCTGCCGCTTCGAGCAGGAGGTGCTGCTGCCGGAGACGCGGTTCACGACGCTGCGCCTGGTGGACTGCGCGCTGCCCAGGCTGGAGGCGGCGCGGCTGCACACCGAGGGCGATCTGCACCTGCCGCGCTGCCGGGTGCAGAACGGCATCCGGCTGACCGACGCGCACATCGGCACCGACCTGCTGCTCAACGAGGCGGTGGTCTACCGCGACCGGCGCAACCGCTCGATCATGGCGGACGGGCTGAGCGTGGGCCAGGACCTCCAGGCGGAGCTGCTGGAGTCGCACGGCGAACTGAGCCTGCGCGGCGCCCAGGTCGGCGTCTCGCTGAGCCTGCGGGGCGCCCGGCTGGCCAACCCGTACGGCAGGCGGGCGCTCAACGCCCCGCAGATGACGGTCGAGCGCACGCTGTACCTGACCCCGGCGGCGGTGGGCGACCCGCCGGGCTCCAGCGGGACGACCCCGGCGCGCGGCACGCGGGTGCGCCGTTTCGAGTGCCAGGGCGGACTGCGGCTGGACGACGGGCGGTTCGGGGACGCGGTGGACCTGGAGCAGGCCCGGTTCACGATGGAGAACGACCAGGAGTTGTCGCTGCGCCGTATCCAGGTGCCCGAACTGCGGTTTCTGGGACGCAGGGTGGAGCGGGGCCGGGTCGTGCTGTCGGGGGCGCGGGTGGTCACGCTGATCGACCGGGCGGCGAGCTGGCCGACGCGCGGGCATCTGGCGATGGGCGGTTTCGTGTACGAGAATCTGGTGGCGGTGGACACCTTCCCCCTGGCGCGGCGTCTTGAGTGGGTGGCCTCCTCGGGCCCGGACTACAGCCCGGAGGCGTACGAGCGGCTGGCCTCGGTGCTGCGGGCCGGCGGGGAGGACGTCGAGGCGCGGGAGGTGCTGCTCGCCAAGCAGCGGGCGCGGCGCAGGACCCTGCCGCCGGCCGGGAAGCTGTGGGGGTACGCGCAGGACTGGACGGTGGCCTACGGCTTCCGGCCGGGCCGGGCGGCGATATGGATGGCGGTGCTGTGGGCGACCAGCTCGTACCTGTTCGCGCACGCGCGCCCGGCCCCGATCAAGGCGGACGAGCATCCCGACTGGAATCCGGCGCTGTTCGCCCTGGACCTGCTGGTCCCGGTGATCAACTTCGGCCAGGACGGCTACTGGCGGCTCCAGGGGGCGTGGCAGTGGGCGGGCGCGGTGCTCATCACGCTGGGCTGGGCGCTCGCCACGACGGTCGCCGCGGGCGCGACGCGGGCCCTGCGCCGGGGATAGGGCCGGCGCGCGCCCGGCTCCCCCGCGCGCCCGGCTCCCCCGCACGCCCGGCCCCCGCGCGCGTCCCGAAGCGGAATGCGGGGTACCTGCGCGGGCCGGGTGCCGGGCCGCGCACGAAGCGGGTCGCGATCTTCACCGCACAGTGACGCCGCCTGCACAACCCGCGAGCCTTTACCGTAGCTTGACTTTCGGGAGCACAACCGAACACACGATACGAAAGCGACACCCGCCGCCCTCTGGACGCGCTCCCACCTGCGGCTTTCAATGGTCCGCACCATGCACCCGCTGCTTGCCCTGCGCCGTACCGCGCGGATGATCCGGCTTACCGCACCTCTCTCCGACGGGCTGCCCGCCGACGAGGAGGTCCTCCTCGACGCCCCCGAACCCTGGCTCGCCCCCGCGCTGGTCGCGGCCGGTACGGGCGTCTACGAGGACGCCGCCAAACTGCTCGCGACGACCAGGGAACGGGCCGAGTGGGAGACCCGGGACCGCTGTGTCGCGCGGCTGGCGGCCTTCGCCGACGCGCGCCCGGAGTGGTTCGCCCACTGGCAGGAGGCGGCCCCGCACGACCCGGACATGCTGCTCGTCAAAGCGGAACTCGCGCTGCGGCGCGGCTGGGCCTCACCGGCGCGGGCCGATCTGCTGCGCGGCGCCTCCCCGTTGATCGCGGCGGCGGCCGAGGGGGACGCGAGTGATCCGGTGCCCTGGCGGGTGGCGCTGGACCAGGCGCGCGGCACCAACGCCTCGCACACCGTCTTCGAGAACCTGTGGGAGCAGGCGGTGCGCCGCTCCTCGCACCACTACGGCTGCCATCTGGCCGCGCTGGAGTACCTGTCAGCGGCCTGGTACGGCTCGCACCGGGAGTGCTTCGACTTCGCGGAGCGGGCGGCCGAGGACGCGCTGCCCGACTCGCTGCTGCAGACCCTGCCGCTGCGCGCCGCGTACATGTGGCTGACGGCGGAGGAGGGCGGTACGCCGCGCGGGCCGCGCGCGGCGGCCGTCGCCCGGGAGCGGCTGGACGCGGCGGCGGACCGGGCCCTTGCCCTGTCCGCCCGCTACCCGCAGGGCGATCCGTGGCCGGCCGAGGCCCGCAACCTGCTCGTGTACGTCCTGCTGCGGCTGGAGCGCTGGACGCAGGCGCTCCAGGAACTGCGCCGGGTCGGCCCGCTCGCCACCTCCACGCCCTGGGCGGCGCTCTCCGACGATCCGCTCGCGCAGTTCCTCGACGTGCGCGACGGGGTGCGGATCGAGGTCGCGGCCCTGACCCCCGTGGGGCGTGGCCGCCGCCGGGACCGTACGGGCTGAGCGGTGCGGGGCGGGGCCGGGCGCCCCTCATGGCCCCGGCTGTCGGCCGGGGCCATTAGGCTTGCCAGCCGTGACCACCGTCCGCCTTCCGCTGTTCCCGCTCAACTCGGTGCTGTTCCCGGGGCTCGTCCTCCCGCTGAACGTGTTCGAGGAGCGCTATCGCGCCATGATGCGCGATCTGAGCAAGATCCCCGAGGACGACGAACGCCGTTTCGTCGTCGTCGCCATCCGCGACGGCCTGGAGATCGCGCCGAGCTCCCCGGGCCTGCCGGACCCGACGGCGGTGCCCGAGAAGGGCCCGGCGGCGGGTTTCGGCGAGGAGCCGCTGCGCGCCTTCCACGAGGTCGGGTGCATCGCCGACACGGCGACGCTGCAGGAGCGACCCGACGGCGGTTTCGAACTGCTGACGACCGGGACGAAACGGGTGCGGCTGCTGTCCGTCGACGCCTCGGGCCCGTACCTGACCGCCGAGGTCGAGGAGCTGGCCGAGGAGCCCGGCGAGGACGCGGGCTCGCTCGCGGAGACGGTGCTGCGGGCCTTCCGCTCGTACCAGAAGCGGCTCGCCGGGGCCAAGGAGCGCACGCTCGCCCCGGACGCGGAGCTGCCCGACGAGCCCTCCGTCATCTCCTTCCTGGTGGCCGCGGCGACGATGCTCGACGTGCCGACCCGGCAGCGGCTGCTGGAGGCGCCGGACACGGCCTCGCGGCTGCGGGAGGAGCTGCGGCTGCTGCGCACGGAGACGGCCGTGATCCGGCATCTGCCCTCGCTCCCGGCGATCGAGCTGACCCGCTCGCCCACGAGCCTCAACTGAACCCGGCCGAGTGCGACGACAGGGACCGTCCATGGTGAGGAAGCCGAAGAAGCAGCAGTCCGGGGCCACCCCCGCGACGCTCGCGCTGACGGCCGCGGGCGCGGCCTTCGCGCTGCACGCCTACGAGCACGACCCGGCCCACCCCTCGTACGGCGAGGAGGCGGCCGAGGCCATGGGTGTCTCCCCGGAGCGGGTGTTCAAGACGCTGGTCGCGGAGGTGGACGGGGCGCTGACCGTCGCGGTCGTACCGGTCGCGGGCAGCCTGGACCTGAAGGCGCTGGCCGCGGCGGTCGGCGGCAAGCGCGCGGTGATGGCCGATCCGGCGGCGGCCGAGCGCACGACGGGCTATGTGCGCGGCGGGATCTCCCCGCTGGGGCAGCGCAAGCGCCTGCCCACCGTCGTCGACGCCTCCGCGCAGGGCTTCGGGACGATCTGTGTCTCGGCGGGCCGCAGGGGCCTGGAGGTCGAACTGGCCCCGGCCGATCTGGTGGCGCTCACCGGGGCCGTCCTGGCACCGGTCGGCCGGGGCTGAGCGGCGCCCGAAGGAAGCGCACCCGGAGCGCCGCCCCGGGCCGGGCGGCGCTCAGGCCCCGGTCGCCCGCCTCATCCGCGCTGCGGGCCCTGGCCCTGTCCGCCGGGCTGCTGCGGGGGCGCGTACGGGGGCGGGGCGTCCTCGCCGCCCCGCGGGTCGCTCCCGCCCGCCGGACGCGGGGGCGCCCCGGCCGAGGTCCACTGCGGACCGCCGGCCCACGGGCCCGGCGGGAAGGGGACCGCCTCGCGCGGGCCGAAGACCCCGGTGAGCAGCAGGTGCAGGGCGACGGCGGCGAGCGGCCAGGCGAGCAGGACACCCTTGGCGCGCAGTTCGAGCGGGGCGTCGAAGGTCACGTCCTGCCCGACGGCGCGGGCGTGCGCCACGACGTCCTGGGTGGGGCCGAGCCAGACGCCCACCCGCCAGGCCACGACGGAGCCGAGCAGCGCGCCCACCGTGAGGCCCACCACGAGCGGGACCCCGCCGCGGCGCTGGACCAGGAACACGACGGCCGCGCTGACCAGGCCGAAGCCGAGACCGAGCAGGACGAAGACCCCGTCCGTGCCGATGGCCTGCTCGCCCTCGCTGTCCTTGAGATAGACGATCTTGCCGTCCGAGACCAGCGGGACCCGGGGGGCGAGCCACAGCCACAGCAGGCCCATGAGTACTCCGGCCACCACCAGGCCGAGGCCCACGAGGGCGGCCCGGCGGATCTCCGCCCCGGTCCCGGGGCCCTCGTCCTCGGGGTGCGCCGGCGGCGGTCCGCCCGGCGCGGCCTGCCAGGGGTCGTACGGGGGGCCCGGGGGCGGTGTCTGGGATGCGCTCACCGGGACATCGTGTCAAACGGCTCACACCGGCTCAGGGGCGGGAGGGCCGATCGGACCAAGCGGGCTCAGCGGGCCCCCGAGACCGCCGCGCGCCGGTAGGCCCAGGTGGCGAGAGCCAGCGAGAGGACACCGACCCCCGCGCACACCCCGAGGTCGCCGAGGACGGCCGGCCAGTGCGGGGCGCCGGAGAAGGTCCTGGCCAGCGCCTCCACCCCGTAGGTCGAGGGCAGCAGGTCACGGCACCAGCGGATCAGCTGCGGCATGTGGTCGGGCGGCAGGACGCCGAGCAGCAGCGCGGCGGACATCCCGAGCTGACCGAGCAGGGTGGCGAGTTCGGCGCGCGGGGCGAGCAGGCCGCAGGCGGCGCCGAGCCCGGCGAGGGCGGCGCCCGCGAGCGGGACCACGGCGGCCAGCACCCACAGGTGGGTGAGTGGCAGCCCGAACAGGCCGCAGCCCACGACGGCGGTCACGACGGTGCCGGGCACGGTGAACGAGGCGTAGGCGGCGGCGGCCCCGAGGACCACCGCGGCCGGGGGTACGGGCAGCGTCGCGTAGTGGTCGAGCCCGCCGGTGGCGCGCAGTTGCCCGAAGTACTGGGCGAGCAGGTTGAGGGCGACGAACGCGACGACGAGCACGGCGGAGCCGGCGACGACCGAGCGGGCCTCGTCGCCGCCGTCCACGACCCCGCGCATGAGGATCATGATGCCGACGGACTGGAAGGTCGCGACGAACAGCAGCGGGATGCGCGCGACGCGGGCGCGGGAGAGCTGGGCGCGGTAGACGGCGGCGAGGGAGGGCAGCAGCCGGGCACGGGGGGCGAGCGGGGCGGCCGCCCCGTCCGCGCCGCCCCGGGCGGGGGCCGCGCCGGGGGCACGCAGCGCGCCGGTGGCCTCGACGGGTGCGGCGCTCATCGCGGTCCGTCCTCGCCGGGCGGCACGGGGCTGCGGTCCACCGGTACGGCTTTCACGCTGCGGGCGCTCCTGTTCGCTGGGCCGAGGGGCCGGCCCGCGGTCTGGTTCATGACTTGACCAGGCCCTTCGTCCGGCCGCCGAGGGCGAGGTAGACGTCTTCGAGACTGGGGGTGCTGAGGGTGAAGTCGTCGAGGGCGCGGAAGGCGGCGCCCCCGGTCACGGCGGAGACGGCGGCGCGCGCCTCGTCGGGGCCCAGGCGCAGGGTCCAGCGGCGGCCGGACTCGACCGCGGAGTGCCGCAGGGCGGCGACCTCGGGCACCTCCAGCGGGGCCTGTTCGCGCCACACGAGTTCGAGGCGGACCTCGTGCGCGACCCGGGACTTGAGCCCCGCGGGGGTGTCGCAGGCGATGACCCGGCCCTGTTCGAGGACGGCGACCCGGTCGAGCACGGTCTCGGCCTCGATGACGTTGTGGGTGACCAGCAGGACGGTGACCCCGTGGTCGGCGCGGCGCCGGTCGACGGCGGCCCATACGGCGCGCCGGGCGACGGGGTCCATCCCGGTGGTGGGTTCGTCCAGGACGAGGACGGAGCGTTCGCCGACGAGGGCGGCGGCGAAGCAGGCGAGACGGCGCTGACCGCCGGAGAGCTTCTTGAGGGGGCGCGCGGCGATGTCGGTGAGGCCGAGTTCGTCGAGGACGGCGTCCCGGGCGCGGCGGGCCTCGGGCAGGTCGAGCCCGCGCAGCCGCGCGGTGGTCTCGGCGGCCAGGGACACGGTCAGTTCGTCGAGGGCGGTCGACTCCTGGCCGAGGTAGGCGAGCAGCCGGGCGGCGCGCTCGGGGTGGCGCACGAGGTCGTGGCCCAGCAGGTGGACGCTGCCGGAGTCGGGCCGCATCAGCCCGGTCAGCTGCCTCACGAGGGTGGACTTCCCGGCGCCGTTGGGGCCGAGCAGCCCGAAGATCTCGCCGCGCCGCACGTCGAGGTCGATGCCGTCGGTGGCCCGTACGGCAGGGGCAGCGGGCTGTCCGCGCCGACCGCGCAGCGCGGGATAGGTCTTGACCAGATCCCGCACGACGCACACCGCGTCGCTTCCTCGCGCCCGTGCCGTGCCCGTACTCACGAGAACCGAGGCTACTGGGTGTCCGCTCCGGGACGGCGGGCGGGGCCGGTTCCCCGGGGCGTACGGCGTGTCGGGTTTCTCACGGTCATTCGACGACGCTGGCGGCCTCGGCGCCCACCTCGCGCCAGAAGCCGGCCCGGATCGCGTAGCGGTCGTTCTCGTCGATCTGGTCGTCCTTGTGGGCGAGCAGGCCGAAGCGCGCGGCGTAGCGCAGCAGCTCGCCGTCGACGCGGTGCGGGATGCGCGGGTAGAGCGCGGACAGCCGCTCGCGCAGCGGCGGGAGTCCGGGCTGTTCGGGCATCCGGGCGAGCCAGCGGCGGGCGAAGACCTGCCCGACCTCGTAGGGGTCGCCGCCGACCGTCGTGATGTCCTCCTCGCGGTCGGCCCAGCGCTGTTCGGCGGTCGTGAGCTGCGCGAGGGTGGGCAACTGGGCGGCCTCGGGCGGCTCGCCGCTCCCGGGCCGCTCGACCCAGCCCTTGTCGGAGGACCAGCGCAGGGTCGCGTTCGCGGGGGGTGGCGGGGACGGGAGGGGGCCGGCGGCGACGGCGCGCAGCGCGGCGAGGTCCTTGGGGGTCGGTACGCCCTTGCCGGGGGCGGGGCGGTCCTCCTCGTGGTCCTCCTCGACGGCGCGGGCCGGGACGGGGCCGCTCTCGTGCCCGGCGCCCTCCAGGGGCGTGTGTCCGGGTACGCGGTGGCCGTTCCCGGAGTGCCCGTCGGCGCGGTGGCCGTTCCCGGAGTGGCCGTCCGTTCCGTGCTCGGCGGAGGACAGCGCCGACTCGGGCAGCGGGGCGGAGAGGATCGCGGCGTACTCGGGGCGGGGCTCGGCGGGCGGGGCGCACGGTCCGGGGTGCTCCTTGGCGCGGATCGCGCCGGTGATCCACTGCCGGTCCAGGACACGGCGTTCGTCGGCCTCGGCGACGAGGTCCTCGGACTGGTTGTAGTCCCCGTCGGCGGCCTGGACGGCCCACAGGTGCACGGCGACGCCGTGTTCCTTGGCGGAGACGAGACCGGGCAGCAGGTCACCGTCGCCGGTGACGAGGACGACGTCGGAGCAGGCGCGGTTGCGGGCCAGTTCGGTCAGTTCGGCGTGCATCGCGGCGTCCACGCCCTTCTGCGCCCACCGCCCGTCACTGCGTGTGAGCGCTCCGAGCCGTACGGTGACACGGGGGCGGACCCGCAGCCTCCGGTGCTCGGGTTGCGGGACGCGGTCGGGGGCGCCGTCGAACCAGTAGATGCGCAGCAGCGGCTGCTGGGTCTCGTGCTCCGCGCGCTCCCGCAGTCGCTGGATGAGGGCGTGGTGGTCCACGGTGATCCGGGAGCGGGAGGGTTCGCCGGCGAGCAGGCTCGCGGCGGCGCCGAGGAGATATCCGGCGTCCACCAGGACGACGCAGCGGTCCACGCGTTCCACCCTCTTCCCTGAAGTCCCTGTCCGGCCCCGCGTCCACGGTGCCGGGGACAGGGGCGCATCGGGTTTCCTTCGAGTCTGCCCGACGGGGCGGGGGTTAACGGCCTGAACTCGATCTTCGGCGCGGCGTTTCCACGCTTCGGCCGCTTCCCGCGCTTCTCCCGCCCCTCTCCCCCGCTTCTCCTCCCCTTCTCCGGGGGTGATGACACGCGGTCGTTCCGGCGGCGATGACACACGGTGACGATCCGAAATGCGTTCTCTGTCCGGTCATGTGAGCCTGAAGGCGGACCTGGCCCCGAGAACCTCGCAGGAGGCAGATTTCCATGGCCAAGAACAAGAACAACCGCAAGCAGGGCGACGCGCGGGGCCGCTCCTCGGCCGCCGAGGAGGCGCGGGCCGAGGCGCGGACGAGCGCGACCGAGGGCCGCGAGGGCTTCCAGTCCCAGGCGCAGGGCAGCCCCGCCGACGTGGCCCGTAAGCACCAGCGCCGTTTCGGCCACAACTGAGCGGTGACCACGCGCTGACCCCGTGGGAGAGGGGCGCACCCCGGCCGGGTGCGCCCCTCTCCCGCGTGCGGCCGCCCCTGGGGCCGGCGGTGTCTCAGCCGGCCAGGCAGGACGGGCCGAGCAGGACCTTGAGGTCGCCGAACAGGGAGGGGTCGGGCTGGACGCGGTGGCGGTCCAGGCGCAGCACGGTGGTCTTGCGGGGGCCCTGGAGCTTGATCCGGACCTCCGAGTTGCCGCGGTGGCTGCCGAGCACCTCGTTGAGCCTGCTGACCATGGGCGGGGTCACCTTGACGGCCGGGATGGTGATGATCACCGGCGCGTTGGTCCCCGCGTTCGACAGGTCGGGCACCTGCAGTTCCATCGCGACCAGACGCGGCACGTCCTCCCGCTTGTCCAGCCGCCCCTTGACGAACACCACCGTGTCCTCGACGAGTTGGGTGGACACGAGCTGGTAGGTCGCGGGGAAGAACATGCACTCGATGGAACCGGCGAGGTCCTCGACGGTCGCGATGGCCCAGGCGTTGCCCTGTTTGGTCATCTTGCGCTGGAGTCCGGAGATGATGCCGCCGATGGTGACGACGGCGCCGTCCCCGAAGTCCCCGCCGGTGAGCTGGGAGATGGCCGCGTCGCTCTTGTCGCTCAGGACGTGCTCGATACCGAACAGCGGGTGGTCGGACACGTAGAGCCCGAGCATCTCGCGCTCCTGCGCCAGCAGGTAGGACTTGTCCCACTCGTCCTCGGTGAAGGTGACGTCGAGCCCGAAGCCGGGCTCGTCCTTGCCGCCCTCCTCGCCCATGCCGCCGAACAGGTCGAACTGGCCCTCGGCCTCCTTGCGCTTGACCGCGACGACGTTGTCGATCATCGGCTCGTACTGCGCGGTGAGGCCCTTGCGGGTGTGGCCCATCTCGTCGAAGGCGCCGGCCTTGATGAGCGATTCCGTGGTGCGCTTGTTGCAGGCCGCGGCCTCGACCTTGTCGAGGTAGTCGGGGAAGGAGGCGTACTTCCCCTTGGCCTTGCGGCTGCGGATGATCGAGTCCACGACGTTCTGCCCGACGTTGCGCACGGCGGTGAGGCCGAAGAGGATCACGTCGTCGCCCTGGGCGGCGAAGTTGGCGACCGACTCGTTGACGTTGGGCGGCAGTACCCGGATGCCCATGCGGCGGCACTCGTTGAGGTAGACCGCGGACTTGTCCTTGTCGTCGCGCACCGAGGTGAGCAGCGCCGCCATGTACTCGGCCGGGTAGTTGGCCTTGAGGTAGGCGGTCCAGTAGGTGACCAGTCCGTACGCGGAGGAGTGGGCCTTGTTGAAGGCGTATCCGGCGAACGGCACCAGGACGTCCCACAGGGCCTGGATCGCCTCGTCGCTGTAGCCGTTCTTGCGGGCGCCCGCCTGGAAGAGGACGAAGTTCTTCTGGAGCTCGTCGGCCTTCTTCTTGCCCATGACGCGGCGCAGGATGTCGGCCTCGCCGAGCGAGTAGCCGGCGATGATCTGCGCGGCCTTCTGCACCTGCTCCTGGTAGACGATGAGCCCGTGGGTCAGGCCCAGCACCTCCCTGAGCGGCTCCTCCAGCTCGGGGTGGATCGGGGTGATCTCCTGCTGGCCGTTCTTGCGCAGCGCGTAGTTGGTGTGCGAGTTCATGCCCATCGGGCCCGGCCGGTACAGGGCCGAGACGGCGGAGATGTCCTCGAAGTTGTCGGGCTTCATCAGGCGCAGCAGGGAGCGCATGGGCCCGCCGTCGAACTGGAACACGCCGAGCGTGTCACCGCGGCACAGCAGTTCGTAGGTCTTCGGGTCGTCCAGCGGGATGGCGAGCAGGTCGAGGTCGAGGCCCTTGTTGGCCTTCACCATCTTGACCGCGTCGTCCATGATCGTGAGGTTGCGCAGACCCAGGAAGTCCATCTTCAGCAGGCCGAGCGACTCACAACTCGGGTAGTCCCACTGGGTGATGGTGACGCCGTCGGTGTGCCGCACCCACACCGGGACGTGGTCGGTGATGGTCTCGCTGGACATGATGACGCCGGCGGCGTGCACGCCCATCTGCCGCACCAGGCCCTCGACGCCCTTGGCGGTGTCGATGACCTTCTTGACGTCCGCCTCGTTCTCGTACATCCCCCGGATCTCGCCCGCCTCGGAGTAGCGGGGGTGCTTGGGGTCGGTGATGCCGTTGAGGTCGATGCCCTTGCCCAGGACGTCGGCGGGCATCGCCTTGGTGAGCCGGTCGCCCATCGCGTACGGGTAGCCGAGGACGCGCGCGGAGTCCTTGATGGCGTTCTTGGCCTTGATCTTGCCGTAGGTGCCGATCATGGCGACCTTGTCGGCGCCGTACTTCTCGGTGACGTAGCGGATCACCTCGACGCGCCGGCGTTCGTCGAAGTCGATGTCGACGTCGGGCATGGAGATGCGCTCGGGGTTGAGGAAGCGCTCGAAGATCAGCCCGTGCTCGATCGGGTCGAGGTCGGTGATGCCCATGGCGTACGAGACGATCGAGCCGGCCGCGGAACCACGGCCGGGGCCCACCGCGATGCCGTTGTTCTTGGCCCACATGATGAAGTCGGCGACCACGAGGAAGTACCCCGGGAAGCCCATCTGGATGATGATCCCCATCTCGTACTCGGCCTGCTGCTGCCGGTCCTCGGGGATGCCGCCGGGGAAGCGGCGGGCCATGCCGCGCCTGACCTCCTCCTGGAACCACGTGACCTCGGTGAAGCCCTCGGGCACGTCGAACTTCGGCATCAGGTCGCGCTTCTCGAACCAGCCGGTGGTGTCGATCTGCTCGGCGACCAGGAGGGTGTTGCGGCAGCCCTCCTGCCAGGCGTCGGAGGAGTCGATCGCGTACATCTCGTCGGTCGACTTGAGGTAGTAGCCGGTGCCGTCGAAGCGGAAGCGGTCGGGGTCGGAGAGGTTCTTGCCGGTCTGGATGCACAGCAGCGCGTCGTGGGCGGTGGCCTCGTGCGCGTAGGTGTAGTGCGAGTCGTTGGTGACCAGCGGGGGGATGCCGAGCTTCTTGCCGATCTCCAGCAGGCCCTGGCGCACCCGGCTCTCGATCTCGATGCCGTGGTCCATCAGCTCCAGGAAGTACCGGCCCTTGCCGAAGATGTCCTGGTAGTCGGCGGCGGCCTTGAGCGCCTCCTCCTTCTGGCCGAGCCGCAGCCGGGTCTGCACCTCTCCGGAGGGGCAGCCGGTCGAGGCGATCAGGCCCTCCGACCACTGCGCGATGGTCTCCTTGTCCATCCGGGGCCACTTCTGGAGCCAGCCCTCGGCGTAGGCGTCGGAGGACAGCCGGAACAGGTTGTGCAGACCGGTCTTGTTCGCGGCCCAGATGGTCTTGTGCGTGTACCCGCCGGAACCGGAGACGTCGTCCCGCTTCTGGTGCGGCTGCCCCCACTGGATCTTGCGCTTGTTGCGCCGCGACTCGGGCGCGACGTACGCCTCGATCCCGATGATCGGCGTGACCCCGGCCTTCTTCGCCTGGTGGAAGAAGTCGTAGGCCCCGTGCAGGTTGCCGTGGTCGGACATGGCGATATGCGTCATGCCCATCTCGTTGCACGCGTCGAACATGTCCTTGAGCCGCGCCGCCCCGTCCAGCAGCGAGTACTGGGTGTGCACGTGCAGATGGGTGAACGGCGGCTTGGACGACGACACGACAGGGGCCTCCGGCGGCACATCGACAACAGGACGAACAGCGAGGAAGTCTACGTCGCGACCCCCCAAGATCGATCTCCCCCCACACACCCCGCCCCCCTGAACCCGACCTCACCCGGAAGCCGCCCCACCACCCCCGCCGCCCCCGTCCGACACCTCCCGTCCCCCCTGTCCAGCACCCCGGCCGGCCCGCCCGGCATCCACGCCCGGCCCGTCCGCCCGTCCGCCCGGCCCCCCGCCGACCGCACCCGGCACCCCCCAGCCCGTCCGGCGCTTGAGGACAAGGCCGAAGGCCGCGATCAGTGACCGCCACCCGGAACCACCCCCACCCGGAGCGGTCCGCCAAGGACCCGGGCACTCGGCGGTACCTTCAGGCGTTGACACACCGGGACGCACAGAGGTCCCCGGGCAAAGACGCCCCGCACTTCCCGTACCAGGAGGCACCCAGCGATGTCGGTCCCGCAGTCCACGGCAGCAGACCGCGAGGAGCGTGGGGAGCAGATCCTCGCGGTGTTCGACACGGCGTTCGGTGAGCTGCTGGCCGCCGACCCCGCCGCGTTCCGGGTGAAGTTCCGCAAGATGGCGGCCTCCGCCTTCGCGTTCTACCGCGGTACGGCCTGCCTGTTCTACGCGGACCTGGCCCGCGAGCAGCACGCGGGCCCCTACCTGGACGACCGCACCGGCCGGGTGTGGATCCACGGCGATCTGCACGCCGAGAACTTCGGCACCTACATGGACGCCCAGGGCCGCCTGATCTTCAACGTCAACGACTTCGACGAGGCGTACGTCGGCCCCTTCACCTGGGACCTCAAGCGGTTCGCGGCCTCCCTCGCCCTGATCGGCTACGCGAAGGCGCTCAGCGACGAGCAGATCAGCGAGCTGGTGGGGGTCTACGCGGCCGCCTACCGCGAGCGTGTCCACCAGCTCGCGACGGGCGCCAAGAGCGACGAGGTACCGCCCTTCACCCTGGACACCGCGGACGGGCCGCTGCTGGGCGCGCTGCGCGAGGCCCGTTCACTCACCCGCTTCGGCCTGCTCGACTCGATGACGGAGATCCGCGACTTCGAGCGCCGTTTCGCGCCGGGCGGCGGCTCCCTTGAGCTGGACGCCGCGACCCGCTACAAGGTCCTGGCCGCGTTCGACGGGTACCTGGAGACGCTGCCCGAGTCGAGCCTGACCCGTCCCGACTCCTACCGCGTCAAGGACGTCGTGGGCCGGCGCGGCATCGGGATCGGCTCGGCCGGGCTGCCCTCGTACAACATCCTGCTGGAGGGCAACAGCGACGCCCTGGAGAACGACGTGGTGATCTACGTCAAGCAGGGGCAGACCCCGGCGGTCTCGCGGCACGTCACGGATCCCGCGATCCGCTCCTACTTCCAGCACGAGGGACACCGCACGGTCATCTCGCAGCGCGCCCTGCAGGCGCACGCCGACCCGTGGCTGGGCTGGACCGAGCTGGACGGCGCGGGGCAGCTGGTCGCCGAGATCTCGCCGTACGCGGTGGACCTCGACTGGTCGGACATCGACGAGTACGAGGAGATCGCGGCGGTCGTCGCGGACCTCGGCCGGGCCACGGCGGCGATGCACGCGGCGGCCGACGACGAGAGCGGCCACTCGGAGCTGGTGCCCTTCTCGACCGAGCGGGCCATCGACGCGGCGATCGCGGCCGACGAGGAGGGCTTCGCCGGGCTGCTGGTGGACTTCGCGCACGGCTACGGCGCGCGGGCCCGTCACGACCACCAGATCTTCGTGGACCTCTTCCGCAACGGCCGCATCCCCGGCCTGTAACCCGGGGAGGCGCCTCGCGACGCCGGGGACCGGCCGCCAGACGCCGGCCGCCCGGCGTCTGGCGTCTGACGCCCGGCGTCTGGCGCCCGGCACCGGAAAGGCCGCGTGCCCCCATCCCGCCGCGAGCTTCCGCCCCGCCTCGCCCCGCCCCGCACGTGCCGCCGTTCCCCCGCGTGCCTTTGTTCACAAAGACCGCACTTCACAGGAACCTTTTAGGGCTCGCTTACCGGGGCCCGTGGCACACTCGGCAACGATGGACATATCCGGGACCCAGCTCAGAGCGCTGCGCGCGACGCTGTTCACAGCGCTCGTCGTGACGCTCTCGGCTGCCTCCCACGTCGTCCTGTCCCGGGCTCCCCTGCCGCTGCTCCCCCTGCTCGCCGTCGCCGGCGCGGTCTTCGCGCTCTCCTACGGTCTGGCCGGGCGCGAGCGCGGTTTCTGGCACATCGCGGCGCTGCTGGTCCCCCTGGAGCTGGCGGCGGACACGGTCTTCACCACCGGTCAGCATCTGTGTTACGGCTCGGCGGGCGGCCCCGTCGCGGGTCCGCTGCGCTCCTTCGGCATCGACGTGCTGTGCGGCGGCGGACCGATCGGTACGCCGCTCAGCTCCCTCGCCGGCGGCGAGGAGACGCGTGCCGCCCTGCTGCTGGCCGATCCGCGCCCCGGCGCCTCCTGGGTCCTGCTGGGCGCCCACCTCGCGGTGGGACTGCTCGCGGCGGCCTGGCTGCGGCGCGGGGAACGCGCCCTGGCCCAGTCGCTCGCCGCGTTCACGGCCTTCGCCTTCCGCCCGCTGCTGCTCGCGGTGGCCTTCGTCGTGGCCGGCGAGGCCCGCACCGTGCGCGCGATCACGGCGCGCGCGGCGCGCGGCGCACGCCGTCCGCACCTGGCGCTGCTCGCCCACTCCCTGGGACGGCGCGGTCCGCCGGCCGCCGCGTACGCCCTGGCCTGAGTACGGCCCCCGGCGCTTCCCCCCTCCCTTTTCCCGCCCGTACGACCGGGCCCCGTCGTGACCCCCGTGGCGTGCGACGCAGGCGTACCCGGTCCGGGCTCCCGCACTTTTCTGTACCGACGGAGTACCCATGAGCAAGCGCAACACCCAGCAGGAGAAGACCGCGGCCCGTGAGCGGCTGCGCGCCGAGCGCGAGCGACAGGCCAAGAAGGAGGCCAGGAACCGGCAGCTCAAGGTGGGCGGCGGGGTCCTCGCCGTCCTCGTGGTGGCCGGGGGTGTCGTGTTCGGCGTGAGCCAGGCCAGTGGCGGCGGTTCCGGTTCCTCCGACCAGTGGGCCTCGGCGAAGAAGGACCCGCTGGTCAAGCCCAAGAACGCGAGCGGCAAGGATGGTACGACCGTCGTCGTCGGCAAGGCCGGCGCGAAGAAGACCCTCCAGATGTACGAGGACCCGCGCTGCCCGGTCTGCGCCCAGTTCGAGCAGACGGTCGGCTCGACGGTGGACAAGGCCGTCGAGGACGGCACGTACAAGGTCCAGTACATCGGCGCGACCTTCCTGGACGGCAACCTCGGCGGCTCGGGCTCGAAGAACGCGCTGAGCGCGCTGGGCGCGGCCCTCGACGTCAGCCCCGACGCCTTCTGGCACTACAAGGCCGCGATGTACGCCAAGGACAACCACCCCGACGAGCAGAAGGACACCTTCAACAGCGACGCGGCCCTCATCAAGATCGCCGATCAGGTGCCCGAGCTGAAGGGGAACAAGGCGTTCCAGAAGGACGTCAAGGACGGCACCTTCGACAAGTGGGCGCTGACCATGTCGGAGAAGTTCGACAAGAGCGGCGTGCAGGCCACCCCGACCCTCCAGATGGACGGCAAGAAGCTGACCTCGCCGGGCAGCGAGAACGCGCCGATGACGGTCGCCGAGTTCACCAACGCGCTCAACCCGCTGCTGAAGGGCTGATCCGCCACCGCGCGAGGACGAGGCAGGGGCGGCACCACGCACCTCGTGGTGCCGCCCCTCCCTTCACCTGCCCGCCCGTGGGTTCTCGCGGCCTACAGGCTGTCGAGGAAACCGAGCGCGACGCTCCAGGTCTCCTCCGTGGCCCGCTCGTCCCAGTCCGGCAGTTCCGGGTCGGTGTAGAGGTGCCCGGCGCCCGGGTGCCGGAAGACCTCGACGTCGGCGCCGGCCCGCCGCATCCGCAGGTACCAGGCGTTCAGCCAGTCGTGCGACTCGAAGGGGTCGGGGTCGGCGACGTGCAGCTGAACGGGCAGGTCGTCGACGCTCGCGTCGTCCTTGAGGTCGGAGGTGCCGTGCAGCAACAGCAGCCCGCGCGCCTTCTCGTCACCGAGGGCGAGGTTCTGGGCGAGCGCGCCGCCGAGCGAGAACCCGGCGTAGACCAGCCCCCGGTCGGACAGGGGCGCGGCGGCCTTGATCGCCCTGGTCAGCAACTCCTCGTTGCCGATCCCGTCCCGCAGCTCCAGACCCCGCTCCAGGGTGTCGGCCGTTTGTCCCCCGTACAGGTCGGGCACATGCACCTGATGTCCGGCGGCTCGCAGCCGGTCGGCCGCCGAGTGGACGGCCGGTCGCAGACCGTAGGCGGAATGAAGAAGCAGGATGTCCATACGGGACATCCTGCCAGCCGCCACTTCCCCCACTTCCAACGGAGACCAAGGGAGAGATGGAGAACATACTGCGCCCCGTCCTGGTGATCGGTGGTTCCGTCCTGTTCACGCTGGTCATCGGCTGGGCAGTGGACCAGCTGCTGCGCCGGGCCGACGCCCGCCACCACGAGACGCCCCTGTGGGGCATGCTGCGGCAGTGCCGGGTGCCCTGGCAGGTGGTGCTGCTCGCGGCGATGCTGCGCGGCTCCTACCGCGAGATCACCTGGCGCCCGGTGCGGCACTTCGACGGCGCCGTCGGCCTCGTCCTGTCCCTCGTGCTGATCGGGGCGACGGCCTGGCTGCTGGTCCGGGTCGCCTCAGCCGTCGTGGAGTCGTCGTACGCCCGCTACGCCTCGGCCACGCGCGATCCCGCCCGGGTGCGCCGGGTGCGGACCCAGGTGACGCTGATCATGCGGATCGTCACCGCGCTGGTCATCGTCATCGCGGTGGCGGCGATGCTCATGACCTTCCCGGACCTGCGGACGGCCGGGAAGTCGGTGCTGGCCTCGGCGGGGCTGATCGGGATCGTGGCCGGTGTCGCGGCCCAGTCGACGCTGGGCAACCTCTTCTCCGGTTTCCAGATCGCCTTCGGCGACATGGTGCGCATCGGCGACACCGTGGTGGTGGACGGCGAGTGGGGGGTGGTCGAGGAGGTCACGCTGACCTTCCTCGCGGTCCGCACCTGGGACGAGCGGCGCATCACGATGCCGGTGTCGTACTTCACCAGCAAGCCCTTCGAGAACTGGTCGCGCGGCGGGGCGCAGATGTCCGGCACGGTCTTCTTCCAGCTCGACCACTCCGCCCCGGTCCCGCTGATGCGCGAGCAGTTGCAGGTCATCCTGGACGACTGCCCGGCCTGGGACCGCCGCGACTGGAGCCTCGCGGTGACCGACACGACCCAGACCACGATCGAGGTGCGTGCCGTGGTCACCGCGAAGAACGCCGACGACATCTGGACGGTGCGCTGCGTGGTGCGCGAGCGCATGATCGCCTGGCTGAGCGAGAAGCACCCGTACGCGCTGCCGAGCGTCGCGACGGTCCCGGCGGTGGCCCCGCCGGAGGAGGACCCCGTCCAGTTGCGCAAGGACGAGACGCCGCGCCAGGAGGAGGTGCACAGCAACAACGCCGACGCGTACGCCGCCCGAGCCGGGCGCTCGGACGGCCTGGAGGACCGGCCGGCCGCCCCGGAGGTCCCGGAGCCCTCGCGTGCGGACGGCGACCGTCCGCGCCCGCAGGTGGACGCGGTGCCGCGCACCGGGCGGGGCTGAGACACCGGCTCCCTGAGGAGCCCCGTCCGCGGGCGGGGTGCGGCCGTCCCCGGGGCGTCGTCCCGTACCCGGGCCGGCGCCCCCGCCCGGGGAGGCCCGTCCGTCCCCGGGCGGACGCCGCTCACCGCTTCTTGTCGATACGGCAGGCGTCGACCGTCAGCTCCTTGGCGGCCCCGCTCGTCCGGCCGCACAGCATGACCGACTCCGTCTTCCCGCTCCCCGGGTCCTGCCGTACCCGCCACAGCGCGATGGCGTGGCCCGTCCGCACCCCGTAGACCGGGGCGTCCTTGAAGTTCACGGTGCCGGTGGCCTGGGCGCCCAGCTCCACGTCCCGCAGGTTGACCCAGGTCGCCGCACGGCTGTGGACCCGGTCCCGGCGGCTGGCGGCCTCGTACAGGGCGCGGGTCGCGTCGTGGGACAGGGCGGTCTGGCCGCTCGCGAGGAAGGGGCTGTTGTAGCCGACCTGCGTGCCACCGGTGCCGGGCAAGTACCGCGCGACGTCCCGGTAGAACTCCGTGCCGGGCGCGGCGTCCCTGAGGTCGGCGAGCGTCGCGTGGTAGATCGTGACGTTGCGCCCGATGCCCTCGCTCTCGAAATGGGCCTTGGAGACGTCGTCCCCCATCACCAGGGCGATCTTGTGCCGGTGGCAGTCGTCGTCCTCGGACAGGGCGCGCAGCAGGTTGCCCAGGTCCTCGACGCGGCCCGCGAAGTAGATGACGTCGGGCACCTCCCCGGGGAGGCAGAACCCGGAGACGGCGTCCCGCAGCGCCGCGCCGCCGCTGTCCCGCAGCTCGTAGCGGATCGGCTTCTCGGGGACGAGGGTGAAGCCGCGGTCCTGGAGCATCCGCCCGCCGTACTTCTCCTGCTCCCCCGTGTACATGTCGCCGGTGCCCTTGGTCTCCCGGCTCAGCACGAGCGCCCGCTGCGGCTTTCCCTCCGTGCGCAGTTGTTTCACGAGCAGGCCGAGTTGCTGCGCCTGCCACTCGTCGGGCGCGGCGAGGGAGAACCAGTTGGCGTACTCCTTGGGCAGGTAGGTGGCGGAGTTGGTGCCGGAGACGACGGGCAGCCCGGCCCCGCCGAGGATCTCGGCGACCTTCCCGCTGGTCTTCATGTCCCGTCCCGCGCCGACCACGCCGACGACCGTGTCGTCGCGCGCCGCGTAAGCCGCGATGAGCCGGGCCATGCGCACCTGCTCGTCCATGTCGACGCCGCCGTTGGCGACCAGGACACGGAGTTTGACGGGCGCGTTGTCCTCGTTGACCGCGGCCTGGGCGAGCGCGAGGCCGGCCAGTTCCTCGGTGCCCTTGACCGGCGAGGAGCTACCCGTGGCGTCTGCGCTGAGCGGGCCCGCGTAGACGATGGTGACGTAGTGGCCCCGGGAGTTCGCGAGTACCTTCCGGTTGCGCTCCGCGATCTGCTTCTCCAGCTGCGGGACGCTCCACGGCACCCCGCCGGCCACCGGACCGCGCCGGTCCTTCGGCAGCCGGGCACCGAAGCTGACCGCGCCGGTCGAGATGCCGATGCACTGCTTCTCCTCGCCCGCGCCCGGCAGCAGCACCGAGTCCCGGTCGGCGGTGAGCGGTCCGGTGCTGCAGTACGTCGCGTCGAGGTGGAGCTGCCGGGCGACGAGCAGGCCGGCGACGAGTGCCAGGCCCACCACGAGGACCCCCGCCGACCACACGACGCGGGCCGGGGAGGGGCGGGCCGAGGCGTGTTCGCACCAGCGCACCGGCTGGGCGGGCCGTTCCAGGTCGGTCGCCGTCAGCGCGATCGGCAGCGCCCACGGCACGGTGCCCGAACGGCTCGGGGACTGCCGGGCGCGCAGGGCCCCCTCCCACTCCTCGTGCAGGTGCGCGACGCGTTCGCTCAGGTTCAGCGGGGCGGTGCGCCCGGTCGTGACCCGGATCGTCGTACGGGGCCGGTCCAGGGCCGGTACGTCCCGCGCGGCCACCGAGGCCACGACGAGCAGCGGATCGAGTTCGCTGCGCACGGTCCGTACGTCGCTGATCGCCTGGAGCAGCGCGATGCCGCCGTCCCCCGCGTCCGCCCGGTGCAGGAACAGCACGGGGGGCCGCAGCCGTTTGAAGCCGCGCAGGTCCCAGCTCCAGCGGCGGTGGGCGTCCCGCAGGTCCTCCAGCAACGCGAGGACGTGCAACTGGAGCTGGGCGTCGCCGCCCGCGCGCAGCGAGTCGGCGACGTCCCCGGCGCGGTGGGTGATCGCCCGCCAGGAGCGCAACGGGTGCAGCAGCCCGGCCTCGTACGCCTGCTGGCCGGTGACCGGGAGCAGGAAGGTGGTGGTCAGAAACCAGCGGCTCTCCCGGCGCAGCCACAGCAGCATCGGGGTGCGGCCGGGCGGTACGAGGTAGAGGACCGCCAGCAGGAAGAGGAAGCCGCAGGCCACGGTGAGGGCGATCGGGGCCTCGAAGAGCGGCAGGACCGCGGCCAGGACGGCGAGGACGGCGGCGAGCATCCCGGCGCCGGCCTGCCGGGAGCGGTCCGCGACCGAGTCACGGCGGTTGACCCGCCGCGGGCGCCAGTGCTGTGCCGCGAGCTGGTCGAGGAGATCGCGACGGCGCTGCACGGGATCGCTCACGCCGTCCCGCGTCGCCTCCTCGGCGTCCGCGGCGCGTACGGCGTCGGCCAGGGCGTGGACGAGGCGCAGGCGGCGGAAGCGGTAGCGGCGGTAGGCCGTCGTCGGGCCGAGGCCGGGGGTGCCCTCCCACTCCCGCCCGGAGTCGATACGGCGCAGCAGGGCGGCGGCCCGTACCCGGTCGTCCTCGCCCGCGCCCTCGGCCGGGATCTGCGGGTCGTGGGGGTTCAGGACCGCGCAGCGCGCGCCGTGGGCGAGCTGGATGCGGTGGACGTCGTCGAGTATCCGGTCGGCCCGGACGTCGTCCTCGGGCTGTTCGGCGTGCAGCACGAACATGGGCAGGAGCGGATCGCCGCCGCGGAAGTCACGGACGAGTTCCTCGACGCGCTGCTGGATGTCGACGCTCGCGCGCACGGACACCCCGATGGGGTGCCTGCACCCCACCAGACCATTGCGACTTCTCCCCGCCACGCCTCAACCCCCGCCCAGCCGTGTTGAGTTGAGGGTATACCGCACTTCTAGGACAAGAGCGGGTCAGCGCGTCCCCGAGACACAACCGGTACACGGGACGTACCGAGGGGCACGGGAAGGGCCGCGGGCCCGGCCGCCGGAGGGGCCCGCGCGCGTTCCCCCGGCGGCCGCGCCTCAGTGCAGGCTGCGCACGTCCAGTTGCCGCAGCACCCGGTCGACGACCTCGGGATCGGCCCCCGCCTCGTTGCGCGCCGACAGCACCTCGTGCCGGGCGGCCGACATCATCTCGCGCTGCACCTGGCGGTAGGCCTTGATGCGTTCGGCCCGCTTGGTGAGGAACTCGCGGCGTTCGTCGTCCATCAGCTCGGGGCTGATGCGGGCCCCGATGTCGAAGGCGCCGCGCTGGAGACGTTCGATGACGTCGTCCGGCAGGTCCTCGATGCCGTCCATCTCCTTGAGCCGGCGCCTGGCCGCCTTGGCCGCGCGGACCGCGAGATCGTGCTCGATCCGCCGTTCGGCGTCGGTGTCGGCCTTCACCCCGAGGCGGCGCACCAGCCAGGGCAGGGTGAGCCCCTGCACGACGAGCGTGGCCATGATGACGCAGAAGGCGATGAACACGATCTCGTCGCGTGCCGGGAAGGCGGAACCGTCGTCCGTCTCCAGCGGAATGGCCAGGGCCAGCGCCACGGAGGCCACCCCGCGCATCCCGGACCACCACATGACGACCGTCTCACGCCAGTTGGAGGGGATGTCCTCGTCCACGTCGCGTTTGCGGTGCAGCTTGAGGGCGAGCCAGCCGGCTGGCAGCAGCCACAGCAGGCGTACGACGATGACGACCCCGGCGATCGCCGCGCCCCAGCCGACCATCCGCCACTCGCGGCCCTCGGCGGTGCCGAACACGTTGTGCAGTTCGAGCCCGATGAGCCCGAAGGCGACCCCGGTCACCAGGGTGTCGACGATCTGCCAGAAGGTCTGCCCGGTGATCCGGCCCAGGACGTCGTCGGCGTCGAGCGCGTACTCGGCGAGGAAGAGCGCCGTGGTCAGCACGGCGAGCACCCCGGAACCGTGGAGTTCCTCGGCGAGTACGTAGCTGATGAAGGGCACCAGCAGGGTCAGCCCGGTCTGTAGCGTCGCGTCGCCCAGCAGGTCCATGAGCTTGGAGGCGATCCAGCCGAGGGCGAGTCCCACGGCCACGGCGACGACGGCGGACAGGAAGAACAGGCCGATCGCGGAGGGCAGCGAGAAGCTGCCGCCCACGGCCGCGCCGATCGCCACGTGGTAGAGCACGATCGCGGTGACGTCGTTGAACAGGCCCTCGCCCTCCAGGATGGAGACGAGCCTGCGGGGCAGGCCGAGGGAGCCGGCGACGGCGGTCGCGGCGACCGGGTCGGGCGGGGCGACGAGCGCGCCGAGCGCGACCGCGGCGGCCAGCGGCAGCCCCGGAACGATACTGCTGGCGACGGCGGCGACCGCGGCGGTCGTGACGAAGACCAGCGCGACCGCGAGCAGCAGGATGGCCCGCTTGTTCGCCGCGAACTGCCGCCAGGACGTGCGTTGCACCGAGGCGTAGAGCAGGGGTGGCAGCACGAGCGGCAGGATGAACTCGGGCGGCACCTCGACGTTCGGCACGAAGGGCAGCAGCGCCAGGACGATGCCCAGGAGCGTCATCAGTACCGGTGCGGGCAGCCCGAGCCGGTCCCCGAGCGGCACCATGAGTACGGCACCGAGCAGCAACAGCATCAACAGCGCCAGCTGATCCACGGCAGGGGCCTCCTGGAGAGCGGGGGGCGGACGAACACCGTCCTCAACGGATCAAGGACCCCTTAACCCTGCCATGGGCATCGCTTTACCCGGTCACTGGGTGCCGGAGCCCACGCCGGTGCCGCCGACGTCCCGCCCGGCCGCCCGCGGCGCGGTGGCCCCGGCCGCCACCGGCCTCAGCCGCCCGCGCCGCCGACCGGCTTGCGCATCGCCCGGTGGTCGATCCCGGCGTCGAGGAACTCCGGCCCGTACGCGCGGTAGCCGAGCCGCTCGTAGAAGCCGAGCGCGTGCGTCTGGGCGTGCAGGTCCACGGCGGTCAGCCCGCACGCGGCGGCCGCCTCCTCCAGGGCGCCGACCAGGGCCGCGCCCACCCGGGAGCCCCGCGCGGCGCGGTGCACGGCGAGCCGGCCGAGGGAGCCCACCGAGGGCTCACCGCCGGTACGGTCCGCGGTCCCGGGGCCGTGCAGCAGCCGTCCGGTGCCCAGCGGCGTCCCGTCCTCGGTCACCGCGAGGACGTGCACGGTGCTCGCGCCGGGGGCGTCGAAGGCGTCGTACTCCAGGTCCTCGGGGACGCCCTGTTCGGCGACGAAGACCTCCTTGCGCACCGAGAAGCACGCCTCCCGGTCAGCGGGGTCCTCGGCGACGCGTATCACGTAGGGCGTTCCGTCGCTCAGGGTGTGGCCGCTCACGCTGCCCCTTCCGTTCCGTTCGTCTCGTCGGTGTCGTGTCGCCCCGCGGGGCTCAGGCGCTCTCCGCCCGGACCCGGTCCAGGGCCCGCTGGAGGTCCTCGGGGTAGGAGCTGCCGTACTCCACCCATTCGCCGTCGCCGGGGTGGGTGAACCCGAGCCGCACGGCGTGCAGCCACTGGCGGGTCAGCCCCAGCCGCTTGGCGAGCGTCGGGTCGGCGCCGTAGGTGAGGTCCCCAACGCAGGGATGGCGGTGCGCGGACATGTGGACCCGGATCTGGTGCGTACGCCCCGTCTCCAGCTTGACCTCCAGCAGCGAGGCGGCCCGGAACGCCTCCATGAGGTCGTAGTGGGTCACGGAGGGCTTGCCCTCGGCGGTGACGGCCCACTTGTAGTCGTGCTGGGGGTGGCGGCCGACGGGCGCGTCGATGGTGCCGGAGGTCGGGTCGGGGTGGCCCTGCACGAGCGTGTGGTAGCGCTTGTCGACCGTACGGACCCGGAACTGCTGCTTGAGCGAGGTGTAGGCGCGCTCGGACTTGGCGACCACCATGAGCCCCGAGGTGCCGACGTCGAGGCGGTGCACGATGCCCTGGCGTTCGGCGGCCCCCGAGGTGGAGATCCGGTAGCCCGCGGCGGCCAGTCCCCCGATGACGGTGGGCCCGCTCCAGCCGGGGCTGGGGTGCGCGGCGACCCCGACCGGCTTCATGATCACCACGACCTCCTCGTCGTCGTGGACGATCTCCATGCCCTCGACGGGCTCGGCGACGACCTGGACGGGGGCGGGGGCCTGCGGCATCTCGACCTCCAGCCAGGCCCCGCCGCGCACCCGTTCGGACTTGCCGACCACGGACCCGTCGACCTGCACCTTCCCGGCCGCGGCCAGCTCGGCGGCCTTGGTACGGGAGAAACCGAACATGCGGGAGAGGGCGGCGTCGACGCGCTCGCCCTCCAGGCCGTCCGGTACGGGCAGGGTGCGGACCTCGGGAATCGTGCTCACCCGTCGAGTATGCCGGACGGGTGACGGGCCCCGCCCCGCGCCGGGTGCCGCCGGCCGGCCCCGGGGGCCGGTCAGTCCTTGTGCCGGGTCCCGTCCGGGTCCAGTCCGCGGAAGGACAGCAGCACGATCAGGATGCCGCCGCACACGATCGCCGAGTCGGCGAGATTGAACACGGCGTACCCCTTGGGGGCGATGAAGTCGATCACCGCGCCGCGGAAGACGCCGGGCGAGCGGAAGAGCCGGTCGGTGAGGTTGCCGAGCGCGCCCCCGAGCAGCAGTCCGAGCGCGATGGCCCAGGGCAGGCTGTGGAGCTTCCTGGCCAGCCGCGCGATGACGAGGATCACGGCGGCCGCGATGATCGTGAAGATCACCGTGTACGCCTCGCCCATGCTGAAGGCGGCCCCGGAGTTGCGGATGACGCCGAAGGTCAGCCAGTCGCCGATGACGTGCACCGACGCGTGCCCCTCCAGCTTCGCCACCACGATCAGCTTGCTGATCAGGTCGAGCAGGTAGGCGAAGGCGGCCACGGCGAAGAGCGCGGCGATCTTCCGCCGCCCCTTCGGCGCCTCCCGCACCGCTTCCCCGTCCGGCTCCCGCCGTTCCGGGGTCTCCGGCGTACCGATGGTGCGCTCCACCTCTGCCACGTGACGTCCTCAAGCCCTGGTTGACCGATGGGGTCGAGGGTACGGCACGAACCCGTGGACCGGTTGACAGCCGGCGCCGGGCCGCTGTCACCGGCCCGGCGCGCACGCGAGAACACCGTCACCGGGCTTCCGCGCGCGCGGAAACTCTGTCGCCGGGCCCGGCGCGCACACGGAAACGCCGTCTCCGAGCCCGGCGCGCACACGGGAACACGTGAGAGCCGCGGCCGGTCCCGGGGGCGCGAGGACGCCCCCGGGGAGCCCCTGGACCGGCCGGGGCCCTCCGTCAGCCGCGCCGCTCCTGCTTCTGCTTGCAGTCCACGCACAGGGTGGCCTGCGGGAACGCCTGCATCCGGGCCTTGCCGATCGGCTTCCCGCAGCTCTCGCACACGCCGTAGGTGCCGGTGTCCATGCGGCTGAGCGCCCGCTCGGTCTGCTCCAGGCGTTCGCGGGAACTCGCGGCGAGCGACATCTCGTGCTCGCGCGTGATGTTCTTGGTCCCGGTGTCGGCCTCGTCGTCGCCCGCGCCGTCGGCGGAGTCCCGCATCAGGCCGGCCAGCGCCTCCTCGGCCGCGTCGATCTCGGCGCGCAACCGGGTGACCTCGCTCTCCAGGCCCTCCCTCGCCGCACCGGCCTCCTCGGCCGTCCACGGGTCCTCCCCGGGCCTGACCACGAGGTCCTCGGGACCGAACGCTCCGCCGCGCGCCTGGGGCACGATCTCCTCCGTCGCCGTCCCCGTACCGGGGGTACCGGGGTTCTTCTTCGCAACCACTGTGGGGGCTCCCGTCTTCAGCGCGGCCGCCGCCGCTCGTGTGGGGCCGGCCGCCGGAAGGTCAGCGTCCTTCCCATTCCGGATATTCCTGGGCCCTTCGCACGCCGGTTGTCGTCCGGCGGTCCTGCTCGCCACCATGACCGGGGCCCCTCACATTCCGTGATCTCGCACGCGAATCGTGCTCGGACGATAAGTCGACACGCCGTCGGCGGCAACGGGGCACGCCGCCGGAACCCTCCCGCTCCCGGTGGGGAGGGGCGGACCCTCAAGCGTTGTGCCCAGCTCCCCGCCGGGTAACCGTCCGTGTCGGCGCGCGCCGGGCGCACCCCCGGGTGTCGGCATTCGGCTCAGCGCGCGCGGCTCCGCTCGCGGGGCCGTACGGGGAAAAGCGGTCGCGGCCCACCCCGCCGGGCCCCGTACACTGGCCGCAGCGAGAAGCGAGGATGGGACGAGTAGCGGCGCAAGCGGCCACGAGCGACCCGGGGGCGGTGGAAGCCCGGGGGTGCGCGCGACGTGAAGATCACCCCGGAGCCGCCGGAGGAAAGCCCCGCCCGAAGGCGTGGGCCGTAGAACCGGTTTCGCTGCCCCAATGAGGGGGTCGAGGGCCAGCAGGCCACCGGCCAAGGAGGGTGGTACCGCGGGAGCGCACACGGCTCTCGTCCCTCCGACGGAAGCCAGTAGTCCGCCGGAGGAGCAACTCCCGATGACGCCGCCGCAGTACCATCAGGTACCCGCCCAGGTCGACCTTCCCGCCCTCGAACACGAGGTGCTCACCTTCTGGAGTGAGCGGAAGATCTTCGCGAAGAGCCTCGCGCGGTCCGAGGGCCGCCCCGAGTGGGTCTTCTACGAGGGCCCGCCCACCGCCAACGGCATGCCGGGCGCCCACCACATCGAGGCCCGCGTCTTCAAGGACGTCTTCCCGCGCTTCCGCACGATGCGCGGCTACCACGTGGGCCGCAAGGCGGGCTGGGACTGCCACGGCCTGCCGGTCGAGCTGGCCGTGGAGAAGGAGCTCGGCTTCAGCACCAAGAAGGACATCGAGGCGTACGGCATCGCCGAGTTCAACGCCCGGTGCCGCGAGTCGGTGACCCGGCACACGGACGCCTTCACCGAGCTGACCGAGCGCATGGGCTACTGGGTCGACCTCGACGACGCCTACCGCACGATGGACCCCGAGTACGTCGAGTCGGTCTGGTGGTCGCTCAAGGAGATCTTCGGCAAGGGCCTCCTGGTCCAGGACCACCGGGTCGCGCCCTGGTGCCCGCGCGACGAGACCGGCCTGTCCGACCACGAGCTGGCCCAGGGCTACGAGACGGTCGTGGACCCCTCGGTGTACGTGCGCCTCCCGCTCACCTCGGGCCCGCTGGCCGGTGAGGCGGCGCTGCTGATCTGGACGACGACCCCGTGGACCCTGGTGTCCAACACGGCGGTCGCGGCGCACCCGGACGTGGCCTACGTGGTCGCCACCGACGGCGCCGAGCGGCTCCTGGTCGCCGAACCCCTGCTGGAGAAGGCGCTCGGCGAGGGCTGGGAGCCGACCGGGCAGCGTTTCACGGGCCGTGAGATGGAGCGCTGGACGTACCGGCGCCCCTTCGAGCTGATCCCCTTCGACGCCCCCGCGCACTACGTCGTCAACGCCGAGTACGTGACGACCGAGGACGGTACGGGCCTGGTCCACCAGTCCCCCGCCTTCGGCGAGGACGACCTGCGGGTGTGCCGTTCCTACGGCCTCCCGGTGGTCAACCCGGTGCGGTCCGACGGCACCTTCTCCCCCGAGGTCCCGCTGGTGGGCGGCCAGTTCTTCAAGAAGGCCGACGACGATCTGGTCGCCGACCTGAAGGCGCGCGGCATCCTCTTCCGGCACCTCCCCTACGAGCACAGCTACCCGCACTGCTGGCGCTGCCACACCGCGCTGCTCTACTACGCGCAGCCCTCCTGGTACATCAGGACGACCGCCGTCAAGGAGCGGCTGCTGGAGGAGAACGAGAAGACCAACTGGTACCCCGACTCGGTCAAGCACGGCCGCTTCGGCGACTGGCTGAACAACAACGTCGACTGGGCCCTGTCCCGCAACCGCTACTGGGGCACCCCGCTGCCGATCTGGCGCTGCGCGGACAACCACCTGACCTGTGTCGGCTCGCTGGCCGAGCTGAGCGAGCTGACCGGCACCGACCAGTCGGGCCTCGACCCGCACCGCCCCTTCATCGACGAGGTCACCTTCGCCTGCCCGGACTGCGGGCAGACGGCGACCCGGGTGCCCGAGGTCATCGACGCCTGGTACGACTCGGGTTCGATGCCCTTCGCGCAGTGGGGCTACCCGTACAAGAACAAGGAGGTCTTCGAGCAGCGCTACCCGGCGCAGTTCATCTCGGAGGCCATCGACCAGACCCGCGGCTGGTTCTACACGCTGATGGCGATCGGCACGCTCGTCTTCGACAAGTCGAGCTACGAGAACGTCGTGTGCCTGGGCCACATCCTGGCCGAGGACGGCCGGAAGATGTCCAAGCACCTGGGCAACATCCTCCAGCCCATCCCGCTCATGGACCAGCACGGCGCGGACGCGGTGCGCTGGTTCATGGCGGCCGGCGGCTCCCCGTGGGCGGCCCGGCGGGTGGGGCACGGCACGATCCAGGAGGTCGTCCGCAAGACGCTCCTGACGTACTGGAACACGGTGGCCTTCCAGGCGCTGTACGCCCGCACCGCCGGCTGGGCGCCCTCCGCCGCCGACCCGGCCCCGGCCGGGCGCCCGCTGCTGGACCGCTGGCTGCTGTCCGAACTGCACGCGCTGACCGGCCAGGTCACCGAGGCGCTGGAGGACTACGACACCCAGCGGGCCGGAAAGCTGCTCTCCGCCTTCGTCGACGACCTGTCCAACTGGTACGTGCGGCGTTCGCGGCGCCGCTTCTGGCAGGGTGACGCGGCGGCGCTGCGCACCCTGCACGAGGTCGTGGAGACGGTGACGCGGCTGATGGCGCCGCTCGTGCCGTTCATCACCGAGCGGGTGTGGCAGGACCTCGTCGTCCCGGTCACCCCGGACGCGCCCGAGTCGGTGCACATGGCGAGCTGGCCGGAGGCCGACCGCTCGGCGGTGGACCCGGAGCTGTCCCGGCAGATGGCGCTCGTGCGGCGGCTCGTGGAGCTGGGCCGGGCCACCCGCGCGGAGTCCGGCGTCAAGACCCGTCAGCCGCTGTCCCGCGCGCTGGTCGGCGCGAGCGGTTTCGAGGCGCTCTCCGGCGAACTGCGGGCCCAGATCACCGAGGAGCTGAACGTGTCCTCGCTGGCCTCGCTCAGCGAGGTGGGCGGCTCCCTCGTGGACACCTCCGCGAAGGCCAACTTCCGTGCCCTGGGCAGGCGCTTCGGCAAGGGCGTGCAGGCGGTCGCGAAGGCCGTGGCCGAGGCGGACGCGGCGGCCCTCTCTCTCGCCCTGCGCGAGGGCACGGCCACCGTCGAGGTCGACGGGGAGACGGTGACGCTCTCCCCGGAGGAGGTCGTCGTCACCGAAACCCCGCGCGAGGGCTGGTCGGTGGCCTCGGACTCCGGGGCGACGGTGGCGCTCGACCTGGAGATCACCGAGGAGCTGCGCCGGGCGGGCCTCGCGCGCGACGCGATCCGGCTGATCCAGGAGGCGCGCAAGAACAGCGGCCTGGACGTCGCGGACCGGATCGCGCTGCGCTGGGAGGCGAAGGACCAGGAGGTCGCCCGCGCCCTGACCGAGCACGCGGGCCTGATCTCCGACGAGGTCCTGGCGACGGACTACGCGCGGGGCGAGGCGGACGCCGCGTACGGAGAGCCCTTCTCCGACGAGGCGCTGACCCTGACCTTCCGCCTGCGGCGGGACGTGAAGTAGCCCGGGGGGCTTCGGCCCCGCGTCCGTGAGAACGGCGAGGGCGGCCGGCGCGGGGGGGGGGGGGGCCCGCCCCCGGCGGCCGCCCCCCCCCCCCCCCCCCCCCCCCCCCCCCCCCGCCCCCGCCCCCCGCCCCCCCCCCCCCCCCCGCCCCCCCGCCCCCCCCCCGGGGGGGGCCCCCCCCCCCCCCGCGCCCCCCGCCGCCGAACGCACCGGCCGGCCGTCCGTGCGCCCTCCGGGCGGCCCGGTCTCGGCGGCGCGCTTGCTCCGCACCCCCGGTCGTGCGCGCGTTCCCGCCAAGCGGCGCGACCGAGGCCGCCCACGATCCCTCAATTCACCCCGGTCGTGCCCGCGCCCGCCCCGGGCGCTCCGGTCGTGGCCCCTCTCCCTCGGGCGCTCGCTGTGGGCAACGCGAAGGGCCCCGGGGCGAACCCCGGGGCCCTTCGCGGAATGCGTGCCGACGCCTACCGGCGCGGGCGCGCCGTCAGTTGTCGTCCTCGTCGATCAGGAAACCCCGCATGGGAGAGGGGGCCTGCTGCATCGGCTGCGGAGCCTGCGGCCGCACCGGGGCCATCGGCTGCGTCATGGCCGGCGACATCTGCTGCTGGCCGCTGCCGTACGACGGACCGGAGGACGGGCCGTTGCCCATGCCCGGACCGTTGTGGCTGCTGCCGTACGAGGGCGCACCGGCCCCCGCGGGAGCCATCGAAGGCGCCGGGGACGGCGGCAGCGAGGGCGCGGAGGACGCTCGCGGCGGAGCCAGCGAGTCGTCGGCCTGCGTCTCCAACTGCCGCAGCTGCGACTCCAGGTACGACTTCAGCCGGGTGCGGTACTCGCGCTCGAAGCCGCGCAGGTCCTCGACCTTGCGCTCCAGCGTGGCGCGGGCGGACTCCAGGGAGCCCATCGCGACGCGGTGCTTCTCCTGCGCGTCCCGCTCCAGCGCGTCGGCCTTCGCGCGGGCGTCCCGCTCCAGACCCTCGGCACGGCTGCGGGCCTCACCGACGATCTTGTTGGCCTCGGAACGCGCCTCGGCGATCGCCTGGTCGGCGGTCTGCTGCGCGAGCGAGAGAACCCGGGCCGCGCTGTCGCCGCCGGGGCCCTGCCCCTGCTGCGGCAGCTGCGGACCGCCGTGGCCGAGCGGGCCGACCATCTGTCCCTGCTGGTGCTGCATCGGACCCTGGCCCATCGGACCGGGACCCTGCTGACCCATCGGACCCGGGCCCTGCTGGCCCATGGGGCCGGGACCCTGCTGACCCATCGGGCCGGGACCCATCGGGCCGCCGGGGCCCTGCTGGCCCATCGGACCGGGGCCCTGCTGACCCATGGGGCCGGGGCCCTGCTGGCCCATCGGGCCGGGACCCTGCTGACCCATGTGGCCGGGACCCTGCTGGCCCTGCGGACCGTGTCCACCGGGGCCCGCGGGCAACTGCGGCGCGCCGGACGGCAGCTGGGGCGGACCGCCCATGTGCTGCTGCTGGCCCGGGTGCTGCTGCTGCTGCCCCGGGTGCTGCTGCTGGTGCTGACCGGGGTGCTGCTGCGGAGGCTGCTGCTGCCCGGGTTGCACCGGCTGCGGTCCCGATATGGCGGCGGGCACCGGTCCCTGCTGCCGATCCTGCTGCTCGGGAGGCTTGCGCATGTTCTGCTGCTGGTTCTGCGCGGCCGCCCGCGTGGCGGCGGCGAGCTTGGCCCGGAGGTCCTCGTTCTCGCGCAGCAGCCGGGTCAGTTCGGCCTCGACCTCATCGAGGAAGGCATCGACCTCGTCCTCGTCATAGCCTTCTCGGAGGCGGACGGTTGTGAACTGCTTGTTCCGCACGTCCTCGGGGGTCAATGGCATCTCTTCACCTCAACGTAGTCGTCGGCATTCGGCAAGACCGTATCGTTCACAGCCAACTCACGACGGAGATCAGGATGTAGACGATGATCATTAGTACGAAGAAGGACAGGTCGAGCGCCACGCCCCCGAGACGCAACGGCGGGATGAACCTCCGCAGAAGCTTGAGCGGTGGATCAGTGACAGTGTAGGCGGCCTCAAGAACGACCACCATCGGCTTGCCTGGTTGCCATGAGCGGGCGAACTGGAACACGTAGTCCATGACGAGCCGGAAGATGAGCACCAGGAGAAAACACATCAGCGCGATGTAGAGCACATCCAGCACTACGCCCATGAGCGCTTCCCACTCCCCTGTCCTACGTACTCGTTGTCCCGAGCCGCTTCGCCGCGCATCTGTTCTCAGCTCTGGTTGAAGAACCCGCCCTCTGCGATGCGAGCCTTGTCCTCCGCCGTGACATCGACGTTAGCAGGCGACAACAGGAAAACCTTCTGCGTCACCCGCTCAATGCTCCCGTGCAGACCGAAGACGAGTCCGGCCGCGAAGTCGACAAGTCGCTTCGCGTCCGTATCGTCCATCTCGGTCAGATTCATGATCACCGGGGTGCCCTCGCGGAAGTGTTCCCCGATGGTACGGGCCTCGTTGTAGGTCCGGGGGTGCAGCGTCGTGATGCGGTAGGGCTCCCGCTCGGAGACGACCTTGGGCATGATCACCGGTGCGTTCTTCTCCAGGCTCTGACGTTCGGGTGTGATGGATGCCACGGGGGCGATTCGCGCGGGTCGCCCGGATTCGACCGGTTGCGCGAGGGGTTCGCGGGGAGCCGGAGGCTGCGCCACTCGTACCGGTTCGTCCGGAACGGGGGGTTGTTGATGCGGCGTGGAATGCCGCCTGCGGTCGCGCTCGGGCTCCGGCTCGGGCTCGAACTCGTCGTCGGGGTCGAACCCCGGGCCGTCGTACCCATCGTCCTCCACGAGGCCGAGGTAGACCGCCATCTTGCGCATCGCGCCGGCCATGCTCTGAGTCCTCCGCTCTGTGGTGGATCGACGAGGACCACCACGCCTGCGATCCACGCGGTCTGACCGCCCGTTTCGGCGGGAAATGACCATATTTTGTGCTGTGGTCCGACTTGCTTGGCGACGTTACCCGAGGCGGGGACGCGCGCCGAGTACCGCGCTGCCGATGCGGACATGTGTCGCCCCGGCCGCGACGGCCTCCTCCAGATCCGCGCTCATCCCCGCGGAGACCATGGTGGCAGCCGGATGTGCCGACCGCAGGAGGGCCGCCGATTCCGCCAGTCGCTCGAAGGCGGCGCGCGGCCGCCCGGCGAAGGGCCCGGCGAGCGGGGCGACCGTCATCAGCCCGGCGGGGCGCAGCCCTTCGGCCTCGGCGAGCAGGTCCGCCAGTGCGGCCACCCCGTCCGGGGCGACCCCGCCGCGCTCGCCCCGGCCGCCGACCTCGGCGTCGAGGGCGACCTGGATCAGGCAGTCGATCTCCCGGCCCGCCCGGACCGCCGCCGCCGAGAGCGCGGAGACGAGCCGGCCCCGGTCCACGGAGTGAACGAAGTCGGCGTACTGGACGACTGATTTGACCTTATTCGTCTGAAGTTGCCCGACAAAATGCCACACCAGAGGAAGATCCGCACTCTCGGCCGCCTTCGGCGCCGCGTCCTGGTCCCGGTTCTCGGCGACCTGACGGACCCCGAGCCCGGCCAGCAGCCGGACGTCGCTCGCCGGATAGGTCTTGGTGACCGCGATCAGCGTCACCTCCTCGCGGTCACGGCCCGCGGCCGCGCACGCCTTGGCGATACGTTCCTCCACCTTCGCGAGGTTCGCGGCGAGTTGTGCTCTACGGTCCGTCATGTCCCATCAGTCCAGCCATACATAGCCCGCGAGACGGCCGGTGACCCGGTCGCGGCGGTACGAGAAGTGGTCCTGCGACTCCCGCGTGCAGTGCGGCGAGCGTCGTACGTCGACTACCCCGAGATCGGCGAGTTGACCGAGCACTCCGGCGGCCACGTCGAGCGCCGGAGTGCCCCAGCTCGTCTCGGCGTACGCCGGGGGCGCCACGGCGGACACCTCGGCACGCATCTCCTCGGGCACCTCGTAGCAGCTTCCGCACACCGAGGGACCGGTGCGGGCCACGATCCGCTCGGGGCGGGCCCCGAGCCCGGTCATCGCCTCGACGGCGGCGGGCACCACCCCGGCGAGCAGTCCCGGGCGCCCCGCGTGCGCCGCCCCCGCCACGCCGGCCACCGGATCGGCCAGCAGGACGGGGACGCAGTCGGCGGTCAGGACCGCGAGCGGCAGGCCGCCCTGTCCGGTGACCACCGCGTCCGCGGCGGGGACTTCGCGCTCCCCCCAGGGCCCGTCGACGACGGCTACCTCACGGCCGTGCACCTGATTCATCCAGACCACCCGGCCGGGGTCGAGCCCGAGGGCGTGCGCGGCACACTCCCGGTTGGCGCGCACGGCCTTCGCCGTGTCCCCCACCGCCCCGCCGAGGTTGAGCTCCTCGTACGGAACGGCGCTCACCCCGCCCCACCTGTCGGTGAAGGCGAAGTGCGCGCCGCCCGTGGTCTCGCGTTCCGCTATCACTTCAGGAAATCCGGAACGTCCAGCTCCTCGGCCTGGCTGTCCTGGTAGGGACGGGCCGGGGGCACCGAGGGCTGCGGTACCTGCGGGACCGGGTTCTCGTTGACCGGCGCCGGCTCGGGCTCGGCCCGCACGGGGGTCGACTCCTCGCGCGGGGTGACGCTGCCGAGCCCGCCGAAGGCCGGGCGCGCGGGCTCCGCGGCGCGGGCCGGGGGCTGCTCCTCGCGCTTCCCGGTGGAGGCGCCGATCACGTTGTCCCGCTTGGCGGGGGGCTGCCCCCCGTCGAAACCGGCCGCGATCACGGTGACCTTGACCTCGTCGCCCAGGGCGTCGTCGATGACGGCGCCGAAGATGATGTTGGCCTCGGGGTGCGCCGCCTCGCTCACCAGCTGTGCGGCCTCGTTGATCTCGAACAGGCCGAGGTCGGAGCCGCCCGAGATGGACAGCAGGACCCCGCGCGCCCCGTCGATGGAGGCTTCCAGCAGCGGCGAGGAGATGGCGAGTTCGGCCGCGGCCACCGCCCGGTCGTCGCCGCGCGCCGAGCCGATACCCATGAGCGCGGAACCGGCCTCGGACATCACGGACTTGACGTCGGCGAAGTCGAGGTTGATCAGACCGGGGGTGGTGATCAGGTCGGTGATGCCCTGGACACCGGACAGCAGTACCTGATCCGCGGACTTGAACGCGTCCAGCACGCTGACCTGGCGGTCCGAGATGGACAGCAGCCGGTCGTTGGGGATGACGATGAGGGTGTCGACCTCTTCGCGGAGTTCGGCGATGCCGTCCTCCGCCTGGTTCGCGCGGCGCCGGCCCTCGAAGGTGAAGGGACGGGTGACCACGCCGATGGTCAGCGCGCCGAGCGAGCGTGCGATGTTGGCGACCACGGGTGCGCCGCCGGTGCCGGTGCCGCCACCTTCGCCGGCCGTGACGAAGACCATGTCGGCCCCCTTGAGGACCTCCTCGATCTCCTCGCGGTGATCCTCGGCGGCCTTGCGGCCGACGCCGGGGTTGGCTCCGGCGCCGAGTCCTCGGGTCAGTTCCCGGCCGACGTCGAGCTTGACGTCGGCATCGCTCATCAACAGGGCCTGAGCGTCGGTGTTGATCGCGATGAACTCGACGCCCTTGAGACCGACCTCGATCATCCGGTTGATGGCATTGACACCACCGCCGCCGACACCGATGACTTTGATGACTGCGAGGTAGTTCTGCGGTGCTGCCACGTCGAAGGCTGCCTCTCGCCTCGATTTACGTGTCGCCGCTCCGCCGTGAGGCGGGTGCGACGACTGATGCCGAATTGGGACGGTCCAAAGCGCCGACCCGAACCCTAACGCTGAAGTTTAGGGTTACCAGTGTGTCTGTTGCTGGGACTTCCATGACTGTTCCGAACAGGACACTAAGTCGACAAGTGGCGCACGTTCAACGAACACGCCGAACCTCCCGTTTTTCTTTTCACCCTATGTGATCAGCCGTCGCGGTGCCCACTCAGGGTGCTGGCCTGCGTTTTGTTCCGTCAACTACCCGAAACTGCGGGCGCGATGGGTACCGACACATCGAAGTGCCGCGCCTTGGGAGCTGCTTTCATGAGAGCGGTGAGTGCCCTGGCCTTCGCGCGGCCTTTTTCCGCACTGCCCCACTCGATCGTTCGCCCGTCCTTCAACAGCAGCGTCACGGCGTCGTAGGAGCGGACCCTGACGGTGCGTACGCCGGGCGCCACCGAGGGTGGCAGGGCAGTGGCCACACGGGCCGCCTCGCCCAGCAGCCGGTCGGCTCCGAAGCGGCGCAGGCTCGGGGATTCGTCCGCGTCGAGATCGAGCAGCGGAATACCGCGCGGGGCCTTGCCCACCGTGGCGAAAAGCACTCCGTGCGCGTCCACTTCGTCAAATTTTCCGCCCTTTTCCCGCAGCAGGACGGGTTTACGCTCCGTCACCGAGATGCGCAGCGAGTGCGGCCAGGAACGGTCGATATCCACCGATTCGATACGGGGAAGAGCCCGTCGCGCATTCGCCGAAACCGCGTCCGTGTCGACGGAAATGAGCGGGGAGCCGAGCCGGGCGCCGGCGGCGGCGCGCACCTCGGCGGGGGTGAGTACCCGCGTGCCGGAGACGCTCACCTGACGCAGCCGCAGCCACGGTGATCCGTACAGCGCCCAGACGACGCCGCCCACGACGAGTGCGAGGGCGGCGGTCCACAGAACGGGCCGCCACCGCACCCGCGACAGGCGACGGGGAGCGGGTGGGGGCGGGTTCCCGTCCCGCGGGCCCGGCGGCGGGCCGGAGTCCGTACGTCCCGTGCCGCCCTGGGCGGTGCTCGCTCCGGCCACGCTCCCTGTCGCCTCCTGTGTACGGGGGCCGTGGCCCCTCAGTGGTTCCTGCGTGCGGCAATCGCTTCGTAGACCATGCCGACGAGCAGTTCGTCGGCGTCGCGGCGGCCGAACTCCGAGGCCGCGCGGGACATCTCGTAGAGCCGGTGCGGGCTGGAGAGGACCGGCAGCACCTGGGAGGTGACCCATTCCGGCGTCAGTTCCGCGTCGTCCACCAGGAGTCCGCCGCCCGCCTTGACCACCGGCTGGGCGTTGAGCCGCTGTTCGCCGTTGCCGATGGGCAGCGGTACGTAGGCGGCCGGCAGCCCGACGGCGGAGAGTTCGGCCACGGTCATCGCGCCCGCGCGGCACAGCATCATGTCGGCCGCGGCGTACGCGAGGTCCATCCGGTCCACGTACGGTACCGGGATGTACGGCGGCATCCCGGGCATGTTGTCGGCGCGTGGCAGTTCGTTCTTCGGGCCGACCGCGTGCAGCACCTGGATTCCGGAGCGCTGGAGCAGCGGGACGACGCGCTCGACGACCTCGTTGAGGTGGCGGGCGCCCTGGGAGCCGCCCGAGACCAGGAGGGTCGGCAGGTTCTGGTCGAGGCCGAAGGCGGCGCGGGCCTCGGGCCGCATCCTGGCCCGGTCCAGGGTGGCGATCGAGCGGCGCAGCGGGATGCCGATGTAGCGGGCGCCGCGCAGTTTGCTGTCCGGGGTGGACACCGCGACGCCCGAGGCGTAGCGGGAGCCGATCTTGTTGGCGAGGCCGGGGCGGGCGTTGGCCTCGTGCACGACGATCGGAGTGCCGGTGCGCTTGGCGGCGAGGTAGCCGGGCAGCGCGACATAGCCGCCGAAGCCGATCACGCAGTCGGCCTTGGTCCGCTCGATGACCTGCTCGGCGGCCTTGATGGTGCCGCGCAGCCGGCCGGGGACCGTGATCAGTTCGGGGGTCGGCTTGCGCGGCAGCGGAACAGCCGGGATGAGCGCGAGTTCATAGCCGCGCTCGGGCACCAGCCGGGTCTCCAGACCCCGTTCCGTGCCCAGCGCCGTGATCCCCACGGTGGGGTCCTGCCTGCGCAGGGCGTCCGCGAGGGCGAGCGCCGGCTCGATGTGGCCGGCGGTCCCCCCACCGGCGAGTACGACATGCACCGAAATTCACCGCTCTCCGGACGTACGCGCCGCGGAGGCGCGCCGTCGCATCGTTTTCCATCTCACCGCGAACCGCTTGCGGCCGAAGCCGGGCCCGCGTCGTGCCAGGGCCGCTCGCGCAGCGGGCTCGTCGCGTGCGAAGGCGATCAGCAGCCCGATGGCGAACATGGTCGGCAGCAGGGCGGAGCCCCCGTAGGAGAACAGCGGGAGCGGGACCCCGGCGATCGGCAGCAGCCCGAGCACCGCACCCAGATTGATCACGGCCTGGGCCGTGATCCAGGTGATCACGCCTCCCGCGGCATACCTCACGAAGGGGTCCTCCGTGCGTCCGGCCACGCGGATACCCGCATAGCCTAGAGCCGCGAACAGACCGAGTACCGACAGCGTCCCCGCGAGGCCGAGTTCCTCCCCGGTGACGGCGAAGATGAAGTCGGTGTGGGCTTCGGGGAGTTGACCCCATTTCTCCACACTGGCACCGAGTCCGGAGCCGAAGAGTCCACCGGAGGCCAGGGCGTACAGCCCGTGCACCCCCTGCTGGCACTTGTCACCGAACGCGGTCGGGTCGGTACTGCCCAGACACGCGAAGCGGGCCATGCGGTTGGCGCTGGTCTTGATCAGGACGACGCCGAGCAGCCCGACGAAGGTGAGCACTCCGGCGAACATCCGGGTGGGAGCGCCCGCGAGCCACAGCAGCCCGAACAGGACGGCGGTGAGGATCATCGCCGTCCCCATGTCCCCGCCGATCATGATCAGCCCGAGCAGCACGAAGGTGACCGGAACGAGCGGCACGAGCATGTGCTTCCACTGGTTCAGCAGCCGCTTCTCGCCCTTGCGGGCGAGCAGGTCGGCGCCCCACAGGACGAGGGCGAGCTTGCCGAACTCGGAGGGCTGGACCTGGAAGAAGCCGAGCGAGATCCAGTTCTGGTTGCCGTTGATCTCATGCCCTATCCCGGGCACCTGGACCAGGGCCATCGCCGCGATCGAGCCGACGAGCAGCGGATAGGACAGGGCGCGGTGCAGGGTGACCGGCATCCGGGCGGCGATCACCAGGAGCACTCCGCCGAGGACGGCGGCGGTGAGCTGCTTACGGAAGAAGAAGGAGCCGGAGAGCCCGTAGTTGAGCGCGGTGATGACGGAGGCCGAGTACACCATGACCAGGCCGAGCACGATGATCAGCAGGCTCGCGCCCAGGATCACGTAGTAGGCCGTCAGGGGCCGGTCCCAGGCGCGACGGAGCCGTTCGAACAGGCGGCGCACCGGGTTGTCCCGGGCGGGCCGGGGGGCCCGGGGCGTCGCGGGCCCGCGTTCCGGTGCCTTGCGGGGCCGCCCGGCGAGGGCGCCGCCCCGCAGGGCGAGGACGCCACCGCGCGGGGCGGGCCTCTCCGTGGGTGGCCGGTGGGCCCGTGCGGAGCTGTAGCGCCCGCCCGGGGCCGTGCGGTCGACGGCCATCGTCGCTGTCCCCTCCAGTCGTCCTGGCGCGGACCGGCCCGGCTGGGGGCCGGTCCGGTTCAGTCGCCTTCGGCAGCGGTGTCCAGTGCGCGGACCGCGTCGGCGAAGACGTCTCCGCGCACGAGGTAGTTCGTGAACATGTCCATCGAGGCGCAGGCCGGGGCCAGCAGGACCGTGTCGCCCGGCAGAGCGAGCCCGGCCGCCTCCCGGACCGCCTCGGACATCGCCCCAGTGTCGGTCCGGTGGAGGTCGACCACAGGCACTTGCGGGGCGTGTCGCGCGAGGGCTTCGCGGATGAGGTGGCGGTCGCGTCCCATCAGGATCACGGCGCGCAGCCGCTTCGCGGCACCTTGTACCAGTTCGTCGAAGGAGGCGCCCTTGGCGAGTCCGCCGGCGATCCAGACGATCGGCTCGTAGGCGGCCAGGGAGGCTTCCGCGGCGTGCGTGTTGGTGGCCTTGGAGTCGTCCACGTACGTGACGGAGCCGACCTCGGCGACCGTCTCGATGCGGTGCGGGTCGGGCCGGAAGGCGCGCAGCCCCTCGCGTACGGCGGTGGCGGGGACGCCGTAGGCGCGCGCGAGGGCGGCCGCGGCGAGGGCGTTGGCGATGTTGTGCGGGGCCGGCGGGTCGACGTCCGTCAGCTCCGCGAGCTCCTGCGCCTGCTTGCCGCGGTCGGGTACGAAGGCGCGGTCGACGAGGAGGCCGTCGACGACGCCGAGTTCGGAGGGGCGGGGCGCGCCGAGCGTGAAGCCGATCGCGCGGCAGCCCTCCTCGACCTCGGCCTCGCGCACGAGCCGCTCGGTGGCCGGGTCGGCGAGGTTGTAGACGCAGGCGACTTGGTTGCCCTCGTAGACGCGGCCCTTGTCGGCGGCGTACGCGGCCATCGAGCCGTGCCAGTCGAGGTGGTCGGGCGCGAGGTTGAGCACGACCGCCGAGTGCGGGCGCACCGAGGGCGCCCAGTGCAGCTGGTAGCTGGAGAGTTCGACGGCGAGGACGTCGTAGGGCTCCTCGGCGAGGACCGCGTCCAGCAGGGAGACGCCGATGTTGCCGACGGCGGCGGTACGCAGTCCGGCCGCCTCCAGGATCGCGGCGAGCATGCGCACGGTCGTGGTCTTGCCGTTGGTGCCGGTGACGGCGAGCCAGGGCGCCGCGTCCGGTCCGCGCAGCCGCCACGCGAGTTCCACGTCGCCCCAGACCGGGACGCCGGCGGCCGCGGCGGCCTGGAAGAGCGGCTTGTCGGGCTGCCAGCCGGGGGCGGTGACGACGAGTTCGGTCGACTCGGGCAGGCTCGCGCCGTCCCCGAGGCGGACCGTGATGCCCTCGGCCCGCAACTCCTCGGCCTGTGCGCGGCTGCGTTCGTCGTCCCCGTCGGTGACGGCGGTGACCTGGGCGCCCCGGGCGTGCAGGACGCGGGCCGCCGGCATCCCGGAGACCCCGAGACCGGCGACGACGACCCGCTTCCCCTGCCATCGCGTCACTTGTCGGCCGCCCAGCCCGCGTAGAAGATGCCGAGCCCGACGATCACGCACATGCCCTGGACGATCCAGAAGCGGACCACCACGAGCACTTCGGACCAGCCCTTGAGTTCGAAGTGGTGCTGGAGCGGGGCCATCCTGAAGACGCGCTTGCGGGTCAGCTTGAAGGAGCCGACCTGGATCACGACGGACATCGTGATGAGGACGAAGAGGCCGCCCAGCACCGCGATGAGCAGTTCGGTGCGGGAGCAGATGGCGAGGCCCGCGAGGGCGCCGCCGAGCGCGAGCGAACCGGTGTCGCCCATGAAGATCTTGGCCGGCGAGGTGTTCCACCACAGGAAGCCGAAGCAGGCACCCATGAGGGCGGAGGCCACGACGGCGAGGTCGAGCGGGTCGCGCACCTCGAAGCAGGCCGCCGGGTTGGTCAGGCTCGCCGCGTTGGCGCAGGACTCCTGGAACTGCCAGATGCCGATGAACGTGTAGGCCCCGAAGACCATCACCGAGGCTCCGGTGGCCAGGCCGTCCAGACCGTCCGTCAGGTTCACGCCGTTGGACATGGCCAGAATCATGAACAGCGCCCAGACCACGAACAGGACGGGGCCGATGGTCCAGCCGAAGTCCGTGACGAAGGAGAGCTTCGTCGAGGCCGGGGTGTTGCCGCGCGAGTCACCGAACTGGAGGGCGAGCACGGCGAAGGCGATGCCGACGATGAGCTGCCCGGCCATCTTGGCCTTGGCCCGCAGGCCCAGCGAGCGCTGCTTGACGATCTTGATGTAGTCGTCCAGGAACCCGACCAGGCCCATACCGGTCATCAGGAACAGGACCAGCAGCCCGGAGAACCTCGGGTCCTCACCGGTGATGACCTTCGTCAGGGCGTACGCGATGAGCGTGGCCAGGATGAAGGCGATACCGCCCATCGTCGGCGTACCGCGCTTGCTGTGGTGCTCGCGCGGGCCGTCGTCCCGGATGAACTGGCCGTAGCCCTTGCGGGCCAGCAGCTTGATGAGCAGGGGGGTGCCGATCAGGGTCAGAAAGAGCCCGATGGCCCCCGCGAAGAGGATCTGCTTCATCGGCCGGCGGCCTCGCCCTCGGTGGCGTCCTCCAGCAGAGCTGCGGCCACCTTCTCCAGGCCGGCGGCCCGGGACGCCTTCACGAGCACGACGTCTCCCGGTCGCAGTTCACCGCGAACCAGATCGATCGCCGCCTGTGCGTCGGACACGTGCACCGACTCCTCACCCCACGAACCCTCGTTGTATGCGCCCATCCGCAGCCAGGCCGCTTCCCTGCCCCCGACCGCCACGAGCTTGCTCACGTTGAGCCGGACGGCGAGCCGTCCGACCGCGTCGTGCGCGGCGAGCGCCTCGTCACCGAGTTCCGCCATCAGCCCGAGCACCGCCCAGGTCCGGCCCCCCTTGGCGCGGGAGGCCGAGCCCATCGCGACGAGCGCGCGCAGGGCGGCTCGCACGGAATCGGGGCTCGCGTTGTAGGCGTCGTTGACGATCGTCACGCCGTCGGGGCGCTCGGTGACCTCCATCCGCCAGCGGGAGAGGGACCGCGCCTCGGAGAGCGCCAGGGCGATCTCGTCTGCGGACATACCCAGCTCATGGGCGACGGCGGCGGCGGCGAGCGCGTTCGACACGTGGTGCTCACCGTACAGGCGCAAGGTCACTTCGCCGCACCCGGTGGGGGTGCGGAGGGTGAAGCCGGGCCGGCCGGTGTCCCCGAGCGTGACGTTCTCCGCCCGTACGTCCGCATCCTCCGATTCGCCGAAGAGGAGGACGCGTGCCCGGGTTCGGGAGGCCATGCCGCGTACGAGCGGATCGTCCGCGTTGAGGACGGCCACTCCGTCCTCCGGCAGGGACTCGACCATCTCGCCCTTTGCCTGAGCGATCTGTTCCTTGCCGCCGAACTCCCCGATGTGGGCGCTGCCGACATTGAGGACCACACCGATCCTGGGCGGGGTGAGCCCGGTCAGATAGGTGATGTGGCCGATGCCGCGGGCGCCCATCTCCAGGACGAGGTTGCGGGTCTCCCCGGTGACGCGCAGCGCGGTCAGCGGCAGCCCGATCTCGTTGTTGAGGTTGCCCGGTGGCCACACCGTCGGCCCGCTGCGGGAGAGCAGCTGGGCGATGAGGTCCTTGGTGGAGGTCTTCCCGGCCGAGCCGGTCAGCGCGACGACGTTCGTGCCGAGGCGTTCCACGACGTGCCGGGCGAGGGCGCCGAGAGCGCCGACGACGTCCTCGACGACGATCGCGGGCACGCCGACGGGGCGGGTGGCGAGCACGGCCACCGCCCCGTCCTCGACGGCCTGGGCGGCGAACTCGTGTCCGTCCACGCGCTCCCCGGCGAAGGCGACGAAGAGGGCGCCGGGTTCGGTCTCGCGGGAGTCGGTGACGACGGGACCGGTGACGGTGACGGCCGGGTCCGGTATGTCGTGCGTCTGCCCGCCGACGATGTCAGCGATCTCGGCGAGAGAGAGGGCGATCACAGATTCATCCCACGCTTTTCTGGTGCGCGGCCGGGGTGGCCGCGGCTTTCCGGATGGCTTCCTGGAGCACCTGGCGGTCGTCGAAGGCACGGACGACGCCGTTGATGTCCTGGCCCTGCTCATGTCCCTTCCCGGCCACCAGCACGGTGTCCCCGGGCTCGGCGCGGGCGACGGCGGCCGCGATGGCGGCGGCCCGGTCGGCGTCCACGAGGACGTCGCCGCGCTCGTGCACGGGTACGTCGGCGGCGCCCGCGAGCATGGTGGCCAGGATGGCGAGGGGGTCCTCGCTGCGGGGGTTGTCGGAGGTGAGTACGGCGGTGTCGGCGAGCCGGGCCGCGGCGGCGCCCATCGGTCCGCGTTTGGTGACGTCCCGGTCCCCGCCGCAGCCGAGGACGATGTGCACCTTGCCCTCGGTGACCTTGCGCAGCGAGCGCAGCACCGATTCGACGGCGTCGGTCTTGTGGGCGTAGTCCACGACGGCGAGGTAGGGCTGTCCGGCCTCCACCCGCTCCAGCCGGCCGGGGACGCCGGGGACGGCGGCGACGCCGTCGGCGGCGGTCTGCGGGGCGATCCCGGCCTCGGCGAGGGCGACGACGGCGGCGAGGGTGTTGGCGACGTTGAAGGGGCCGGGCAGGGGTGCGACGGCCGCGTAGCGGGCGCCGTCGGGGCCGACGATCGTGAAGGCGGAGGTGCGCGGCCCGATCTCGACCTCCTCGGCCCGCCAGTCGGCGTCGGGGTGGCCCTCGGCCGAGAAGGTGGTGACGGGCACCTCGGCCTCGACCGCGAGCCTGCGCCCGTACTCGTCGTCGTGGTTGACGACCCCGCGTTTGCTGCGTTTGCGGGTGAACAGTTGCGCCTTGGCCCGGAAGTAGTCCTCCATGTCGGAGTGGAACTCCATGTGTTCCGGGCTGAGGTTGGTGAAGACGGCGACGTCGAAGACGCAGCCGTCGACCCGGCCGAGCACGAGGGCGTGGCTGGAGACCTCCATGGCGACGGCGTCGACGCCGCGTTCCCGCATGACGCCGAACAGCGCCTGGAGGTCGGTGGCCTCGGGGGTGGTGCGCTCGGACTTGAGCCGCTCGTCCCCGATGCGCGTCTCGACGGTGCCGACGAGTCCGGTGCGCCGCCCGGCCTCGCGCAGGCCGCCCTCCACGAGGTACGCGGTGGTGGTCTTCCCGGAGGTGCCGGTGATGCCGAGCTGGAGCAGGGCCTCGCCGGGCCTGCCGTAGATCTCGGCGGCGAGAGCACCCATCCGGCCGCGCGGATCGCCGACCACGAGGACCGGGAGCCCGCTCGCGAGGGCGCGTTCCGCGCCCGCCGGATCGGTCAGCACGGCCGCCGCGCCCAGGCTCGCCGCCTGAGCGGAGAAGTCCGCGCCGTGGAAGCGGGCGCCGGGCAGCGCGGCGTAGACGTCACCGGGGCGCACCGCACGGGAGTCGTGGGTGATGCCGGTGACATCGGCGGCGGCGGGGTCCGCCGTACCGCCGCGGGTCCTGACGCCCAGCTCTTCGGCGAGGCGGTCGAGGGGGATCGCCGCGGTCTTGGCGGGGCGGGGGGGACCGGGATACGTCACGGGACCGCTCTCCCGGGGGGTTTGGGACTCATCGGAGCGTGGCACGGCGGTGAGCGTACCGGGCGCACCCGGGTCGTCGCGAAATGAGGGGCCTGGACTGTGCGGCGGTTCCTGCCGGGTGGGCAAGTCCTCCGGGGGGTTCCCTGGTTCGGGAGTGATCGTTGTCACGGGCGGTTCCTGGTCAGTCTCCGGCAGTGAAGGTGACGGGCAGTCGGGCGGCGGGGGCGCCGGTGGGCGGGACCTGGAGGGTCTTGAGGGCGAACTCCATGACCTTCTTGTAGATGGGCCCGCAGATCTGCCCGCCGAAGTAGCTGCCCTTGGTGGGGTTCTGGATCGCGCAGTAGACGGTCACGCGGGGTTTGTCGGCGGGGGCGAAGCCGGCGAAGGAGGAGGTGTAGCCGCGGTAGCGGCCGGTCTTGGGGTCGACCCGGTTGGCGGTACCGGTCTTGCCCGCGACCCGGTAGCCGGGGATGCGGGCGAGGGCGCCGGTGCCCTCCTCGTCGTCGACGACCGATTCGAGCATCGTGGCCAGGGTCCGGGCGGTCTTCTCGCTGACCACCCGGGTCTTCTCCGGCTTCTTCGCGGGGACGAGGCGTCCGTCCTCGCCCTTCGTGCCGCGCACCAGGGTCGGGGCGATCCGCACCCCGCCGTTGGCGATGGTCGAGTAGACGGAGGCGGCCTGCATCGCGTTGATGGACAGCCCCTGCCCGAAGGGGATCGTGTACTGCTGCGAGGTGGACCACTTGTCGGGCGGCGCGAGGATGCCCGGGGTCTCGCCGGGGAAGCCGAGGCCGCTGGCCTGGCCGATGCCGAACTTGTGCAGGTAGGAGTAGAGGACCCGGTTGGCCTCGGGCTGCGTTGTGCCGAGCTGCCCGGTGGCGAGGATGGTGCCGATGTTCGAGGACTTGGCGAGCACCCCGTTGAGGGTGAGCTGCCAGGTGGGGTGGTCGACGTCGTCCTGGAAGAGCCGGTCGCCGCGGTGCAGCCGGTTGGGCACCGTGACGTGGGTGCCGGGGGTCGCGGCGTTCTCCTCCAGTACGGCGGCCATCGACATGATCTTGCTGGTGGAGCCGGGTTCGTAGACGTCCTGCAGCGCGGGGTTGCCCAGGGCGTTCACATCGGCCTTGGAGAGGTCGTTGGGGTCGAAGCCGGGCGCGTTCGCCATCGCGAGCACCTCACCGGTCCGGGTGTCCTGCACTATCACGTACCCGCGGTCGGCCTTGGACTTCGCGACCTGTTCGCCGATCGCCTGCTGGGCGGCCCACTGGATGTCGCGGTTGAGGGTGAGTTCGATGTCCTCGCCGGGGACGGCGGGTTTCTCGCTGCCGCCCGCGGTCGGTACCTGGCGCCCGCCCGCCTGGGCGAAGCGGATCTGTCCCGGGGTGCCCGAGAGGTCCTTGTCGAGCTGGGCCTCCAGTCCGCCCGCGCCCTTGCCCTCGGAGTTGACCCAGCCCAGTGTCCCGGCCGCGAGTTCGCCGTTCGGGTACACCCGCTTGCTGCTGGACTCCTGGAAGATCCCGGCGAGCACGCTGGGCGCGGCCTTGGTGGCGCGTTCGGCGAAGGCGGTCTTGAGGTCCTTGATCTGGGTCCACACCTGGGGCGTCCGGCGGCGCGCCAGCATGACGTACCGCACCCCGCCCCCGGTGCGCAGCTTCTCGGCGACGGTCTTCTCCTCGACGCCGAGGATCGGGGCGATCAGGGCGGCGGCCTGCTCGGGGGCGTCCTTCACCTTGGTCTGCTCGGGGCTGAACATCGTGGGGTCGGCGGTGATGTCGTACGCGTCGACGGTGGTCGCGAGCTCCACTCCGTCGCGGTCGGTGATGGCCCCGCGTTCCGGGGCGATCTCGCGGCTGACCACGCGGTTCTTCTGGGCGGCGGTGGTGAACGAGCCGGCGTCGACGACCTGCACCTGGAGCAGCCTGCCCACGAAGACGGCCATGACGAGGGTGAGGCCGAGGCCGACCATGCGCAGCCGGGGGCGGGGGCTGCCCAGCCGGATGGTGCGCGGTCCGCTCCGTCCGCCGCGGGGCCGGCCGCCGCGCGGGGCGGCGCCCGGGTCGGGGCGCCGGGGCGGGCGGGGGCCGGGACGGCCGGGGCCGCCCCGTTCCCCGGTCCTCGCCGGTTTGGGCACCCTGCGCCGGGGCGGTTCCCTGTCGGTCACGGCGTCACCTGCTGGAGGTCGGGGGCGAGGACCACCCGCCCGGGGTGGACACGACGGAGGGGGGAGGGACGAGCGGGGACGGGACGGGCGCGGACGGAGCGGCCGGGGCGAGGGGCGCGCCGCCCGGCACCGGAGCGGCCGGGGAGGGCTGGGGCGCCAAGGCGTCCGGGGCGGCGGGCGCCTCCTCTAAGGGGGACACCTCCTCGGAGGGGGACGCTTCCTCAGAGGGGGACGCCTCCTCGGAGGGGGAGGGCGAGGGGCTGTCCCCCGGCCGGCCGGCGAGCTGCCGCAGCGCGGAGTCCTCGGGCGCGGCGGAGGGCACTCCGCGCACGGTGCCCTCGGGGCCGAGGAAGGCGGGCGTGCCGCCGGGCACCATGCCGAGTTCGGCGGCGCGGCGGGCGAGGGCGTCCGGCGCCGCGTAGCCGTCCACGTCCCGCTGGAGTTCCTGCTGCTCGTCGGTGAGGTCGGTGGTCTGCTTCTTGAGCCGGCTCAGCTGGAAGGAGCCCTCGTTGAGCGAGGAGTTGAGCACGAGGAGGGTGATCAGCCCGCCGCCGAGCAGGAGGACGACGAGCAGGACGAAGGGGGCACGGGCGGCGCCGGAGGAACCCGTGGGCAGCAGCCGGGCGAGGGCCGCGCCCCGGCCGCGCAGGGGTTTCGCGGTCACAGCGCCTCCTCGCGGATGCGCTGCGCACCCCGCAGCCGTGCCGGTGCGGCCCGGCGGTTCTCGGCGACCTCTTCCTCGGTGGGCAGCTCGGCGCCCCGGGTCAGCAGTTTCAGGCGGGGCTGGTAGCGCTCGGGGACGACGGGCAGTCCGGGGGGCGCGGTGTTGGCGGCCTTGGCGGCGAACACCTGCTTGACGAGCCGGTCCTCCAGCGAGTGGTAGGACAGCACCGCGATCCGGCCTCCGACCGCGAGCGCGGAGACGGCCGCGGGGATGGCGCGTTCGAGTACCGCGAGTTCCCCGTTGACCTCGATGCGCAGCGCCTGGAAGGTGCGCTTGGCGGGGTTGCCGCCGGTGCGTTTGGCGGCCTGCGGCAGGGCGTCCCTGATCAGCTCGACGAGCCGGGCGCTGCCCGTGAAGGGCTCCTTCTCGCGCTCGCGCACGACGGCCGAGACGATCCGCTTGGCCTGCTTCTCCTCGCCGTAGGCGCGCAGGATGCGCACGAGTTCCCCGGGCGGGTAGGTGTTGAGGACCTCGGCGGCGCTGATCCCCGTCGACTGGTCCATCCGCATGTCCAGCGGCGCGTCCTGGGCGTAGGCGAAGCCCCGGCCGGCCTCGTCGAGCTGCATCGAGGAGACCCCGAGGTCGAACAGGACGCCCTGGGCGCGGGGCAGTCCGAGCCGGTCGAGGACCTCGGGCAGTTCGTCGTAGACGGCGTGCACGAGGGTGGCCCGGTCGCCGAAGGGCGCGAGGCGTTCCCCGGCGAGGCGCAGCGCCTCCTTGTCCCGGTCGAGGGCGACGAGGCGGGCGGCGGGGAAGGTGTTCAGCAGCGCCTCGCTGTGGCCGCCGAGGCCGAGGGTGCAGTCGACGACGACCGCTCCGGGTTCGGCGAGGGCCGGGCCGAGCAGGTCGAGGCAGCGGCGGAGCATGACGGGGACATGGCGCGGGCCGGCCGCCCCGGCGGCGGGGGTGTCCGGCGCGGCCGCCGGCGCGTCCCGCCGCGGCGCCCGCGGACCGGGGGTGGTCCGCTGCGTGACGCCTTCCGGCGTCTGGTCCTCGTGCATATGTCGCCCGTCACCCTCGTCGGAAGGCGCTTCGCGCCCTGGCATCGCGGCCCTCCCCGGGCGGTGTGCGCGGCGGGACGTACGGGCTGGTCCCCTCCCGCTCAGAAGGGGATGTGGCCCGCGCGCGCCGCTGGGGCGAGCGCCGGCCGGAACGGGAGGGGGCCGGGCCGTACGTACGCGCCGCGCTGTGCGCCTCGTGGAGGTTGTTCCCGGACAGGTCCGGCACGGCCGGGATTCTCCGGGAAGCACGGGACTGCGGCAGTCCAGCGGGTGTCCGGGTCCCGCTTCGCGCCACTTTAGTCCACGGTGTCGCCCGGTCAATCAACCGGCCTGCGCGTCGCGGAGCCCCCGGCGCAGGTCCGGGGCCCCTTCCCCTCACCCGGTCGGCGGCCCGCCGGCCGGGGCGCCGGGCAGGGGGCGGGGGCCGGCCGGGCGCCGGTGCGCGCACCGGCGCGGGCGCCGCGCGCACGGGCGGGCCCGCGCGCGGCGGGCGGACGGGGCCGGGGGGACCGCCCCGACAACTCCCGGCGATCTTCTTTGTGCGCTCCCACCGCATGACTGGCCCCCGCGCACCGATTACCGTCTTAGTCATGACGCCTTCCGCACCCTCCTCCGCCGCTGAGCAGCCGATACGCACGGACAGCACGGTCACCGACCGTCTCGTGAACGCCAACCGCCACTACGCCGACGCGTTCACCGACCCGGGGATGGACGCCCGCCCGGTTCTCAAGGTCGCCGTCGTCGCGTGCATGGACGCCCGGCTCGACCTGCACGCGGCGCTCGGCTTGGAGCTGGGCGACTGCCACACGATCCGCAACGCGGGCGGCGTGGTGACCGACGACGTGATCCGTTCGCTGACCATCAGCCAGCGCGCCCTGGGCACCCGCAGCGTGGCCCTGATCCACCACACCGGCTGCGGTCTGGAGTCCCTGACCGAGGACTTCCGGCACGAGCTGGAGCTGGAGGTCGGGCAGCGCCCCTCGTGGGCGGTCGAGGCCTTCGCGGACGCCGAGCAGGACGTGCGGCAGTCGATGCAGCGGGTGCGCACCTCCCCGTTCCTGCTCCACACCGACGACGTCCGGGGCTTCGTCTTCGACGTCACGACCGGTCTGCTGCGCGAGATCGACCCGGCGGCCTGACGCCTCCGTGCCCGGTACGGGCGGGCCGGGCACGGTCGCGCGCCTCCTCCCCGTACGCCACACCCGCCTCCGGTACGCCACATCCGTCTCCGAAAAGCCACGAAGACCCGACATTCCCCCCTGAGTTGTCCGCAGGCGAGTGACACGAACCGAGAACGGCAACAAGAATGCGGTGGGGACCCCCGTGCGGAACCATTTCCGCACGGCGTCCGTATGTCGGGGTGGGCCGGTCCGTCCGGAAGGACCGCGGCCCGGTATTGGGGTGAACCCCCGCTCCCGTGGAGCGGGGGGCAAAGGCCGAGGAGGGCCGGGTGACGACGTATGACGATCGAGCGAGCCTCACGGATCTGACCAGCACCGCCGAACGGGTGCGTGCCGCGGTCGAGAGCGTGATCGAGGGCAAGCCGGAGGTCGTACGGCTGTCGCTGACCGTCCTGCTGGCCGGGGGCCACCTGCTCATCGAGGATGTACCCGGTGTCGGCAAGACGATGCTGGCGAAGGCGCTGGCGCGGTCGGTGGACGCCTCGGTGCGGCGCATCCAGTTCACGCCCGACCTGCTGCCCTCGGACATCACCGGGGTGTCGGTCTACGACCAGCGGCGCAAGGACTTCGAGTTCAAGCCCGGGGCGATCTTCGCGCAGATCGTGATCGGGGACGAGATCAACCGCGCCTCCCCCAAGACCCAGTCGGCGCTGCTGGAGTCGATGGAGGAGCGCCAGGTCACGATCGACGGGCGGACCTACGAGCTGCCGAGCCCCTTCATGGTCGTCGCCACGCAGAACCCGGTGGAGATGGAGGGGACGTACCCGCTGCCCGAGGCGCAGCGGGACCGTTTCATGGCGCGCGTGTCGATGGGGTACCCGGCTCCGGAGGCGGAGCTGAAGATGCTGGAGTCGCACGGCGCGCTCTCCCCGCTGGAGGACCTCCAGCCGGTGGCGCACGTGCACGAGATCGCCAAGCTCATCGAGGCGGTGCGTTCGGTGTACCTCGCGCAGGACATCCAGCGGTACGCCGTCCAGCTGGTCAACGCGACGCGCAACCACCCCGAGCTGCGGCTCGGTGCCTCCCCGCGCGCGACGCTGCACCTCGTGCGCGCGGCGAGGGCCTCGGCCGCGCTGGCCGGCCGCGAGTACGTGCTGCCCGACGACGTGCAGGCCCTGGCCGTGCCGGTGCTCGCCCACCGTCTGCTGCCGACGGCGCAGGCGCAGCTGGGCCGCCGGACCTCGGAGCAGATCGTGAGCGACCTCGTGCAGCAGACGCCGATCCCGGACTCGGGGCCGCGCGGGGGTGTCCCACAGGCCGCCGGCGTGGTCCCGGCCCCGGCCTCGGCCGGCTCGCCGTTCCGGCGCCGTCCGCCGGGGGACCGGGCGCTGTGACGGGCGCCGAGGCGCAGGGGCCGCGGCCGGAGCGGGAGGACGGCCGGGGGCCGGTGCGCACCGCGCTGTCCGGGCTCACCACGCGCGGCCGGTCCTTCCTCGCCGCCGGGGTGGCCGCCGCGGTCTGCGCGTACGTGCTCGGGCAGGAGGACCTGCTGCGGGTGGGGCTGCTGCTCGCGGTGCTGCCCCTGGTCGCGGCCCTCGTCCTGTACCGCACGAAGTACCGGGTGACGGGCAGCAGGCGGCTGACGCCCTCCCGGGTGCCGGCCGGTGCGGAGGCCCGGGTGCACCTGCGGGTGGACAACGTGTCGCGGCTGCCCACGGGACTGCTCATGCTCCAGGACCGGGTGCCCTACCAGCTGGGCCCGCGGCCGCGGTTCGTACTGGACCGGGTGGAGGCGGGCGGCCGGCGCGAGGTCTCCTACCGGGTGCGCTCGGACCTGCGCGGGCGCTACCCGCTGGGCCCGCTTCAGCTGCGGCTCACCGACCCCTTCGGGATGTGCGAGCTGACCCGTTCCTTCTCGGCGTACGACACGCTCACGGTGATCCCCGCGGTCGAGCCGCTGCCGCCGGTGCGGCTGTCCGGCGAGTGGGCCGGGTACGGCGACGGGCGCGGCCGCTCCCAGTCGCTCAGCGGCGAGGACGACGTGATCCCGCGCGGCTACCGGCACGGCGACGACCTGCGCCGGGTCCACTGGCGCTCCACCGCGCGGTACGGGGAGCTGATGGTGCGCCGCGAGGAGCAGCCGCAGCGGGCCCACTGCACGGTGCTGCTGGACACCCGGCGTCTCGCGTACGAGGGTTCCGGACCGGACTCGGCGTTCGAATGGGCCGTCTCGGCCGCCGCCTCGACGCTGGCCCACATGCTGGAGCGCGGTTTCGGCGTGCGCCTGCTGACCGACGAGGGCGGGGCCTCCGCCGGCGAGGGCGCGGACGGTTTCGCGGGTACCGGGCAGGACGCGGCCGAGTCGGCGGGCCTGCTGCTGGACACGCTCGCCGTCCTCGACCACTCGGACGGGGCGGGCCTCTCCCGGGCCTTCGACGCGCTGAACGGTGGCGCGGAGGGGCTGCTCGTCGCCTTCCTCGGCGAACTCGACGAACAGCAGGCGGCGATGGTCGCCCGGATGCGCCGGCGCAGCGGGGTGGCGGTCGCCTTCCTGCTGGACGGCCCCGGCTGGGACCTCACCGGGGAGCTGATGGACGTCCCGGACACCAGGGAGCGGCGGGCGCGCGGCCTGCGCGAGGCGGGCTGGACGGTGGTGGACGTGGACCGGGGCGCGGCGCTGCCCGAGCTGTGGCGGCGGGCGGCCGGCCGGCCGTACGAGCCGGACCGGGTCACGGTGCCGGGCCAGGGCGGCTGACGAGGGTCCGGGGCGTACCGCGACAGGTGCGGGCGGCCCGGGACGGGGCGGGGGCCGGGGCGGTCCCCGGTCGGGGTGGATCGAGGCGGGGAGCGGAAGATGAGCGGTCGCGGGCGGCTCGCGGTGTGCGCGGCGGTGGCGACTGTGCTGTCGGCGGGGGCGCTGCTGCCTCTGGTGCAGACGTACGAGTGGCTGTTCGAGGTGGCGTTCCTGCTGGCCCTGGTGGTCGGGGCGGGGGCGCTGGCCCGGCGGGCCTCGCTCTCCCGCCCGCTGACGGTGCTGATCCAGTCCCTCGTGACCGTGTTCCTGCTGACCTTCTCCTTCGTGCGGGACCAGGCGCTCGCCGGTGTCGTGCCGGGGCCCGCCGCGGTGGAACGCTTCTGGCTGCTGCTCCAGGCGGGGCGGCACGACGTGCAGAGCTATACGACGCCGGCCCCGCTGACCGACGGCATCACGCTCATGCTCGTGGGCGGGGTCCTGGTGATCGGCCTGCTGGTGGACTTCCTCGCGGTGACGCTGCGGGCGGCCGGGCCCGCCGGTCTGCCGCTGCTCGCGCTGTACTCGGTCGCGGCGGGGCTCTCGCAGGACGGTTCGGGCTGGTGGTGGTTCCTGCTCGCGGCGGGCGGCTATCTCGTGCTGCTCCTCTCGGAGGGTCGGGACCGGGTCGCGCAGTGGGGGCGGGTCTTCGGCGCCGCTCCGCGCGCGGCGGGCCGTCCCGGTCCGGGCGCCGGGCGGGGGGCGACGGCGCCGCTGCGCACCGGCCGCCGGATCGGCGTACTCGCGCTCGGTGTCGCCCTGGTGGTGCCGCTGGCGCTGCCCGCGCTGGACGGCGGTCTGCTGGACGGGCGGGGCGGGGGCGGCCGGGGCAAGGGCGGGACGGGCACGATCTCGGCGGTCAACCCGCTGCTGTCCCTCCAGAACAGCCTGAACCAGCCCGAGGACCGGGAGGTGATGACGTACCGCACGGACAGCGAGAACACCCAGGACATGTACCTGCGGATCGTGTCCCTGGACGAGTTCGACGGCACGTCCTGGTCCCCGTCGGAGCGTCGCATCGTCGACGTGCCCGACACCCTGCCCGCACCTGCCGGACTGGCTCCGGGCGTCGACACCGCGCAGGTGCGCACCCGGGTCAAGGCGGCGGGCTGGTACGCGCAGGACTGGCTGCCGATGCCGTATCCCGCGACCGGGGTCCAGGTCGACGGCCGCTGGCGCTTCGAACCGGAGGGCCGCACCCTGGTGGGCGAGCGCGGGCAGACCACCCGCGGCGCGGACTACGCGGTGACGAGCCTGGAGGTACGGCCCACCGCGCGGGAACTGTCCGAGGCCCCGCCCCCGCCGCCCGACGTGGCCCGGGTCTACACCCGCACCCCGGGCAACCTCCCCCCGGTCGTGGCGCGGACCGCGCGGCAGGTGACGCGGGGCGCGGACAACGACTACGAGCGGGCCGTCAAGCTACAGGACTGGTTCGCCTACGACGGCGGCTTCACGTACAACACGCAGGTCAGGGCGGGTAGCGGCCCGGAGGCGATCGCGCGCTTCCTGAAGGACAAGGAGGGCTTCTGCGTCCACTTCGCCTTCTCGATGGCGGCCATGGCCCGGACGCTGGACATCCCGGCGCGGGTGGCGGTGGGCTTCACCCCGGGGACGAGCGTGGGCGAGGGGCGGATGTCGGTGGGGCTGCGCGACGCGCACGCCTGGCCCGAGCTGTACTTCCAGGGCGTGGGCTGGACGCGCTTCGAGCCGACGCCGAGCCGGGGCTCGACCCCGGAGTACACGCAGCCGGAGACGCCGTCCAGCGCGGCCAGCGATCCCGCGCTGCCCCGCCCCTCCGCCTCCGCCGGGCCCTCCGAGGAGCCCTCCGCCTCGGAGACGGGCTGCCCGCCGGCCCTGCGCCACCAGGAGGACTGCTCCTCCTCGACGACCGCGGTGACCGTCGGCTCCTCGGGCGGCGGCACCTCGGCGGGCGCCGTGGCACTGATCGTGCTCGCGGCGGTGCTGGTCCTGCTGCTGCCGTTGTCGCCGATGCTGTGGCGCCGCAGGGTGCGGGCGCGGCGGCTCTCCTCCGCGGTGGGGCGCTCCCCCGAGGCGCTGGCCGGCCGGACGCTGGCGGCCTGGCAGGAGGTCGTGGACACGGCCTGGGACCACGGGATCGCACCGGACGAGGCGCTGACCCCACGGGCGGCGGCGGCCCGGATCGTCCGTCTGGGGGAGCTGGACGGGCCGGCCGCCGAGGCCGCCGGGCGACTGGCCGTCGCGGTCGAACAGGTCCGGTACGCGCCCCGGGCCGAAGCGGTGCCGGGGCTGCCGGACGAGGTGCGCCGGGTGCGCGCGGGCCTGCGGGCCGGGTGCGGGCGCCGGGCCCGCTGGCGGGCGGAGCTGGCCCCGAGGTCGGCCGTCCGGGTGCTGTGGGCCGTCTCCGACCGCCGGTCCGCGCTGGCGGAGCGGCTGCGGTGGCGCCGGCCGCGCACGAGCTGAGAGCGGCGCGCGGGAGGGGTGGGGCCCACGCGGAACGGGACGGGGCGCCACGGTCGACCGGGGCGACCGGGCCGCCCGGCGTCCGGGCCCCTGGCGGATCGGGCGGTCGCGCGACGGCTGCGGGCCTCGCCGCGCACGGAGACCGCGTTGCCCGCGTCGCGCGGGGCCACGCCTCGCGCGGGGCCCAGCACGCGTAGGCAGGCCGTAGGCACGGCGCAGGTCACCCCGGCCGGTAAGGCGGAACGGGGCCGGGCCCCTGCCAGGTGCCCGCCCCCGGACACACGAGATCGGCGGACGCCCTCAGGGCGCCCGCCACATGTCGTTGTGCGGAGCGGGGCTCTCGGCTGCTACTGCCCCTGCTCGTCGCGGCGGCGCTGCCACCGCTGTTCGATGCGGTCCATCACGCCGCGACGCTGGCGGCCGGAGCGGCCACGTCTTCCGGCGGGCTGTCCGGCGGGCGCCTGCCCCTCCGCGGGTTGTTCGCCCGGCTTGGGGGCCTTGCGCCATCCGGTGACCGCGAGCACCGCACACCCCAGCATGACGAGGAATCCCACCACACTGATCCAGATCCACTGCGCGACCATTCCGGCCATGAGGAGCGCGATCCCCACGAGGAAGCCCGCAACCGCCTGATACACCCGGCGACGGGTGTACGTGCGCAGCCTGCTTCCCTCAAGCGCCGTCGCGAATTTAGGATCTTCGGCGTACAGCGCTCGCTCCATTTGCTCGAGCATTCGCTGCTCGTGCTCCGAGAGCGGCACGGAGTCCTCCTCATCGTGCAGTCGCCGGGGCGACTGGGGGTCCCCTTCAGGATAGGCAGGGAATCGCCCCCGTGAAACCCGCCCCTCTACGCCAATCCGCCAGACGCAACCGGCCACGCGCTCCGGGTCCGCCGAAACAGTCAGTTGCACCCAACGTTCCCCGGGATCTGGGGCGTCATGCCGATTGGACTCCTTCGATCATACGGCGCGCACGCCCGGTTCGGAGGGTCGAGGAAACAGCCCGTGCGCCACTTCCGCGCTGATCAACGGCGTGAGCGAGGACGGAGCGGGGCCTTCCTGCCCTTTGTGCCCCGTCTTCTCACCGGGGCGTGCCGGACTTCTCCCCGAGTACGTGCAACTGGGTGGCGACGGAATGGAACTCCGGGAGGGCGGCCGCGGCCGATTCGAGCTTCAGCAGGGCGTCCAGCGCGCCGGGCTCGGTGTCCACGAGCACCCCCGGCACGAGATCCGCGAAGACCCGCACGCCGTGCACCGCGCCGACCGTCAGTCCCGCCTCGCCCACAAGGGAGCCGAGCTGCCCGGCGGTGAACCGGTGCGGCACCGGGTCGCCCTCGCCCCAGCGCCCGGCGGGGTCCGTCAGGGCGGCCTTGGCCTCGCTGAAGTGACCGGCCAGCGCGCGGGCGAGGACGGCCCCGCCGAGCCCCGCGGCGAGCAGGCTCAGGATGCCGCCGGGACGCAGCGCGGCGACGACGTTGTCGAGACCGGCCGCCGGTTCCTCCAGGTATTCGAGGACGCCGTGGCACAGCACGACGTCGTAGCCCTCGCGCTCCACGACGTCGAACAGGCCGTGGACGTCGCCCTGCACTCCGCGCACCCGGTCGGCCACCCCCGCCTCCGCGGCCCGGCGCTCCAGGGCGAACAGGGCGTTGGGGCTCGGGTCCACGACGGTGACCCGGTGGCCGAGCCGGGCGACGGGGACGGCGAAGTTACCGGTGCCGCCGCCGGAGTCCAGGACCTCCAGGGCCGCTCCCTGGGCGTTCTTGACGCGGCGGTCCAGGGCGTCCTTGAGGACCTCCCAGACCACGGCGGTACGGAGAGCGGCGCGGGGGCGCATCGGGTCCGGCACGGCAGGCGACTCCTCGGCGCGGCACCCGCCGTCGGGGGCGGGGCGTGATCGGGTGCGGGTGCTGCCCACCCTATTGCCTCGTGGGGGTCGCCCCCGCACGGCCCGGAGCCGCCTCCGGGGTCCCGGGGGCGGAGGGCAGACCGACGAGGCGCTGCACCAGCCGGAGGAACACGGCCGCCTCGCGCAGCAGGTCGGCGGCCTCCCGGGGGCCCGCCGCCCCCGCGATCCCCGCCTCCGCGCGGGCCCGGCGCTCGGCGCCCGAGGCGAAGAGGTCCGCCCACTCGGCCAGCTCGGGAGCGATCTCCGGGAGGACCTCCCACACGCTGCGGATGCGCCGGCGGGCCCGCTCGGTGGGCTCGGGACGGCCGCGGACGGCGAGCACGGCGGAGGCGGCGCGCAGAGCGGCGAGGTGGGCGGCGGCGTACCGCTCGTTCGGCTCCCGCGCCCCGGCGGCCTCGGCGAGGCCCGCGCGGGACTGGGCGAGGAGGTCGAGCGCGGCGGGCGGCGCGGCGGAGCGGCGCAGGACGGGGTGCACGTCGGTGGCGCGGTGGTCGGCCGCCGCGAGCCCTTCCGGGGCCTTCGCCTGGCGCGGGACGGCCGTGATCGCGGCCGGTCCCGGGGCGGCCTGGAGCGTGGACGGGGCGGCGGTGCTGGTCCTGCGGGCCATGACGAACCTCCTGTCGTCGAGCGGTGGCGGCGCGGGGCCGCCGGTGCCCTTCCTGTCCCTGGTGCCCCCATCGTGAAGTACGCCACTGACAATCCGTCCCGACCTGGACGTTTCCCTCTTTCCGGGGACCCGGTGGCCAGGGAACCGCACAGCCGTGCGCATACTTTTGAACTGACCGGTCAGCACAAAAACAGACGACGGAACGCGAGCGGGGGCGGGGAGCCGAGCCATGAACGGTGACAAGAGCACCGAGACCACCGGGATCACCAAGGGCACCGGGACCGCCGAGCGCACCGGAAGCGCGGTGGACGGGCCGGAAGCGGCGCCCGGACGGGATCTCGCGGGTGACGCTCCCGCCGTGGACGCGGAGCACACGCCCCGGGGGCGGGCGCGCGGCGCCTCGCTCCTCCTGCGCGGCCTCGGGATGAAGGGGCCGCGCGGCTGGGTGTTCCGGGGGCTGTGGCTGGACGCCGCCGCGGGCTCCCTGGTCGCGGTCGAGGGCCCGTCGGGCAGTGGCCGTACCTGTCTCCTGCTCGCGCTCACCGGCCGTATGCGCACCTCCGAGGGCGACGCCCGGGTCGGCGGGCACCCGCTGCCCGGACGGCTCGCGGCGGTGCGCCGGATCAGCGCGCTCGGACCGGTGCAGGGGGTCAGCGAGCTGGACCCGGCGCTCACGGTGGCCGAGCACCTGCGCGAGCGGGCGCTGCTGGAGCGGCGGTTCGGGGCCTCGCCGGGCCTCGTGGGCACGGACCGGCTGCGGCCCGGCCGCCGGCGCGCGGCGGTGCGGGCGAGGGCCGGGGAGTGCCTGGCGGCGGCCGGACTGGACCTCGGCACGCTCCCGAAGGGCGCGCGGACCGCCGTACGGGATCTGGAACGCGTCGAGGCGCTGCGCCTGGCGCTGGCGCTGGCGCTGTTCGGCCGGCCCCGGCTCCTCGCGCTGGACGACGTGGACCTGAAGCTGTCGGACGCCGGACGCGCCGAGGTCTGGGAGCTGCTGCGGGGCCTCGCACGAGACGGGACGACGGTGCTCGCGGTGTGCAGCGAGGCCCCGGCGGACGCGCTCGTCCTGCGCACGGGCGCCCCGTACCCGGACGGCTCCGGGGAGCCCGCCGCGTCCGGGGAGGGGTCCGCGCGCGAGGGCGAGGACCACGACGGCGACGACGAAGGGCAGGACAGCGATGCGCTCGCCACGACTCGCCGCGCTTGAGCTGAAGCGGTTCGGGCGGGGCCGGCTGCCCCGCGCGGCGCTCGTCGCGCTCCTGCTGCTGCCGCTGCTCTACGGGGCGCTGTACCTGTGGTCCTTCTGGGACCCCTACGGCAGGCTCGACAAGATCCCGGTGGCGCTCGTCAACGACGACACGGGGGCGCGGGCGAAGGGGCAGAAGGTCGAGGCCGGGCGGCAGATCGTGAAGGGGCTGCGCGACAGCGACACCTTCGAGTGGCACGAGGTGGACGCGCGCGAGGCCAGGGAGGGCGTGGAGAGCGGCAGGTACTACCTGTCGCTGACGCTGCCCGGGGACTTGAGCCGCAGGATCGCCTCGGACGCCGGCGAGTCGCCCTCGACCGGGGCCCTTCAGGTGCGGACCAACGACGCGAACAACTACATCGTCGGGCAGATCTCCCGCACGGTGTTCTCCGAGGTGCGCTCGGCGGCCTCGACGCGGGCGACCCGCTCCTTCCTGGACCGCATCTTCGTCTCGTTCTCCGACCTGCACGACAAGACCGCGAAGGCGGCCGACGGCGCGGACCGGGTCAAGGACGGCACGGACCGGGCGAAGAAGGGGGCCGGGGAGCTGGTCTCCGGCCTCTCGGACGCGAAGGACGGGAGCAGCGACCTCGCGGGCGGTCTCAGCCGGCTGACGAAGGGCGCTCAGGCGCTGGAGAGCGGTTCGGGGCAGGTCGCCGACGGGACGGGCCGGCTCGCGGGCAAGGTCGGCGGGGTCGCCGACACCGTACGGCCCTTCCTCAAGGACAACGAGGGCACGATCGCGGACTCGGCGCGGCTGGTGGCCGACGGGGCGGGCGTGGTCCGCTCCCACCTGGGGACGCTGACGAAGGAGGCGCCCAAGGCCGCCGAGGCCGCGCGCACCGCCTCGGACACCCTCGCCTCGGTGTACGCGGACCGGTGCGGGCCCGGTGTCCGGACGCGGCCGGCGGCCACGCCCGCACCCACGTCGTCCACACCGCCCTCCCCCACCGCGTCGTCCGGCCCGGACGCGGCCTGTCCCGAGCTGCGGAAGGCGAAGGACGCGGCGGCCGAGGTCTCCCGGATCGCCACCGGCCTGAACGGGGTGGTGGGCGACCGGAAGGGGGACTTCTCGAAGCTCGACGGGCAGCTCGCGACGCTCCAGAAGCAGGCGCGGGAGCTGGAGCGGCACGCCCCGCACCTGGACGAGGACCTGGACTCGGCCGTCGCGAGGATCGACAAGCTGAACTCGGGGGCCCAGCAGGTCGCCAAGGGGGCCGCGACACTGCGCCGGGGGCTCACGAAGGCGGGTGACGGGGCGGACACCCTGGACCGGGGCGTGGGCCGGCTGGAGACGGGCGCCACGGATCTGGACGGCGGTCTCTTCAAGCTCGCGGACGGCTCGGGCACCCTCGCGAACGGCCTCCACGACGGGGTCGGGAAGATCCCGGACTACGACAAGGACGACCGGGACCGGCACACGGACGCGATGTCCGACCCGGTGCGGCTGGCCTCGCAGTCCCTGCACCGCGCGCCGAACTACGGCACGGGTTTCGCCCCGTACTTCATCCCGCTCGCGCTGTGGGTCGGGGCGATGGTCGCGTACATGCTGATCGCCCCGCTCAACCGCCGGGCCCTGGCGAGCGGCACCCCGGCGCTACGGGCCGCGCTCGCGGGCTGGCTGCCGGTCGTCGTGCTCGGTTTCGCGCAGGTGGGGGCGCTGATGGCGGTACTGCACTGGGCGATCGGACTCCAGATGCTGTGCGCGGCGGGCACGATCGGCTTCCTGTGCCTGGTCACGGCGTGCTTCGCGGCGATCGTGCAGTGGCTCAACGCCCAGTTCGGGGCGGCCGGGCGCATCCTGGTGCTGGCGCTGCTGATGCTCCAGCTCACCTCGGCCGGCGGTACCTACCCGGTGCAGACGAGCCCCGCCTTCTTCAACGCGCTGCACCCCTTCCTGCCGATGAGCTACGTCGTGGAGGCGCTGCGGCGGCTGATCACGGGCGGTGGCCTGGGTCCGGTGTGGACGGCCTGCGCGGTGCTGTCCGCGTTCACGGCGGGGGCGCTCGCCCTCACCGTGTGGCGGGCGCGGCGCAGTCAGGTGTGGACGGTGGAGCGGCTGCACCCGGAGCTGAGCCTGTGAGGCGGCCGGGGCCAGCGGCGCCTGTGAGAATCAGCCGCATGGACAGCAGCAGCGCACGGCGCGAGGCCACCCGGCAGAAGCTCTACGAGGCGGCGGTCACCCTGATCGCCGAGCAGGGCTTCTCGGCCACGACGGTCGACGAGATCGCCGAGCGGGCCGGGGTGGCCAAGGGCACCGTCTACTACAACTTCACGAGCAAGGCCGGTCTGTTCGAGGCGCTGCTGCGGCACGGGGTGGGCCTGCTCACCACGGCGCTGCGGGAGGCGGCGCGGGAGGCGAAGGAGCGGGGCGGGGCGACCGTCGGCGCGCTGGACGCGATGGTGCGCGCGGGGCTCGTCTTCATCGACCGCTATCCGGCCTTCACCCAGCTGTACGTCGCGGAGTTGTGGCGCACCAACCGGGCCTGGCAGTCGACGCTGCTGGTGGTGCGGCAGGAGGCGGTCGCGGTCGTGGAGCGGGTGCTGAGCGAGGGCGTGGAGGCCGGGGAGCTGAGCGCGGAGATCGACATCCCGCTGACGGCGGCGGCGCTCGTCGGGATGGTGCTGGTCGCCGCCCTCGACTGGCAGTCCTTCCAGCCGGAGCGCTCGCTCGACGAGGTGCACGCGGCCCTGTCGCTGCTGCTCCAGGGCCGCGTGAGCGGGCGCCTGGGCTGAGCGGGGAGGCGGGCCGGAGTCCCCGGCGGGTGACCGGTGTGCGCTCACCCGCCGGGACGACCGCGGGCGCCGCGCGGTCCGCGCGGACGCCCCGGGCACCGCGCCGTTCCGCCGCCCCGTGTCGGCGGTCCGGTGCGAGCGCCCTTCCCCCGCGCCCCACACTCTGCCGTCCGCGCAGGTCACGGCCCATCCGTGCGGCTACTCATCCCTGCGTCTAGGTATCCGTACTCAGGGCGGTGTCCGGTGGGCGCTCCGGTGCGGGCGCGGTCGGCAGGGGCGGGGCGGACTGTCGCGGGCGCCGGATAAAGTCCCTGGCATGGCACGGATTGTGGTGATCGGCGCGGGTCTCGGCGCGATGTCGGCGGCGGCCCGGCTGGCCGTCGCGGGCCACCGGGTGGTGGTGCACGAGCGCGCGGCGACGTACGGCGGGGCGCTGGGAGAGTTCAGGCGGGAGGGCTTCCGTTTCGACACCGGTCCCGGTCTGCTGACGCTGCCCGCCGTGCAGCGCGACCTGTTCCTGAAGACCGGCAAGGAGCCCCTGGAGTCCCTGGTCCCCCTGGAGCAGGTCGAGCCGGCCGCCGCGCACCAGTTCGCGGACGGCACCACTGTCTCGCTGCCGAACGCCTCGCGGGCCGGGGTCGCCCAGGCGCTGGACGCGGCGCTCGGCACGGGCGCGGGGGCGCGCTGGTCCGCCTTCATGGACCGCGCGCGTGAGGCGTGGGACCGGTCGCGCCGTCCGCTGCTGGAGGAGACGCAGTGGCCCAACTGGCAGGTGCTCGCCGAGCGTGAGCCCTATCCGGCGCCCGGCGTGCGGCGGCTGCTGCGCCGCGAGCGGCACGCGAGCACGCTCGCGGAGGTCGGTGCCCTGGAGCTGCGGGACGCCCGGCTCGCGGCGCTGCTGGAGCAGTACGCGCTGCTCGCCGGTCTCGATCCGCGCACGGTCCCGGCGAGCGCGGCGGTCCTGCCGTACGTCGAGCAGACCTTCGGCGTGTGGGCGGTGCGCGGGGGCTTGCGCGCCTTCGCGGGCGCGCTGCACGAGCGGTGTGTGCGGCGGCGGGTGGAGTTCGTGTTCGGCTCGGAGGTGACGGCGGTCCTGGAGAAGGACGGCCGGGCGGCCGGGATCGAGACGGCGGACGGCACGCGCGTCGAGGCGGACCACGTGGTGGCGGGGGTGGCCCCCGAGGTGCTGGAGCGGCTGCTCGCCAACCGCTCCCCGTGGCCGGCCGACGGGGTGCCCGTGCGGCGCGGCGGCGGCAGCAGGCTCCTGGTGTTCCTGGCGCTGCGCGGCGCCCGCCCCGAGAGCGCCGCCGTCCGCACGGTGCTGCACACCCCGGACCGCGCGGCCGAGTTGGGCGCCCTCTTCGACGGGCCGGGCGCGCTGCCGCCCGCGCCGACGCTGACGGTGCTGCGTCCGGGCGACGCCTCGCGGGTGCCGGACGCGGAGCACGAGGCGGTCACGCTGAGCCTGACGGTCCCGGCCGGCGCGCGGGTGCCCGAGTCGTACGTCGCGGGGCTGCTGGAGCGCGCGGAGGCGGCGCTGCCCGGTCTGCGGGAGCGGCTGCTGTGGTACGAGACGCGCGCCCCGCAGGACGCGGCGGAGGCGACCGGGGCGCCGGGCGGCGCGGTGCCGGCGCCGTCCCTCGCGGCGGGCGGGGGCCGTTTCCTGTACCCGTCGAACACCACGGCGCTGCCCGGTCTGTACGCGGTGGGCGGCTGGGCGCACCCGGGCGGCGGCCTCCCGCACGCGGGCATGTCGGGCGCCCTGGTGGCCGGACTGATCGTGGAGGGGCCGCAGTTCAAGGGCTCCTACTGAGGCGCGCGGCCTCTTGGTGAGGCCGCCCGGCGCGCGGCATGAGGGGGCGCGGCATGAGGGGGCGCGGCGTGAGGGGGCGCGGCGTGAGGGGGCGCGGCGTGAGGGCACGTGCCCCCAGCCGCGGCCTCAGTACTGCCGCCCCTGCCCGTCGCCGCCGCCGTCCCAGTAGCCGGTCTGGCCGGGGTACTGGACGTAGGGCTGCCCGGGTTCGTCACCCGCGCGCTGCTGCGGGACCCAGACTCCCCCGGGCGGGGTGTCCGGGGCGTAGGTGGCCTCGGGGCCGGGGTTCGCGTCGGCCGGGTAGCCGTACCCGTACCCCTGCGCGCCCGCCGCCGTGGCGTACGGGTCCTGTGCGGGCTGTCCCGGGGCGCCCGTGGCGTAGGGGTCGCCGTACGCGGCATAGGGCTGCGCGTAGCCGTGCTGCGCCTGTTCCGCGCCCCAGGGCCGGCCCTCGCCCTGCCCCGCCTCGGGTCCGTACCCGCCGGGGGCGTACGTGCCCGTGTCGTAACCGCCGTACGGGACATAGGCGTAGTCCCCGGTGTCGCCCCGGGGTGCGGTGAAGGACTCGCCGAAGGGGGAGGCGGTGCCGAAGGAGCCGGTGTCGTAGGAGGCCGCCGCCTGGGAGGCGGTGTCGTACGCGGCGGTGGCGGGGGCGTGGCCGGGCGCGTCCCCGAAAGCGGAGAAGGACTCGTGCCCGGACGTCTGGCCGAAGGCGGCGAAGGACTCCGAGGTGTCCGCGTAGGACTGTGCCTGCGGCGTCTGCGTGGAGGCCGGGGCGGCGGGGACGGCTTCGAGGACCGCGGTGCCCTCGAACTCGCCCGAGGCGTCCTGGCCGCCGTCCTGTCCGCCGGCCGGTGCGGGCCCGTGGGCCGCCTGGACGCCCTCGTTCTCCAGGCGCAGGTCCGAGACCTCCAGGGTCGGGCGCCCCGCGCCGCCGCGGCGGCGTTTGCTGGCCCCGGGTTTGCCGCCGAGGGACCAGCCGGCGGCGAAGCCGCGCCGGAAGGACAGGGTCACGAGGGTCTGCCCGGTGGCGAAGGCGATCGCGCCCAGCGCGATGACCACGACGGAGGGCAGCAGCACGCCGAGGACGACGAGGAGGAAGCCGCCGAAGGCGAGCAGCCGCCAGCGCAGCCGTGCCTTGTACTGGAGCAGCACCTCCCCCAGCAGCCACAACGCCACGACGGCGAAAGCGAGATAGAGGACCGCCCAGCCCATGTACGCCCCTCTCCCCGGCAGCCTCCGGGCCGCGGGTTCGGCAGATCAGGGCCTGTGGTGGGGCAGGCCCAGATTCTCGTGGATCTCCAGAGTCGCCGTGGAGTTGTTCAGCGTGATGAAGTGCAGACCCGGCACGCCTTCGGCGAGCAGTCGCGCGCAGAACTCCGTGGCGAACTCGATTCCCAAGGAGCGTACAGCCGCCGGGTCGTCTTTGGCGGCGAGCATGCGTTCTTTCACCTCGTCGGGGAACTGCGCGGTGCTCAGCGAGGAGAGTCTCTCCAGTTGCCGGACGCTGGTGACCGGCATGACCTCGGGAATGATCGGGGTGTCACAGCCCGCGGCGGCGAGCCGGTCGCGAAGGCGCAGGTAGGCGGTGGGGTCGAAGAACATCTGGGTGATCGCGTAATCGGCCCCGGCCCGGCACTTGTCGACGAAATGGCGCACGTCGGAGTCCCAGTCCTCGGAGCGCGGATGCATTTCCGGGAAGGCGGCCACACCTACACAGAAATTGCCCGATTCCTTGATGAGCCGCACCAGTTCGGCGGCGTACAGCAGGCCGTCCGGGCGCGCCACCCAGTCGCCCATGGGGTCACCGGGCGGATCGCCGCGCACGGCGAGGATGTTGCGGATTCCGGCGTCGGCGAACTGGCCCACCATATTGCGCAGCTCGGCGACCGAGTGCGAGACGGCGGTCAGATGGGCGACCGGGAGCAGGGTGGTGTCCTCCGCGATCCGCTGGGTCGCGCGCACGGTGCCCGAACGGGTCGTGCCGCCCGCGCCGTAGGTCACGGAGACGAAACTCGGGGAGACGGCCTCGACGCGGCGCAGCGCGTTCCACAGGTTGCGCTCGCCCTTCTCGGTCTTCGGCGCCCAGAACTCGAAGGAGTACGACGGTTTGCCGCTCGCGAGCAGGTCACGGACGGTCGAAGCGTCGGAGGTCCAGGTGGATGCGGTGCCGAGGGCCATAACGGGAAGGGTAGCCAGAGCCGGGCCCCGGCAGCCTCCTCCTTGGGGGTTTTGTCCGTTAAGCGGACTTCTTGTCCACGCCTCGGACGGTCGTGGACAGCCGGGGACGGTCCCGGAGGCGTGCGGGGCGCGGATCGCGAGGGACCGGAGTGGCCCGTGTCTCAGCTCCCGAAGACCCTGGAGCCACATGGAGCCACATGGAGCCACATGGAGCCACAGTGCACGAAAACCCCGGAGCCTCAGTTCCCCGTGGCCCCGGTCCGGCGGCCCCGCCCCTCCGCTCTCAGATCTCCCGGTCCCCGTTCTCGCGCAGTCGCCGCGCGAGGTGGGCGGCGGCGGCTCCCGGGTCCTCGGCCTCGGTCAGGGCCCGGACCACGACGACGCGGCGCGCGCCGGCGGCCAGCACCTCGTCGAGGTTGTCCGCGTCGATGCCGCCGATCGCGAACCAGGGCCGGGTGGTGCCGAGCGAGGCGGCGTACCGCACGAGGGAGAGCCCGGGGGCGGGGCGGCCCGGCTTGGTGGGGGTGGGCCAGCAGGGCCCGGTGCAGAAGTAGTCCGTCCCGTCCTGGACGGCCGCCGCGGCGGCCTCCGCCTCGGAGTGGGTGGAGCGGCCGATCAGCGTGCCGGGCCCGAGGATCGCGCGGGCGGCGTCCACCGGGAGGTCGTCCTGGCCCAGGTGCAGGACCGGTGCGCCGGCGGCGTGCGCGACATCGGCCCGGTCGTTGACCGCGAGGAGGGCGCCGTGCCTGCGGCACGCGTCGGCGAAGACCTCCAGGGCCCGCAGTTCCTGGGCGGCCTCCAGGTTCTTGTCCCGCAACTGGACGATGTCCACGCCGCCGGCGAGCACGGCGTCGAGGAAGGCGGGCAGATCGCCCTGCCGTTCGCGCGCGTCGACGCACAGGTAGAGACGGGCGTCGGCGAGAGCCCGCCGGGCGGCTGCGGCGGTGTCGGACTGCGCGGTCATGGGACGGTCCCCCCGGGGAAACGGTGGGCCGGGCGGTCCGGTTCACCCGGCCCGCCCGGCCCCGTGTGCGGCGTGAGAGGCGGCGGCACACCACCGCCGTCAGCTGTCGGTACGGCTCAGACGGCGAGCGCCTGGGCCCGGCGCTTCACCTCCGTGCCGCGATTCTCGCTCAGTGCCTGGGCGGGGGTGCCCGGCAGGGTCGGGTCGGGGGTGAACATCCACTCCAGGATCTCCACGTCGTCGAAGCCGTCGTCGCGCAGCACCGTGAGCAGTCCGGTGAGGCCCTTCACGGTGTGGTCGCCGTCGAGGAGCGCGGCGGGCACGTGCAGGGCGCGGTTCTCCCCGCGGCGTACGGCGATGAGCTGGCCTTCCTTCACCAGTTGCCGCACCCGGGTCACCTCGACGCCGAATCGTTCGGCGATGTCGGGAAGGGTGAGCCACTCGCTGACGAGCGCTTCGGTCTTGGCATCAATCTCGGTCACGGGGACAAGCGTGCCATCCCGGACCGACAGGCGGTAGCCGGGAGGGCGCCAGGAGGGACGGCGGCGGCGGAAAGGGCCTGGTCAGCGGGTGGCGGCCTTGAGCGGGCGGGCCGGGTCGGCGAGCGCCCCGGGGTCCATCGCCGCGCCGGCCGCGATGAGCTTGCGGCCCTGGGCGAGGTCGCGGGGGCGGCCCACGGCGAGGACCGCGACGAGCCGTTCCTCGCGCAGCCAGCACACCGCGTACGCGGTGGTGGCGGGGTCGCCGCGCCACACCGTGGTGTCGGCCTGTTCGTGGTGTCCGGCGTACTGCACGAAGTGCCCGAACTGCTCGGACCAGAAGTACGGGACGGGGTCGTAGGGGCCGGCCTCCTCGCCCGCGATGCCGGCGGCCACCGTGTGCGGCCCCTGGAGGGCGTTGTCCCAGTGGTGGACGAGGAGGCGGCGCCCGTAGCGGCGGGAGGGGAAGGAGGCGCAGTCCCCGACCGCGTACACCCCGGGCAGGGAGGTGCGCAGGTGCTCGTCGGCGAGGACGGAGCCGTCGGGGGCGAGGTCGACGCCGGAGCCGGCGAGCCAGCCGGTCGCGGGGCGGGCCCCGACACCGACGACGACGGCGTCGGCGGGCAGGCGTTCGCCGTCCTCCAGGACCACCGCTCCGTCCTCGACCGCCGCGACGCGGGCGCCGGTGCGCAGGACGGCTCCGGCCCGCGCGTACCAGTCGGCCATCGGGGCGGCGACCTCGGCGGGCAGGGCACCGGCGAGCGGGCGTCCCGCCGCCTCGACGACGGTCACGGCGCAGCCCGCCTCGCGTGCGGCGGTGGTGAACTCGGCGCCGATCCAGCCGGCGCCGACCACGACGACGGTGTGCCGGGCCGCCAGCACCTGGCGCAGGCGGTGCACGTCGTCGAGGGTGCGCAGCTCGTGCACGTCGGGCAGGTCCGCGGTGCCGGGCAGCCGTACCGGCTGCGCGCCGGTGGCGAGGACGAGGGTGTCGTAGGCGAGCGGACCGTCCGGGGTGTCGATCTCCTGGTCGGCGGCGCGCAGGGCGAGGACCTGCACGCCCAGGCGCAGTTCGACACCGAGGGCCTCGAAGTCGACGTCGAACGCGGAGTCCTCGGCGGTGCCGAGCAGGACGGCCTTGGACAGCGGCGGGCGGTCGTAGGGGGCGTGCGCCTCGGCGCCCAGGAGCAGAATCCGCCCGGCGTATCCCTGTTCGCGCAGGGCCACGGCGGTCCGCACCCCGGCCATGCCCGCTCCGACGATCACCGTGCGTCTGTCCGCCTCGTTCTGCCTCTGCTCGCTCACCCGGTCACTGTAGGACGGGCCCCGGGGCCGGGGACGAGCGGTGGGCGGGAGATCTCCCCCACAGCCCGCGGCGCCGGTCCCGGCCCGGTGCGGGCTTACGGCGGGCTCGGCGGCGGGTCTAGGGTGACGGGGACACCACGGGAGCCCGGCCGACCGGGCTGAGAGGGAGGCTGGCGCGGCCTCCGACCGTCCGAACCTGATCCGGGTCATTCCGGCGAAGGGAGGGGCATCGTGCCCATGCCTCCACCGTCCACCGCCCCCGCTCCGTCCTGGGCGCGGTCCTCCGGGGCGCCGGCGGACGTGCTCGTCGTCGGCGGCGGGATCATCGGCCTCGTCACGGCCTGGCGCGCGGCGCGCGGCGGGCTGCGGGTGACGGTGGCCGACCCCTGGCCCGGGGGCGGTGCGGCCCAGGTAGCGGCGGGGATGCTCGCGGCCGTCACCGAACTGCACTACGGCGAGGAGACGCTGCTCGCGCTGAACCTCGCCTCGGCGCGCCGGTATCCCGCCTTCGTGGCGGAGCTGACCGAGGCGAGCGGGCAGGATCTCGGCTACCGGGAGTGCGGGACGCTCGCGGTCGCGCTGGACGGCGACGACCGCGCCGAGCTGCGCGAGCTGCACGCGCTGCACGAGCGGTGCGGGCTCGACTCGCAGTGGCTGAGCGGGCGGGAGTGCCGCCGTCTCGAACCGATGCTCGCCCCGGGGGTGCGCGGCGGGCTGCGGGTCGCGGGCGACCACCAGATCGACCCGCGCCGGCTCTCCTCGGCGCTCCTGGTCGCGTGCGCGCGCGCCGGAGTCGCCTTCCGCCGGGAGCGCGCCGCCCGGCTGCTCGTCGAGGACGGGCGGGCGCGTGGCGTCCTCCTGGCCGGCGGCGGGGAGCTGACGGCGCGGCAGACGGTGCTCGCGGCGGGCTGCGAGAGCGGCCGGCTGGACGGGGTGCCGCCCGAGGTCGCCGTACCGGTGCGCCCCGTCAAGGGCCAGGTGCTGCGGCTGACCGTACCGGCCGGGTACGGCCCCTTCCTGAGCCGGACCGTGCGCGCGGTGGTACGCGGCGGCAGCGTCTATCTGGTGCCGCGCGAGAACGGTGAACTCGTGGTCGGCGCGACCAGCGAGGAGCAGGGCTTCGACACGACGGTCACCGCGGGCGGGGTGTACGAACTGCTGCGCGACGCCCACGAGCTGGTGCCCGGACTGACCGAACTGCCGCTGGCCGAGAGCCGCGCCGGTCTGCGCCCGGCCTCCCCCGACAACGCCCCGCTGCTCGGCCCGACCGCGCTGCCCGGACTGCACCTCGCGACCGGGCACTACCGCAACGGGGTCCTGCTCGCCCCGGAGACCGGCGAGGTCATGGCGTACGCCCTCACGCACGGGGAACTCCCGGAGGCGGCCCGCGCCTTCAGTCCCCGCCGTTTCGAGGGGCCCTCGCACAGCCCCGCCCCCCGACCGGCCCTTCCCCAGGAGCTGTCCGCATGACCGCACCCCTCGACCTCGACCTGACCTTGAGGGTCAACGGCGCCGAGCGCACCGTCGCCGCCGGTACGACGCTGGCGGCCCTCGTCGGCGAACTGACCCGGGCCCCGTCCGGGGTGGCGGCCGCCGTCAACGAGAGCGTCGTGCCGCGCGGGCGGTGGGCGAGCACCGCGCTCGCCGAGGGAGACCGCGTCGAGATCCTCACCGCCGTACAGGGAGGCTGACACCGTGGCCGACGATCCACTGCTGCTGGGCGGGGCGACGTACGCCTCGCGGCTCATCATGGGCACCGGAGGGGCACCCAGCCTCGACGTGCTCGAACGCTCGCTGCTCGCCTCGGGCACCGAGCTGACCACCGTCGCGATGCGGCGTCTCGACCCGGGCACGCAGGGCTCGGTGCTCTCGGTGCTGGAGCGGCTCGGCATCCGCGTCCTGCCGAACACGGCCGGCTGCTACACGGCGGGCGAGGCGGTGCTCACCGCCCGGCTGGCCCGCGAGGCGCTGGGCACCGACCTCGTGAAGCTGGAGGTCATCGCCGACGAGCGGACCCTGCTGCCCGATCCGGTGGAGCTGCTGGACGCGGCCGAGATCCTCGTGGACGACGGCTTCACGGTCCTGCCGTACACCAACGACGATCCGGTGCTGGCCCGCAAGTTGCAGGACGTGGGCTGCGCGGCGGTCATGCCGCTGGGCTCGCCGATCGGCTCGGGGCTCGGCATCCGCAATCCGCACAACTTCCAGCTCATCACGGAGCGCGCCACGGTCCCGGTGATCCTGGACGCGGGGGCGGGCACCGCCTCGGACGCGGCCTTCGCGATGGAGCTGGGCTGCTCGGCGGTGATGCTGGCCTCGGCGGTGACGCGGGCGCGCGAGCCGGAACTGATGGCGGCGGCGATGCGGCACGCGGTCGAGGCGGGCCGGCTCGCCCACCGCGCGGGCCGCATCCCGCGCCGCCATCACGCCGAGGCGTCCTCACCCTCGCGGGGGCAGGCCCGGCTGGACCCGGAACGCCCGGCCTTCTGACCCCCTCTCGCGTGACCCGCGGCACACGCGTACGCCCCGCGCCTGTCACAGCTCGGCAGCAGCTCGGTCCCGGGTTCTTCCTGGCGGGCGGGGGCGCGGTCGCCGGCTCGTAGACTCGCCCGCGTGGACACGAGGCCAGTAGACCAGCACGCGCCGCTCGTCGGACATGTCCTGGACGGGCGCTACCGCGTCGACGCGCTGATCGCCCACGGGGGCATGGCGACCGTCTACCGGGCGGTCGATCTGCGACTGGACCGGGTGGTCGCGCTCAAGGTCATGCACCCGTCACTGGCGACCGACGCCTCCTTCGTGGAGCGCTTCATCCGGGAGGCGAAGGCGGTCGCGCGGCTCGCCCACCCCAACGTGGTGGGCGTCTTCGACCAGGGCGCGCAGGGCGCGTACGTGTATCTCGCGATGGAGTACGTCGCGGGCTGCACCCTGCGGGACGTGCTGCGTGAGCGGGGCGCGCTGTCGCCCCGGGCGACCCTGGACGTCCTGGAGCCGGTGCTCGCCGCGCTGGGCGCCGCGCACCGGGCGGGTCTCGTGCACCGGGACATGAAGCCGGAGAACGTCCTGATAGGGGACGACGGTCGGGTCAAGGTCGCGGACTTCGGTCTGGTGCGCGCGGTGGGCACCGCCTCGCAGAGCACCGAGACGGTGCTCGGCACGGTGTCCTACCTGGCGCCCGAGCAGATCGACGACGGCGCGGTCGACCAGCGGGCCGACGTGTACGCCTGCGGGATCATGCTGTTCGAGATGCTGACCGGCCTCAAGCCGTACGTCGGCGACAACGCGGCCCAGGTCCTGCACCAGCACCTCAACCACGACGTCCCGCCCCCCTCCGCGGAGGTCCCGGGGCTCGCCCCGGCCCTCGACGAGCTGGTCGTGGCGGCGACGGCCCGCGATCCCCGGCTGCGCCCGCAGGACGCGGTGGCGATGCTCGCCGACGTCCGCTCGGCCGTGCCGGGCCTGAGCGCGGCGCAGCTCGATCTGGTGCCGCCGCTCGCCCGCGAGCAGGAGCGGCACGACAACGCGGCCGACCGCACGAGCGTCATCCCCCGCTCGGTGACCGTCCCCCGGGAGGTGCGGCTCCCGCCGCCGCCCTCGGGTGCCGGGCCGGTCGACGCGGTCCCCGGCGGTCCCCCCGGCGGTGACGACGGGGTGCACCGCACGAGCGTCCTGCCGTCCCCGCCGCCGCCCGTGGCGGGCGGGCCCGCTCGCGGCGGCGCGCGGTGGCGGCCCCGGCGCGGGCTGTGGGCGGCGCTCCTGGCCCTCGTGGTGGTGCTGTGCGTGGGCGCGGGCGTCTGGTACGTCAACGCGGGCCAGTTCACCCAGGTGCCGCCGCTGCTGTCGAAGACCCGGGAGCAGGCGGAGCGCCGGCTCGCCGACGAGGGCCTGGAGGTCAAGTCGGTCGAGCAGGAGTACAGCGCCACCGAGGAGCGCGGCACCGTCATCCGGACGGACCCGGGGGCGGGTGAGCGTATCCGCGACCACGGCGGGGTCAAGCTGACCGTGTCGCGGGGTCCGCGCATGGTCGACGTGCCGGACCTGCGCGGGAAGACGCTGGGCGAGGCGCGGGCGGCGCTGCGTGAGGCGGGGCTCGCGCCGGGCATGGTGACGAAGGCGTTCAGCGAGGAGTCCCCGAAGGGCGCCGTGACCCGCACCGAACCGGGCCGGGGCGAGCGCCGCAAGGCCGGGACGACGGTGGCGCTGACGCTCAGCAAGGGCGCCCCGGTGCACGTCCCCGACGTGAGCGGGATGCCGCGGGACGAGGCCCGTGAGGAGCTGGAGGACGCGGGCCTCGACGTCTCGGTGGCCGGGCGCCGGGTCTTCTCCGACGAGGACGAGGGCTCCGTCGCCGGGCAGTCCCCGCGCGCGGACTCGGTCCGCGCGGAGGGCGACAAGGTGACGCTCACCCTCTCCAAGGGCCCCGATCTGGTCGAGGTTCCGGACGTGGGGGGAAAGCACGCCGACGAGGCGAAGAAGGTGCTGGAGGCGAAGGGCTTCAAGGTCAAGGTCTCCCGCTGGTTCCTCGGCGACACGGTCTGGGACCAGTCCACGGACGGCGGCGACGAGGCCCCCCGGGGCAGCACGGTGACGATCCGGGTGCGGTGACCCGTTCCCGGGCGCCGCACACGGGCGTCCGGGACGCGGTGACACGCTCCCGGGCCGTCCTGGCGGCCCTCCCCGGCGATGGCGATCCGGACGCGGTGGAGCGGGCGCGCGGGGGACGGCCGGCGCTCGCGGCGGGGAGCGGGGGCAGAGAGCGCTCTCCGCCTCCGCGCCGGGGCTCCCGGCGCGGAGCGGCACCCGCTTCGCGAATCGCCCGAACGCTTCACCGGAAGTCCATACCTCGCCCCGGCCGCTCGTGCAGACTGCACTTCTCTCCTTCTGCTTCTGCCTCCTGGGGGCCTGTGATGCGTGTGCGTGTCCTCGCGGTCTCGGCCGCGCTGCTGGTCGCGGCCTCCGCGTCCGCCTGTTCCTCGACGACCGAGGACCCCGCTCCCCCGTCCTCCCACCGGCCGGCCGCCTCGGCGAGCCCGGCGGCGGACGGGCGGTCCGGCGGCAAGGCCGACAGGCCGGACGGCAAGCGGTCGGCCGCCATGACGATCGAGCAGGAGCGCGCCGAGGCGTGCGACCTCGCCGTCGCGGAGGGACGCGACCGGGCCCCCGAGTGCATCGCCGAGGGCGCGGACATCCCGCCCGGCCAGATCTCCGAGGGCACGCCGGTGGTGCGCGACCCCGAGACACCGGGCCCGGCGGCGGGCGACCCCTCGTCGGTGGGCGCTCCGGCCCTCGGGTAGCGGGCGGCGGACGGCCGGGTCCTGCCGTTCCGGAGGCCGGGACCTCCCGTTCCGGACGGCCGGCGCGCGTGTCACCCTGGAGCGGTGAGCAGTAAGAACCCCCAGCGGTCCGCGTCCGCCCTCCGCAACCCCGTCGGCGGCCACATCCCGGTGGCCGGCGGGCTCGCCGCCACCGGGATTCCCTACGCCGAGGAGCTGGGCGCCGAGGCCGTGCAGGTCTTCGTGGCCAATCCGCGCGGCTGGGCGACCCCCGAGGGCAGTCCGCGTCAGGACGAGGCGTTCCGTACGGCCTGTGCCGAGCGGGGGCTGGTCGCCTACGTGCACGCGCCGTACCTCATCAACTTCGGCTCGCACACCGAGGCGACGGCCGAGAAGTCGGTGCACTCGCTGCGGCACTCGCTGCGCCGGGCGCGGGCCATCGGCGCCCCCGGCGTGGTCGTCCACACCGGCTCCGCGACGGGCGGCCGCTCCCGCGAGGTGGCGCTCGCGCAGGTACGCGAGCGGCTGCTGCCGCTGCTCGACGAGCTGACCCACGAGGACGACCCGTACCTGCTGCTGGAGTCCACCGCCGGTCAGGGCGCCTCGCTGTGCGCGCGGACCTGGGACTTCGCCCCGTACTTCGCGGCGCTCGACTCCCATCCCCGGCTCGGGGTGTGCCTCGACACGTGCCACGTCTACGCGGCCGGTCACGACCTCGCGGGCCCCGGCGGCACGAAGCAGACCCTGGACCTGCTGGTGGACGCGGTGGGTGAGGGCCGCCTGCGGCTGATCCACGCGAACGACTCGAAGGACGTGGTGGGCGCCCACAAGGACCGGCACGAGAACATCGGGGCCGGGCACATCGGTGAGGACGCCTTCGCGGAACTCTTCTCGCACCCCGCGACCGACGGGGTGCCGCTGGTCATCGAGACGCCCGGCGGCAAGGAGGGGCACGCGGTGGACGTCGCGCGGCTCAAGGCGCTGCGGGACGGGGCGGCGGCCGGCTGAGAGGGCCACCGGGGAACGTTCCGGCGGCTCCGGACCGCCCGGCTCCGGCGCTCAGCCCGTCGGCCCCCTCCTGGCTCCCGCACTCAGCCCGTCGGCCCCCGCCCGGCTCCGGGTTCAGGCCGCGGGGCCCTCGCCCGGCTCCTCCTGGTACGAGTAGCGCTGCTCGCGCCAGGGGTCGCCGATGTTGTGGTAGCCGCGCTCCTCCCAGAAACCACGCCGGTCGGCGGTCATGTACTCGACGCCGCGCACCCACTTCGGGCCCTTCCAGGCGTAGAGCCGGGGAACGACCAGGCGCAGTGGGTATCCGTGTTCCGCGGTGAGCGGCTCGCCGTCCTTGTGGGTCGCGAAGAGGGTGTCCTCGGCGGCGAAGTCGGAGAGCCGCAGGTTCGAGCTGAACCCGTACTCGGCCCACACCATCACGTGGGTCACGGCGGGGGCGGGCGGTACGAGGTCCAGGAGGGTGCGGGCCGGGGTCCCGCCCCATTCGGCCCCGGTCATGCTGAATTTCGTGACGCAGTGCAGGTCGGCGGTGACCGTCGTGTAGGGCAGGGCGGAGAACTCCTCGTGGTTCCACGCGTGCTTGTCGCCGTCCGCCGTGGCACCGAAGACCCGGAACTCCCAGCGCTCGGGCCGGAACTTCGGCACCGGCCCGTAGTGCGTGACCGGCCAGCCGCGCTGCAGCCGCTGTCCGGGAGGCAGCCGCGGATGCTCGTGTGCTTCACTCGCCCGCTGACCCATACGTCCATCCTGACAGACCGGACGGGCGTCGGTGACCTCGGACAGTGTGACCGCGGTGACGCCTGGGGCGGGGCTGACTAAGCGTGCACTTACTGGACGCTCGGGAACCGCGATGCGAGGATTCGCGCATTCCAGCCGGTCCGTGACCGGCCGTACCCGCCGTTGTTCTCCTGGAAGGAGCCCCGACGATGCAGGGCGACCCCGAGGTCATCGAGTTCCTGAACGAACAGCTGACCGCCGAGCTGACCGCGATCAACCAGTACTTCCTCCACGCGAAGCTGCAGGACCACAAGGGGTGGACCAAGCTCGCGAGGTACACCCGGGCCGAGTCCTTCGACGAGATGCGGCACGCGGAGATCCTCACCGACCGCATCCTGCTCCTGGACGGCCTGCCCAACTACCAGCGGCTCTTCCACGTGTCGGTCGGGCAGACGGCGACCGAGATGTTCCGGGCCGACCGGCAGATCGAGGTCGAGGCGATCGACCGGCTGCGGCGGGGCGTCGAGCTGATGCGCGGCAAGGGGGACATCACCTCGGCCAACATCTTCGAGGCGATCCTCGCCGACGAGGAGCACCACATCGACTACCTGGACACCCAGCTGGAGCTGATCGACAAGCTCGGCGAGGCGCTGTACCTCTCGACGGTCATCGAGCAGAACCAGCCCGACCCCTCGGGCCCCGGCACCAGCGGCTTCAAGACCGACTGACGCAGAGACCGGCGGACCGGGCCACGCACCGGCGGACCGGACCGGCCGAGCCGCCCGTACCGACGGGTCAGGCGGCGTCGTCCAGCGCTTCCCCGTGCGCGAGCGGGGCGACCGGTACGGCGGCGGGCACGGAAGCGGGTCCGGCGAGCGCCACGGCGGCGGGTGCGCCGAGGTCGATCAGCTCGCGGCGGGGGCAGGCGCCCCGGCCCAGGAGGGACTGGATCTGCCGCACGCAGCGGCCGCAGTCGGTGCCGGCCTTGCAGGCCGAGGCGATCTTCCTCGGGGTGCCCGCCCCGGCTTCCGCGTGCTCCTTGACCTGCTGTTCCGTGATGCCGAAACACGAGCAGACGTACACGCGGTCCACCTCCCCTGCGGGCTCGGTCAGTCGGTCTCCCGGCCCGGGGTCGGTGCGCCGCACCCTCCCGGCCGGTGAGGTAACCCTAACCTTACCCATCGACCGGCGGACGTAAAGCCCGGGAACGCCGGTGGGGCACGGATCACACGATCCGTGCCCCACCGGCGTCTCGGTGTTCAGCGCCTCCCGGCGGCCCTCACTGCGCGCGGTACATCTCCGCGACCAGGAAGGCGAGGTCCAGCGACTGGCTGCGGTTGAGCCGGGGGTCGCAGGCCGTCTCGTAGCGCTGGTGGAGATCGTCGACGAAGATCTCGTCGCCGCCGCCCACGCACTCCGTGACGTCGTCGCCGGTCAGCTCGACGTGGATGCCGCCCGGGTGGGTGCCCAGCTCCTTGTGCACCTCGAAGAAGCCCTTGACCTCGTCGAGCACGTCGTCGAAGCGGCGGGTCTTGTGGCCGGAGGCCGCCTCGAAGGTGTTGCCGTGCATCGGGTCGGTGACCCAGGCGACGGTCGCGCCGGAGGCGGTGACCTTCTCGACGAGCGTGGGGAGCTTGTCGCGGACCTTGTCGGCGCCCATCCGGACGACGAAGGTCAGCCGGCCCGGCTCGCGGTCCGGGTCGAGGCGCTCGATGTACCGCAGCGCCTCCTCCGGGGTCGTGGTGGGGCCGAGCTTGATCCCGATCGGGTTGCGGATCTTGGAGGCGAACTCGATGTGCGCGCCGTCCAGTTGGCGGGTGCGCTCACCGATCCACACCATGTGGCCCGACACGTCGTAGAGCCGTCCGGTGCGGGAGTCCACACGGGTCAGCGCCGACTCGTAGTCGAGCAGCAGCGCCTCGTGCGAGGAGTAGAACTCGACGGTGCGGAACTCCTCCGGGTCCGTTCCGCAGGCCCGCATGAAGTTCAGCGCGTTGTCGATCTCCCGCGCGAGCTGCTCGTAGCGCTGCCCGGAGGCGGAGGTGCGCACGAAGTCCTGGTTCCAGGCGTGCACCTGGCGCAGGTCCGCGTACCCGCCGGTGGTGAAGGCGCGGACGAGGTTCAGCGTGGAGGCGGAGGTGTGGTACATCCGCTTGAGCCGCTCGGGGTCGGGCACCCGCGCCTCGGCGGTGAACTCGAAGCCGTTGACGGAGTCGCCCCGGTAGGTGGGCAGCGTCACTCCGTCGCGCGTCTCGGTGTTCTTCGAGCGCGGCTTGGAGTACTGGCCGGCGATCCGGCCGACCTTCACGACGGGCACGGAGGCCGCGTAGGTGAGGACGGCGCCCATCTGGAGGATGGTCTTGAGCTTCGCGCGGATGTGTTCGGCGGTCACGGCGTCGAAGGACTCGGCGCAGTCGCCGCCCTGGAGGAGGAACGCCTCGCCCCTGGCGACGGCCCCCATCCGGGTGCGCAGTTGGTCGCACTCGCCGGCGAAGACCAGCGGCGGATACGATTCGAGGTCCGCGACGACTCCGCGCAGTGCCTCGGCATCGGGGTACTCGGGCTGCTGCGCCGCGGGCAGGTCTCGCCAGGTCGCCTTGGCGGCGACGGCGTCGGTTTCGGCGTTCACGGTCACCCGGCCACCTTACGGCGTCCTCACAGGTGTCCATGCTCCGGCTCATCAGATGAGACGGAACGTGTACGAACGGGCGCGCCGCGTGGCGGGCGGATGACGGGCCGCCCCGGCATCGGTTAGGGTGCCGCTCATGTTCGCGCACTCGACCCGTTCCTGGTGGTGGCCCGCTCCTCCGGCGGCCCACTGACTGCGCGTACCCACGTTCGCGAAGGCCGCCCGAGGGGCGGCCTTCAGTGTTTTCCGGGCTCTCCCGGAAGCGGCCGGCCGTTCCTCTCCGCCCAGCTCCGCCCCCCGGAAGGAACGTCCCAATGCATCCCACCAGCCCCGCCGCCGCCCTGTTCGACCGGCTCCGCTCCCCCGGCGCCCCGCCCTTCGCCCTGCTGCGCCGCCGCACCCCCGGCCACGACGCGGACACGGTGGAGGTGCTGACCGGCCCGGTGCTTGAGGTCGAGCGGCTCGCGGACATCCCCGAGGAGGGCGAGCTGCCGGTCCTCGCGCTCGTGCCCTTCCGGCAGATCCGCGAGCGCGGCTTCGACGTGCGCGACGACGGCACCCCGCTGTCGGTGCTCCTGACGCAGGAGGCGCACACCGTGTCCACGGCCGAGGCGCTGCGCCTGCTGCCCGCGCACGAGGTGCGTGTGCGCGACGGGCACTTCGACGTGGACGACGCGGGGTACGCGCGGACGGTGGAGCGGGTGCTGCGCGAGGAGATCGGCCGGGGCGAGGGGGCGAACTTCGTGATCCGGCGCACCTTCCGGGGCCGGATCGAGGGCTGCGGCCGCGGGGACGCGCTCGCCCTGTTCCGCCGGCTGCTGGCCGGGGAGCGCGGCGCGTACTGGACCTTCCTCGTGCACACCGGGGAGCGCACCCTCGTGGGGGCGAGCCCCGAGGTGCACGTGCGGATGACCGGCGGCGGCACGGACGCCTCGGGCGGACGGCGTTCCGGGACGGTCGTGATGAACCCGATCAGCGGGACCTACCGCTATCCGGCCGAGGGGCCGAGCGTCGAGGGCCTCCTCGACTTCCTGGGCGACGCCAAGGAGGTCGAGGAGCTGTCGATGGTGGTCGACGAGGAGCTGAAGATGATGGCGACCGTCGGCGACATGGGCGGGGTGGTGGTCGGGCCGCGCCTCAAGGAGATGTCCCATCTCGCGCACACCGAGTACGAGTTGCGGGGGCGCTCGACGCTGGACGCCCGCGAGGTGCTGCGCGAGACGATGTTCGCGGCGACCGTGACGGGCTCCCCGGTGCAGAACGCCTGCCGGGTCATCGGCCGCCACGAGGAGGGCGGGCGCGGCTACTACGCGGGGGCCCTGGCCCTGATCGGCAGGGACGCGGGCGGGGCGCAGACCCTGGACTCCCCCATCCTGATCCGTACCGCCGACATCGACCGGGAGGGCCGCCTGGGGGTCTCGGTCGGGGCGACGCTGGTGCGCGGCTCCGACCCGGCGGGCGAGGTCGCCGAGACCCACGCGAAGGCCGCCGGGGTGCTGGCCGCGCTCGGGGTGCGGCGGGGCCGGGCGGCGACCTTGCCCGGCGGGCCGGTGCGGCTGGCGGACGACCCCAGGGTGCGCTCCGCGCTGGACGGCCGGCGTTCCGGTCTGGCCCCGTTCTGGCTGCGGCTGCGCTCGGCCCCGGCGGGGCCGCCCTCGGCGCGGGTCCTGGTGGTGGACGCCGAGGACACCTTCACGGCGATGCTCGCGCACCTGCTGCGCTCCTCGGGCCTCGCGGTCGGGGTGCGCCGCTTCGACGCGCCGGGGCTGCCCGAGGCGGTGGCCGCGCACGAGGGCCCGGTCGTCCTCGGCCCCGGCCCCGGCGACCCGGCGGACGCGGGCGACGCGAAGATGCGGCTGCTGCGGGCGCTCGCCGCGGACCTGCTGGGCGCGCGCCGCCATCCGCTGCTCGGCGTCTGCCTGGGACACGAGGTGATCGCCGCCGAACTGGGGCTGGACCTCGTGCGCAAGGAGGTCCCCTTCCAGGGCGCGCAGACCACCGTGGACCTGTTCGGGCGGCCCGAGACGGTCGGCTTCTACAACAGCTTCACCGCGCGCTGCGACGACGCGGCCGCCCACGGACTCGCCGCCCACGCGATCGAGGTGAGCCGGGACCCGCTGAGCGGGGAGGTGCACGCGCTGCGCGGGCCGGGCTTCGCCTCGGTGCAGTTCCACCCGGAGTCGGTGCTGACCCTGGACGGGGCGTCGGTCGTCTCCCGGCTGCTCGCGGACGCGGCCCGCGCACTGCCGGCCCGCCCCCGCGCATAGGGCCCGGGGCGGCGCGGCCGGGAGGTCAGGGTCCGGGCACCGCCGGGACCAGGACGTTCGGGCCGCGCCGGCCCTCGGCGTGGTCGCGGACGTTCTGGAGGGTCGCGTCGACGATCTGCTGCACGGCGTCGACGGTGTAGTACGCCTGGTGCGAGGTGACGACGACGTTGGGGAAGGTCATGAGGCGGGCGAGTACGTCGTCGTCGACGCCCTCCAGCGACTTGTCGAGGAAGAACAGCCCGGCCTCCGCCTCGTAGACGTCGAGCCCGACGCCCGTGAAGCGGCCCCGGCGCAGTTCCTCGACGAGGGCCTCGGTGTCGATCAGCCCGCCCCGGCTGGAGTTGACCAGCAGCGCGTCGTCCTTCATCAGGCGCAGCGCAGCCGCGTCGATGAGGTGGGCGGTGGTCGGCAGCAGGGGGACGTGCAGGCTGACGACGTCCGACTCGCGCAGCAGCCGCTCCCGCTCGACGTACTCCATGCCGAGGTCCAGGCAGGCCGGGTTCGGTGCGAGGTCCCAGCCCAGCAGCCGCATGCCGAAGCCGTGGGCGATGGCCGCGAAGGCCGCGCCGATCTTCCCGGTGCCGAGTACGCCGACGGTACGGCCGCGCAGATCGCGGCCCATGAGCCCGTTGAGCCTGAAGTCGAACTCGCGGGTGCGGCGCGCGGCGCGCACCACGTGGCGGTTGACGGCCAGCGCGAGGCTCCACGCGAACTCGGCGACCGAGTACGGCGAGTACTCCGAGACCCGGGCGACGGTCAGTCCGAGGCGTTCGGCGGCGGCCACGTCGATGTTGTTGAAGCCGGTGGAGCGCTGGGCGATCATCCGCGTGCCGCCGGCCGCGAGGATCTCCAGGACCTCGGCGCCGAGGTCGGCGTTGACACTGGTGGAGACACTCTCGTGGCCCGCCGCGAGCGGGGCGGTGTCGGCGGTCAGGAAGACGTCGAGGCAGTGCAGCGCGAAGTGGCCGGCGAAGGCCCGCTCCAGCAACGGCTGTTCGTCGGCCTGCACGCCGAATGCCAGGATCTCCACAGCGGCTCCCCAGGTAGGTGACACTGCCCCCGACCCTAGGGCCCGCGGTGGGTGACACGCCCGGCGGACACGACGGTCCGGGACCTTCGGCCCTGCCCCGCGCCGGGCGGGCGCGGCGGCTCAGACCTCGTCGAGGCCGCGTTCGATGGCGTACCGCACCAGCTCCACGCGGTTGTGCAGCTGGAGTTTGCCGAGGGTGTTCTGTACGTGGTTCTGGACGGTGCGGTGCGAGATGACGAGGCGTTCGGCGATCTGCTTGTAGCTCAGGCCCTTGGCGACGAGCCGCAGCACCTCGGTCTCCCGTGGGGTCAGCCGGGGCGCGCCTGGCTCCTGCTCACCGGCCGCGGCCCCCTCGGCGGCCAGCCGCCGGTACTCGCCGAGCACGAGACCGGCGAGCCCGGGGGTGAACACGGCGTCGCCGACGGCGGTGCGCCGGACGGCGTCGACGAGTTCCCCGGTGCTCGACGACTTCAGCAGGTAGCCGGTGGCGCCGGACTTGACGGCCTCCAGGACGTCGGCGTGCTCCCCGCTCGCGGACAGCACGAGGACGCGCAGCCCCGGCCGCTCCCGTACGAGCCGCTTGCACACCTCGACGCCGGGCAGCTCGGGCAGGTTCAGGTCGAGTACGAGCACGTCGGGGCGTACGGCGGTGGCGCGGCGTACGGCCTGGGCGCCGTCCCCCGCGGTGGCGACGACCGTGAATCCGGCCGCCTCCAGGTCGCGGGCCACCGCGTCCCGCCACATCGGGTGGTCGTCGACGACCATCACCGTGGTCGCCTCCGCTTCGTCCGTCCCGCTCTCCCGCGCCTCGCGCGTCTGGTCCTCCGACCCGTTCATCCCGTTCAGCCCGTTTCTCGTGAGGTGTGTGCGGTGTGTGTGGCGGGGCGCGGTACGCGCAGTTCGACCTCGGTGCCCTGGCCGGGGACGGAGAGGAGTTCCGCGCCACCGCCGAGGTCGCGCAGTCTGCCCCGGATGGACTGGGCGACGCCGAGCCGCCCCTCGGTCGCGGCCTGGTCCAGGCGGCCCTCGGGGATACCGGGCCCGTCGTCGCGAACGGTGACCAGGACGGCCTCCGGCTCGTCCTCGACCAGGAGCCAGGCCCGCGCCCCCTCGCCCGCGTGGGCCCGGACGTTGTCGAGGGCCGCGGCCACGGCGGCGGCCACCTCGCGGGCGGTGTGCGGCGGCAGCAGGACGGGCGTGCCGGGCCCGGCGAGGCTCACCCCGGGGCCGGAGTGCGCGGCGAGCAGCGGCAGCAGGTCGAGCGGTCCCGGCGCCGCGCCCGGCCGCGCGTCCTCGGCGTCCTCGGTGGCCGGGGCGGCCGGGGCGGCGGGCCGGCCCAGGACCAGGGCGCGCAGCGCGCTCTCCTGCTCCCCGGCGAGGCGGCCCAGTTCGGCGGCCTCCCCGCCGAGGGCGGTGCCGCGGCGCTGCACCATGGCGAGGACCTGGAGCACGCTGTCGTGGATGTCCCGGGCCAGCCGTTCGCGTTCGCGGGTCGCCGAGTCGATCTCCAGGGCGCGGGCGAGGGTGCGCTCGGAGGCGCGGGCCACCTCGATGACGTAGCCGATCGCGATGGAGGCGACGCACACCAGCAGCACCGCGTGCACGGTGCTCTGGCTCGGGGCGCCGCGCTGCACGACGTTCGCCAGGCCGACCAGCGCGGAGGTGAGGGCCGCCCAGCGCCAGCCGCCCTTGAGCGCGTACGCGAGGACCGCGCCGGCCGTCCATATCGAGGGCAGTGTGGGCACTCCGGAGGCGACCCGGTCCGCGCCCTGCGCGAGCGGGGTCAGCAGGATGCCGGTGAGCGCGATCACGAGGTCGGCGCCGAGGAAGGCCCAGGTGCAGCGCGCGGCGCCCGAGACCCGGCGCAGGGTCAGCAGCGTCCAGGGCGCGAGCACCACGTAGTACGCGACGGCGAGGTGGGGCATGGCGTACTCGCGGTACGAGGCGAGGAACAGCCCGACCGCGTAGCACAGGGTCAGCACCCGGTAGCCGGTGAGCGCCCGCCACAGCGGCTGCTCGACGGACATCCGGGGCCGGGGCGCGCCGGGCCGGGCGGACGGGACGCTCTCGGCCCGCGCTCCGGGCGGCACGCTCCCCGTCCCCGGCACGCTCTGCCCGTCCCGCGGCCCCGGCGCTTCCCGAGCCGCCCGGCGCTCCCTCGTGCTCACCTCGTGTGCCCCCCGCTCTCGACCGGTGCCCCCCACTCGGTCCTACGCGCAGGGCAGCCTATGCGGTTCCGGAAGGCGCGGGGAGAAGAGGACGCGCCCGCCACAGGGAAGGCGAACGGAAGGCGAACAGGGAGAGGGGACAGGAGCTGCCGGCGCGGGGCCGGGCACCCAGGCGGGCCGGGCGCTCAGACGGGCCGGCACCCACGTCGGGCCGGGCGCTCAGACGGCCGGCACCCGGGCGGGACGACCGCTCAGGACCCGGCCGCCGGACGGGCCGGCCGCTCGGGCCACGCGCTCACGCGGCCCGGCCGCTCAGGCAGCGAGGCGCTCAGACAGCCAGGCGCTCAAGCGGCCAAGCGCTCAGGCGGCCCGGCCGCTCTCCTCGGCTCCGTCGGAGCCGGAGCGCTCCTTGGCCGCGGCCTTCTCGGCCTCGGCGCGCTTCTTCGCCGCGTCGGCGATCTGGCGCTTGGCGGCGGTCGCGTAGATGTCGACGTACTCCTGGCCCGAGAGCTTCATGATCTCGTACATGACCTCGTCGGTGATCGCGCGCAGGACGAAACGATCCTGCTCCATGCCCTCGTACCGGCTGAAGTCGAGCGGCTTGCCGATCCGGATGCCCGGCCGCATGAGTTTGGGCATGACCTGGCCGGGCGGCTGGATCTTCTCCGTGTCGATCATCGCGACCGGGATGACGGGGGCGCCGCTGGCGAGCGCGACCCGGGCGAGCCCGCCGGGTTTGCCGCGGTAGAGGCGGCCGTCGGGCGAGCGGGTGCCCTCGGGGTAGATGCCGAACAGCTCCCCGCGTTCCAGGACCTCGACCCCGCTCCTGATCGCGGCCTCTCCCGCGCCCCGGCCGCCCGAGCGGTCCACCGGGAGCTGGCCGACGCCCTTGAAGAAGGCGGCGGTCAGCCGGCCTTTGATCCCGGGGGTGGTGAAGTACTCGGCCTTGGCGATGAAGGTGACCTTGCGGTCCAGCATCGACGGCAGGAAGAAGGAGTCGGAGAACGAGAGGTGGTTGCTCGCGAGGATGGCGGGGCCCTCGGCGGGGATGTGCTCCATACCCTCCACCCAGGGCCTGAAGGCAAGCTTGAGCGAGGCACCCAGCGAGTGCTTCATCGCGTTGTAGATCACCGGTCCGCCTTCCCTGTCCTTGCCGTCGACCTTACCCGCCGGGGGGCCCGCGGGCGGGTGGGCGGGGCGACGACCCTGGTCGGTGTCGGCCCGGTCGCGTACGGTGAAGTACGCTCCCGCGCCAAGGTTCCGGTGCCCCGTTCCCGGCCGGACATGCCGGTACGGGAGCGCGGCGCCAGCCCCCCGTACCGCCCGGTCGCACCCCCGTCCCCGCACGCCACCCCCGCACCCCTTTCACTGTTCCGTCCCGCCTCACGAAGGAGACCGATCGTGCCGGTCCTTCCCGGAGCCGAGCCGTACCGCCACGAGGGCGGGCAGGTCGGCGTCCTCCTCTGTCACGGCTTCACCGGCTCGCCGCAGTCGCTGCGCCCCTGGGCCCGGTACCTGGCGCGGCGCGGGGCGAGTGTGTCCCTCCCGCTCCTGCCGGGGCACGGGAGCCGCTGGCAGGACATGCAGGTCACCGGCTGGCAGGACTGGTACGCCGAGGTGGACCGGGCGCTGCGGGAGCTGGCCGAGCGCTGCGAGCGGGTGTTCGTGGGCGGTCTGTCGATGGGCGGGGCGCTCGCCCTGCGGCTCGCGGCCAGGCACGGGGCGGCGGTGTCGGGTCTCGTCCTGGTCAACCCGGCCCTCAAGGTGCACGGGGCGGCGGCGCACGCGCTGCCGGTGGCGCGCCATCTGCTGCCCTCCACGCGGGGCCTGGTCGGGGACATCGCGAAGGAGGGCGTCGAGGAGCTGGGTTACGACCGCGTCCCGCTGCACGCGGCGCACTCGGTGCGCGCCTTCTTCCGGCTCGTGGACCGCGATCTGCCGCAGGTCACCCAGCCGCTGCTGCTCCTGCGCAGCGCGCGGGACCACGTGGTGCCGCCGGCCGACTCGGCGCGGGTGCTGAGCCGGGTCTCCTCACGGGACGTCACCGAGCTGGTGCTGGAACACAGCCACCACGTCGCGACGTTGGACCATGACGCGGACCGGATCTTCGGGGAGAGTGTTTCCTTCGTGTCCCGGATCGCTCCAGAATTCGCCCATTTCGCCAACGAAGGGACGGCCACCGGTGGCTGAGAACGGCGCGGAGCGCGAGGAGAGCCGGGAGCCGGAGGAGAGCGGCGTCCCCTTCGACGAGGAGGCGGCCTGGGCGGCGATCGTCGCCGGGTACGGCCAGGAGCCCGAGGACCCGCCGGGGGCGCGGCCGTTCAAGTCCGTGGAGGACCTGGCCCGTACCGAGGCGGCCTCCCGGGCCGCCGGTGACGGGGACCAGGGCAAAGGCGGGGACAAGGACGGCGACCCGGCGGAGAAGGCCGGGAAGGAGGAGGACGGCGAGGCCGGGAAGGGCTCGGCGTCCGGGGTCCGGCCGCTCGGTGGTTCGGTGGCCTTCGCGCCGGGCCTGGTGGGCGGCCCGCGCGACCACTCCCTCGCCGAGCCCGGGGCGAACGACCTGGGCCCGGCTGACGAGGGGCACTTCGTGCAGCCGGACCCGCCGTTGCCGACGGCCGACGTGACGTCCAAGTTCGCCTGGATCGCGGTGATCGGCGGTCCGGTGCTGACTCTGCTGATCGTCCTGCTGGGCTGGACGATGACGTGGTGGCTCGCGACGCTGTGCATCGGCGGTTTCGTCGGCGGCTTCGCGACCCTGGTCGTGCGCATGGGGGACGGCGAGGACGACGAGGACGATCCGGGGCGCGGCGCGGTGGTGTGAGCCCCGGCGGGGCGGGCGGCGCCGTGCGCGGGCCCGCCCCCGGGTTGTCTCAGGCGGCCGCCGGCAGCCGCAGCGCCGCGAGGACGGGCAGGTGGTCGGAGGCGGCGCGCAGGTCGGCCTCGCTCACACCGGGCAGCTGGGGGACGCCGCAGCCCAGCACCTCGACGCCCTCGGTGACGAACAGGGCGTCGATGCGCTGGTGGGGGTCGGCGGCGGTCGAGGTGTACTCCCCGCCGGCCGGGCGGACGGTCCAGGCGTCGCGGAGTTTCCCGGCCAGCAGCCGGAAGGTGCGGCCCCCGGGGCGTTCGTTGATGTCGCCGCCCGCGACGGCGTACGGCGTGCCGAGCCCGGCGACCTTGTCGAGGAGCATGCCGCCCTGGGCGTACCGCTCGTCCTTCTGGAGGCTCAGGTGGCAGCTCACGACGCCGAGCCGGGCGGCGCCGAAGCGGAGCACGGCGGTGGACAGTCCGCGCCGGTGCAGGCCGGGGGTGAGCGGCAGCAGGACGTCCTCGGTGCTCTCGACGGTCGCGCGCAGCGAGCACAGGAGGGCGGGCCCGGCGGCCGTGCCGCCACCCGCGAGGGTCACCAGGCCCGACTCCCGGGCCAGCCGGGAGAGTTGCTTGCGCCAGCGGAAGAACCGGGGCGCCTCCTGGAGGAGTACGACGTCGGGCGCGCAGGCGCGGACGACCCGGCTGAGCGCCTCGGTGTCGTCGCGCAGGGAGCGGATGTTGTAACTGAGGACCCGCACTACGGCGGAACCGTCCGGCTCGGTACGGGAGCCGGGCAAGGTGCTGGGCGGCGTTGGGCTCTGCATGGCGCTCAACCTACGCCGACGTCCGCCGCCTCCCGCACCGGGGACGCGACGGACGTGGGGCGTGCGCGGGGGGCTCAGCCCTGGCGGGCGAGGTCGGCGGCGCCGACCAGCCCTGCCTTTCCGCCGAGTTGGGCGGCGAGCACCTGGGCGTGCGGACGCCAGGCGCCGCCGATCAGCCAGCGGCGGAAGGAGCGGCGGATCGGGTCGAGCACGAGATCGCCCTCGTCGGAGACGCCGCCGCCGACGATGAACGCCGAGGGGTCGAACAGCGAGGCGAGATCGGCGAGTCCGGCGCCGGCCCAGCGGGCGAGCTCCCGGAAGGAGTCGATCGCGACGGCGTCGCCCTGCCGGGCCGCCTCGCTGACGTGCTTGCCTTGGATGCCGTCGGCCGTGCCGTCGCCGAGGGCGAGCAGGATCTCGGCGTCCTGGGGGGTCGCGTTGGCGCGCTGCTTGGCGTAGCGCACCAGGGCCCGGCCGGAGGCGTACTGCTCCCAGCAGCCCTGGCTGCCGCAGCCGCACAGCAGACCGTCGGGGACGACCCGGATGTGGCCGAACTCGGCGGCCACGCCGAAGCGTCCGCGGCGCAGCTTGTTGCCGATGATGATGCCGCCGCCGAGGCCGGTGCCCAGCGTGATGCAGATGACGTCCTCGTGGCCTTGCCCGGCGCCGAAGCGGTACTCGCCCCAGGCGGCCGCGTTGGCGTCGTTCTCCACGACGACGGGCAGGCCGACGCGCTGCTCGACCTTGTCCTTGAGCGGTTCGTGGCGCCAGTCGATGTTGGGCGCGAACAGGACGGTGGCGCGCTTGTCGTCCACGTATCCGGCCGCGCCGATGCCGACGGCCTCGATGTCGTGGCCCTTGCTGGCGCCGGCGACCGCGCTGGAGATCGCGTCGACGATGGCCTCGGCGGTGGGCGGCGTGGGCACGGTGAACGTCGAGAGGATCGCCCCCTCCTCGTCCACCACTCCAGCCGCGATCTTCGTGCCGCCGATGTCGACGCCGATGGTGAGTCCCATGTGTCCCTCAGTTTTCGGTCGAGCCCCGCTGAGGAGCAACCTTACGCGAGGGGCCGTCAGTCGAGGTCGATGTGCTCCCCGCGACCGGGGCCCTCCTCGTCGCGGCCGGGTCCGGAGGGACCGTCCGTGCCGTCCTGCCCGGGACCCTTCCCGGGGTGTTGCCCGGCCGTCCCGGTGGGCGTCGCGCCGCCGCTCGCGGAGGGCTGGTCGCCACGTGTCCAGCGGCTCTCCTGGCCGGACACGGCGCTGCGGTAGGCGGCGAGGAGTTCGGCCCCGGCGGCGGCGAGGTGGTCGAAGACCTGCGGATTGCGTTCCAGGACGGGCTCCACGACGGACTTCGCCTGCTGGACGACCTGGCGCACGACCTGTTCCGCGGTGGCGCCCGCGACGGGGCTGGCGGAACCGGCGAGGGCGGAGAAGGCTCCGACGCGGTCGGCGACGGCCTCGGCGAGACGGCGCAGCTCCTCGGCGGCGGAACCGGGACGCGGGCCCTGCTCCTGGCGGCGCCGGGCCCGCTCGGCGGCGAGGTCCTCGGCGCAGGCCGTGGACCAGGCGTCGTCGTCGAAGGAGGCGGAGGGCTCGGTGGCTTCGCTCATGGCGGACTCCTGCGGGCGGGTGGGGCCGGGGGGCGGGGCTGCGTACTTCGACGGTACCGGACCGGGCGGACGGGCGGAGGGGGCCGGACGGCGGGCGGGGCGCCCCCACGGGCTCAGCGCCGGGGCCACAGCGCGGGGTCGGGGGTGAAGCGCACCCGCAGGGCGCCCTCGCGCAGGGCGGCACCGGTCACCGAGCAGCGGCGCAGCGCCGAGGGCAGGATCAGGACGCGGCGGAACGGCCCGGCGGTGACGACGAGTTCGTCGTGGAGGCGGAAGAGGTCGAGGTCCTCGCGTACCGCCCCGGGCAGCGGAATCCACCACTCCAGGCAGCCGTGGTCCGCACGCCGGTCGTGCAGGGGCCAGGGCAGCGCCTCGACGGGCAGGGCGGCGGGCGGGGGCACGTCGAGCGCGGCGAGGTCGTCGAGGCCGCGCGGGTCGTGGCCGAGGTGGGGCACGGGGTGCACGGGCAGCGGTTCGGCCCGCCACTCGGCGAGCACCTTGTCCTGCTGGGCGGCGCCGGGGGCCGGCTCGGGCAGGACGCGGTTGGCGAGGACGGCTTCGGGGCGCAGGTCGTACAGGGCGGTGCCGGTGCGGTGGGCGCGCAGCGCGTCGGCGGCGGCGGGGGTGGGCTCGGCGACGTACCGGACGGTCGTCTCCGGGGCGCGCAGCAGGTCCTCGACGGCGGCGAGCGTGGTGTCGGCGCGGGCCGCGAGCGTGTAGAGGTCCTCGGCGGGCATCGGCACCCCGGCGAGCCGCCCCAGGACGGGGCGCAGCGCGCGGGCGGCCTGCCGCCGCGCGGGCAGCAGGCGGCCGAGGTAGCGGCGCAGCTGCTCGGGCAGGACGAGCAGCGCGAGGGCCGCCTCGCCCGCCGGCAGGTCGACGACCAGCGTCTCGTAGGGGGGCCCGGCCTCCCCCTCGCCCCCGGGGTCCTCGCCGGCTCCGTGGCGGTGCAGCGTGGAGAGCAGCGCGAGTTCGCCGGCTCCGGGCAGCGTGGTGAGTTCGCCGTCCTCCAGCGGGGCGGCGCCGAGCAGCGCGAGGGCGGTGCCGGCGCGTTCCTGGAGGGTGAGCAGGCCGCTGCGGAAGCCCTGGTCGGGGTCGGTGCCCACGACGCTGAGCAGGGGCGCGATCTCGACGGGGGCGCGTGCGGGCCGGGTGCCGAGCACGGCGGCGGCCGCCCGGTCGGGGGTGATCAGCAGGGTGCGGGAGCCCGCGCGGGCGGCGGCGAGGGCGGTCGCGGCGGCGAGCGTGGTGCGGCCCGCGCCGCCGGGGCCGGTGACGAGGACCGTGCGCATGGGCTGGGGAAGGGCTCGGGCGTTCAGGCGGGATCGCCGGCCGGGGGCGCGGAGCCGGTCGCGGTCTGGGCGGGCGGACCGGCCTCGACGCGCTTCTTGAGCCCGGCGAGCGCGCGGTCGGTGATGACCTTCTCGGCCTTGCGCTTGATCATGCCGAGCATCGGGATCTTGACGTCGACCGTGAGCCGGTAGGTGACCTCGGTACCCGCGCCGACGGCGCGCAGCCGGTAGGAGCCGTCGAGGGAGCGCAGCATCTGCGACTTGACCAGGGTCCAGCTCACCTCCTCGGGGCTGGGCCAGGTGTAGGCGAGGGTCTGGTCGTCCTTGATGGCGCCCGCGTCCATGACGAGGCGGACCTGTTCGGCGCGGCCCTGGTCGTCGGTGGCCAGGATGTCGGCCTCCTTGACCTCGCCGGTCCAGTCGGGGTAGCGGGCGAAGTCGGCGATCACACCCATGACGTCGGCCACGGGGGCCTCGATGATGATGCTTGAGCTGGTGTGTTCGGCCATCGCCGTGGCTCCTCCAGTGCAGACCGGTCGGGTGTTTCGCGGAAGTGGAACGAAGTGGGGCCCGCGCGGCAAGGCTACCGCCCCGGCCGCCCTCACCATTCCAGGGCCCAGGGGCGCCCGGTGGACGCGAAGTGACCCACGTTCACGCACTCGGTGGCGCCGATCCTGGCCCGCCGCACGAGGGGCTGGTGGACGTGGCCGAACAGGTGGTAGCGGGGCCGGGTGCGGTGGATCGCGGCGAGCAGCGCGCGGCTGCCCCGTTCGAAGCGGCGCGCGACGGTGTCGTAGACGAGTTCGGGGACCTCGGGCGGGATGTGGGTGCACAGGACGTCGACCTCGCCGAGCGCCTCGATCCGCGCGGCGTACTCCTCGTCGTCGCGCTCGTAGGGGGTGCGCATCGGGGTGCGCAGTCCGCCGCCGACGAAGCCGAAGACGCGGCCGCCGATCTCCACCCGCTCCCCGTCGAGGACGGTGGTGCCGGGGCGGGCGTACTCCTTCCACAGGTGCGGCAGGTCGACGTTGCCGAAGGTCGCGTACGTCGGGGTGGGGAAGGCGGCGAACAGGCGCGCGTACTGGAGGCGGGCGGCGCGCTCGATGGCGGGGCCCGGTTCCTCGCCGAGCCGGGCCCACTGGACGCGGTTGAACTCGCGGGCCTCCTCGAAGCGGCGGGCGGTGCGCAGGGCGACGATCCGGTCGGCGGCCTCGGTGCCGAACAGGTCGGGGAAGATGCCGTGCGAGTGGTCCGCGTAGTCGAGGAACATCACGAGGTCGCCGAGGCACACGAGGGCGTCCGCGCCGTCCCCGGCGCGGGCGAGGTCCCGGGCGTTGCCGTGCACGTCGCTCACCACATGGATACGGGTCCTTCGCATGCCGGTCACTCTAGGACCGGCGCCGGGCCACGGACAGGGGAGGTGGGCCGCCCCCTCGCACGGCACAGCGGTCGCCGGGAAACCGGCGGACGGGGTCGGACCTGCGGTTACTTCTCAGTCGGAAGCACCGTGGACTACTGTGCGCGAAGCGCCTGCGCGGCGTGTGACGCACCGAACATCTGGCCCGGTCCCCCTATCGAAAACCCCTTACCGGTGGGTAACGTCCGGGCGGTCCGGTCGTGCTCTCCCCCCGGAGCACCCGCCCGATCTTGGATCGCACCGTCGCAGCACACCGTCGTGGCGCCGGCGCCAATGAGGAGCAGCAGTCTTGCGCGAGTTCAGCCTTCCGGCCCTGTACGAGGTCCCCGCGGGCGGCAACCTGACCGATATCGTCCGCCGCAACGCCGCGCGCCACCCCGAGGTGGCGGTCCTGGGCCGCAAGGTCGACGGGGTGTGGCGGGACGTCACCTCCACGGTCTTCCTCGCCGAGGTCAACGCCGCCGCGAAGGGCCTGATCGCCTCCGGTGTCGGTCCGGGCGACCGGGTGGGCCTGATGTCCCGCACCCGCTACGAGTGGACGCTGCTGGACTTCGCGATCTGGGCGGCCGGCGCGGTGACGGTGCCGGTGTACGAGACCAGCTCCGCCGAGCAGGTGCAGTGGATTCTCGGGGACTCCGGGGCCGTCGCCTGCCTCGTGGAGAGCGAGGCGCACGCGGCGACCGTCGCCTCCGTACGCGAGGGGCTGCCCGAGCTCGCGCACGTGTGGCGGATCGACGCGGGCGCCGTCGGGGAGCTGAACGCGGCGGGCGCCGGGGTCGAGGACCGGGTCCTGGACGAGCGGGCCGCGGCCGTGAGCGCCGACGACCCGGCGACCATCGTCTACACCTCGGGCACCACGGGCCGCCCCAAGGGCTGTGTGCTGACCCACCGCAGCTTCTTCGCCGAGTGCGGCAACGTCGTGGAGCGCCTCAAACCGCTCTTCCGCACCGGCGAGTGTTCCGTCCTGCTCTTCCTCCCGGTCGCGCACGTCTTCGGGCGCCTGGTCCAGGTGGCGGCGCTGATGGCGCCGATCAAGCTGGGCCACGCCCCCGACATCAAGAACCTCACCGGGGAACTGAGCGCCTTCCGGCCGACGATGGTCCTCGGTGTGCCGCGCGTCTTCGAGAAGGTCTACAACGCGGCGCGGGCCTCGGCGCAGGCGGGCGGCAAGGGGCGGATCTTCGACCGGGCCGCCGACGCGGCCATCGCCTTCAGCCGCGCCCAGGACACCCCGCAGGGCCCCTCCCTCGGCCTGCGGCTGCGCCACCGGCTCTTCGACAAGCTCGTGTACGGGAAGCTGCGGGCCGTGCTCGGCGGTCGCGGCGAGTACGCGATCTCGGGCGGGGCGCCGCTCGGCGAACGCCTCGGGCACTTCTTCCGGGGCATCGGCTTCACCGTCCTGGAGGGCTACGGGCTCACCGAGTCCTGCGCCGCGACCGCCTTCAACCCGTGGGACCGCCAGAAGATCGGCACCGTCGGGCAGCCGCTGCCGGGTTCCGTGGTGCGGATCGCCGACGACGGCGAGGTGCTGCTGCACGGTGAGCACCTGTTCGCGCGCTACTGGAACAACGAGGCGGCGACCGTCGAGGCGCTCGCCGACGGCTGGTTCCACACCGGCGACATCGGCACGCTCGACGAGGACGGCTACCTCGCGATCACCGGCCGCAAGAAGGAGATCATCGTGACGGCGGGCGGCAAGAACGTCGCCCCCGCCGTCATCGAGGACCGCATCCGCGGCCACGCCCTGGTCGCCGAGTGCATGGTCGTGGGCGACGGCCGCCCCTTCGTCGGCGCGCTGCTCACCCTGGACGAGGAGTTCCTCGCCCACTGGGCCGCCGACCACGGCAAGCCCTCCGGCTCCACGCCGGCGGCCCTGCGGGAGGACCCCGAGCTGCTGGCCGACCTCCAGTCGGCCGTGGACGACGGCAACGCGGCGGTCTCCAAGGCGGAGTCCGTCCGCAAGTTCCGCGTCCTGCCGGTGCAGTTCACGGAGGAGTCGGGACACCTGACCCCCTCGCTCAAGCTGAAGCGGAACGTGGTGGCGAAGGACTTCGCGGAGGACGTCGAGGCGTTGTACCGCAGGTAGGGGGCAGGGCGAGGGTGTCCGCCCTCGGCCGCCGGACGGGCTCCTTCCCCGCGCCCGTCCTGGTGTCCCCCCGGACGGAGCGCGGGGGGACAGCGCGCCTGTCCACGGCCGGGGACTCGGCTGCGGCCGGCTACAGCAGCGCCGCCAGGTCGGCCGCCAGGAGGTCCCAGCGCCACCTCTCCTCGACCCAGGCGCGTCCCGCCCGCCCCATCCGCGTGCGCAGCGCCTCGTCGGCGAGGAGGGTGGTCAGGCGGTCGGCCGTGTCGCCGGGGCGGTCGCCGGGGACGACCCAGCCGGTCACCCCGTCCCGTACCGCGTCCGGCGCTCCCCCGGAGTCCCCGGCCAGCACCGGCAGCCCGGTCGCGGAGGCTTCCAGGTAGACGATGCCCAGGCCCTCCACGTCCAGCCCGCCTCGCCGCGTGCGGCACGGCATGGCGAAGACGTCCCCCGCGCCGAAGTGCGCCGGCAGCTCCGCCCACGGGACCGCGCCGGTGAGACGTACGGAGGCGGCCACCCCCGTCTCACGGGCGAGGCGGCGCAGATCCGCCTCGTAGGGGCCGCCGCCGACGATGAGCAGCACGGCCTCGGGTTCGGCGGCCAGGACGGCGGGCCAGGCGCGGATCAGCGTGTCCTGGCCCTTCCTCGGGACGAGCCGGGAGACGCACACGACGACGGGCCGGTCGCTCAGTCCGAGCCGGGCGCGGACCGCGGCGCCGCCCGATCCGGGATGGAAGACCTTCTCGTCCACGCCCGGCGGCAGGTGCACCATGCGGGCGGCGGCCGCCGGGCCGAGCGCGGGCGCGATCCGGGAGCGGGTGTACTCACCGAGGTAGGTCACCGTGTCGGTGGTGTCGCCGATACGCCGCAACAGGCTGCGCGCGCCCGGAAGCTGCGCCCAGCCCGCCTCGTGGCCGTGGGTCGTGGCGACCAGCCGCCGCGCCCCCGCCGAGCGCAGCGCGGGCGCCATGAGACCGAGCGGCGCGGCGGCCCCGAACCACACCGACGTACAGCCGTGGCGCCTGAGCAGCGTCGTGGCCCGGCGCGTGGTGCGCGGGGTCGGCAGCAGCATCGTCGTCGGGTCGCGGTAGACCCGGAACGGCTGCTCCGCGTCGAAGGCCGCGGTCGCCTCGCGGCCCTCGCGGCCCCGCTTCCACGTCGAGGCGTAGACGACGAACCGCTCCGGGTCCAGGCGCAGCGCGATGTTGTGCAGGAAGGACTGGATGCCGCCGGGGCGGGGAGGGAAGTCGTTGGTGACGATCAGGGTCTTGTCCATCGTCGCCGACAGTACCGAACGGCCGGGCCCGCGGCGGACGCCGCCGTACCGGCGAAGTGCGCGGCACGAACCGGGACACAGCGCCCGCGCCGATGGCCCCGGCGCGGGCCTTGCGGGCATAGTGGCCGCTCCGGTGACGACGAGCGGCCCGGCAGGGACCCGACACGACGAGGTGGGCATGGCGGACGCGAGGCGCCCGGGAGCGACGACGGCGGGGGCTCTGCTGGGCTGGGCGGCGACCAGGACGCTGCTGATGCTGTGCGTCACGAAGGTGATCACGCCCCGCACCCTCGACGTGACGACCGACGTGTCGGTGATCTACCAGAACTGGTCCCGGGTCCTGGGCACGGGCGTGTTCCCGCGGTCCGACGTGACCTGGCAGTACCCGCCGGGCGCGGCCCTCGCGATCCTGTCGCCCCGGCTGCTGCCCTCGCTCGGCTACGCGGACGCCTTCTTCGTCATGGCGCTGCTGTGCGACGCGCTCGTGCTGGGGCTCCTGCTGTACGCCTCCCGCCGGGGCGGCCGTCGTCCCGCGGGCGTGTGGGTGTGGGTCGTGGGCGTCCCCCTGCTGGGCCCGACGGTGTACGCGCGTTACGACGTGATGGTGACGGCCGTCGCGGTGGCCGCGCTGCTCGCGGGCGCGGCCCGGCCCCGGCTCATGGGGGCGCTCTCGGCGTTCGGCGCGGTCGTCAAGGTGTGGCCGGTACTCGCCCTGCTCGGCACCCCGCGCGGCGCGCCGACCCGCCGGGCGTGGACGGCGGCGGCCCTCACGGCGGCGCTGCTGCTCGCGGTGTTCGGCCTGACGATGCCCGGCAGCCTCTCCTTCCTGACCGCGCAGCGCGACCGGGGCACCGAGGTCGAGTCGCTGGGCGCGCTCGTCTTCCACGTGGCGCGGCAGTTCGGCTGGTCCGGCGTGGTGCAGTACCACTACGGCTCGATGGAGTTCCTCGGCACCCACGTCGCGCTCGTGAGCACCCTCGCGCAGGTCCTGTCCCTGGTGGCGCTCGGCTGGCTCGCGCTGTGGCGGCTGCGGGCCCGTGTGTGGACCTCGACGACGGTCGCCGACGCGGCCTTCGCGGGGCTTCTGCTGTTCACGACGACGAGCAGGGTCATCAGCCCCCAGTATCTGGTGTGGCTCGTGGGGCTCGGCGCGGTGTGCCTGCTGTACCGCGCGAGCCGCATGGCGTTCCCGGTCGTACTGGTGCTGCTCGCGACGGTCCTGACGTATCTGGAGTTCCCCGTCTACTTCGCCGAGGTCGTGGCGAGCGAACCGGCGGGCCTGGCCCTGCTGCTCGCACGCAACGGGCTGCTCGTCGCGGCGAGCCTGCTGGCCTGCCGCACGCTGTGGCGGCAGACCGTGACCGAGGCGCCGGTGGAGGAGCCCGTGGCCGCCCCCTCGGAGGCCGGGCGGACGGCCGCGGCGGCCGGCTCCGCGTGACCCGGCACGCCCGGGGATCGGGCCGACGCCGACCATCGCGACCGGCTCTTGACGGCGGTGCGGGCGCGCACGGCGGGTGGGGCCGGGCCCGCCCCGTCCTCAGGCCAACTGCTCGCGCAGATAGGCCCGCCAGCGCTTCGTGAAGCGGGCGGTGTCCAGTCCGAGGACCTCGCGCAGGGCGGCGTCCACGGCGCCGGAGCGTCCGTCGTGGACGCCGACCGCGCGGTAGAAGTCACGCAGCGATGCCTCGCCCCACTGCTCGGCGATCATGCGGCAGGCCAGCCAGCCGCTCTCGTAGGCGCGGGCCAGGCGGTCGGGGTCGGTGGCGAAGCCGAAGGCCCCGTCCCCGGGCAGCGCGCGCGGTCCCTGCCCGGCGCGGACCGCCTTCGCCAGTTCGGGGGCGACCTCGGCGGGGGTGCGGCCGGTGCCCCGGTAGCCGGTCCAGTCGGCGAAGCCCTCGGAGAGCCACAGTGGGGTCGCCGAGGAGGTCGAGGAGCGCGTCGCGACGTGGGCGGCCTCGTGGGTGAGGACGAACTGCTTGCCGAAGGAGCCGAGTTCACCGAAGGCCGCGGGGTTGACGGTGACCCGGTCGGCGGGCACCCGCGCGAGGCCGCCGAGCTCCCCGGTGGTGACGGCGGCGATGCCCCGGTAGTCCCCGGGGCTCGCGCCGAGCAGCGCGGCCATCGCGTCCAGGGAGCGCGGCACCACGACGACCAGCCGTCCGGGCCAGTCGCCCGTCCAGGCCCGGCGCACGGCGGGCACGGCCCGGTCGGCGAGGGCCGCGAACTCCCGCAGCCGCTCCCGGCTCTGCCCCACGCCCAGGACGACCGAGGAGCGCCCGTCCACGACGTTCACCTCGCCCTGCTCCCACAGCTGCGGCGGGGACTTCGGCGCGGGCCGCTCCGACGCGACGTACCAGCGCTTCCCGCGCAGTCCGAGGCTCAGCGCGCGGTCCACGGTGACCGGGGCGGCGTCGTAGCCGCGCAGCCGGTAGCTCAGTTCGGCGCGGGCCGAGGCGGTGTGGCCGGTGCGCTTGAGCGAGAGGAGACGGTACGACCAGGAGCTGAACGGGAGGTCGTCGAGGCGGTCGAAGGCGGCGTGCTCGCGTCCGCGTACGGCGCCGGCGCGCGGGTCGGCGGTCGCGAGCCAGTCCTGCTCGTCCCGGTCGAGCACGGCCCGCGCGCGGCGGTCCAGGAGGGCGCGTACGGCCTGTTCGGCCCGGTGCTGCCGGCCCGCTCCCGGTTGCTGCGGCGCCGCGCATCCGCTCGCGCCGAGGAGCAGCACCCCGGCGAGCGCCGCCAGGGGCCCGCGCCATCGCGCGAGCGGGTGTCTCTTGGGTGTTCGACCTGCCACGCGCCGAGAATACGGGCGGCGGGCACGGTGTCGTCGTCCGGTCAGGGCCGGGTGACGGAGGAGACGGGCATCATCCCGACCGGATCGCGCCGGACCGGCGCCCCGGGGTAGGGCGCGTGGATGACCTGTCCGCCGCCCACGTACATCCCGATGTGGCTCGCGTCGGCCCGGTAGGCGACGAGGTCGCCGGGGAGCGCCTGGGACAGCGGGACCCGTCGTCCGGCGTGCGCCTGCGCCTGTGAGGTGCGGGGCAGCCCCACCCCCGCCTGCCCCCAGGCCCACTGCATGAGCCCCGAGCAGTCGAAGGAGGACGGCCCGCTGGCTCCCCACACGTACGGGCTGCCGAGGGCGCGCCGTGCGGCGGCCACGGCGGCCGCCGCACGGCCGGAGGCGACGGCGTCCGCGCCCGGCAGGTCCGCGCGGTCCGCGGAGCCCGCTCGTGAGCCGCGCCGGAAGTCCGCGCGCTGCCGTTCGGTCAGCGAGCCGAGCAGCCGCCTGGCCGCGCTGAGCCGGGCCTCCACGGTGCGTTTGTGGCGGGCCACGTCGGCGCGTCCGCGCTCCAGCGCGGCGAGGGTGCGCCGGGCCTGCGCGCGGTCCTGGGCCAGCGCGCGCCGCGCCTCCTCCAGGGCGTCGAGCTGTCCGGAGCGCACCGCGCCGATCCGCTCCAGCAGTGCGGCCCCGGCCAGGTAGTCGTCCGGGTCGGAGGAGAGCAGCAGGGCCAGGGTGGGGTCGATGCGGCCCGCGCGGTACTGCGCGGTGGCGAGTGAACCGAGCATTCCGCGCATCGTGTTGACCCGCTCCTGGGCGCGGGCGACGGCGTCGGTCGTGGAGTTGAGCCGGTCCCGCAGCCGCCGGGCGCGTTCCTCCGCCTTGTTGTACGCCTCGGTGGCCCGTTCGGCCTCGGTGAGCAGCCGGTCGACCCCGGCGCGGGCGGTCTCCCGGGTGGGGGCGGGCTCGGCGCTGGCGGGGCTCGCGGCGAGCGCGGCCGCGGTGGCCGCCGCCGCCGCGGTCAGCGCGGTGACGCGGGCGCCGCGGTCGGGGCCGAGGGAGGCGGGACGACGATGGGACGCCACGGCGGTCGGTCGCCTTTCGCTACGGACCCCGGCGGGCGCCGGGGAATGCGCGCCGACAGTAGCGGGACGACTACGCCGCGTCCAAAGACCCCGGAGGGCGCCGCCCCCGCGGGACGGACCATCCGCGGCCGTCCTGTCGCAGGTCACGGGCGCGCGGCGGGGCCGGGGCGACCGGCCGCGATTCCCCCGATCGGGCGGGGTGGGACCGGGCGCGCCCCAGGGCCGGGGCGCGGCCGGACACGTGGCCCCGACCGCCGCTCGTACGCCCACGCGCTGCGGTGGCCGAGGGCGTCCGGCTGCTGTCCGGACGCGCTCTCGCGTACGGGTCGGCGCACCCGGCCCGGAACCGGGCGCCCCGCTGCGCGCGGGCGGCTCCCCGGCCTCCGGCGCGCCGAAGGCCCGGACGCGCGACGGTGTGTCGCGCGTCCGGGCCTTCGAGGGCCGGGCGCCGCCCGGCGGGGACTGTTCGGCCCGGCGTCAGATACGGACGCCGAACTGGAAGGGCATGTTGCCGATCGCCTCGTAGCGCACGACCGTGCCGGTGCGCGGGGCGTGCAGGACCTGCCCGTTGCCCGCGTAGAGGCCGACGTGGTGCATGTCGCCGTAGAAGATCACCAGATCGCCGACCTGGAGCTGGCTCTGCGAGTAGATCCGCTGACCGGCGTTGGCCTGGGCCTGCGAGGTGCGCGGGATGGTCGCCCCGGCCTGCGCGTAGGCCCAGGAGGTGAGGCCCGAGCAGTCGTAGGTGCTGGGGCCGGTGGCCCCGAAGACGTACGGCGAGCCGATCTTGGACTGCGCGGCCGCGAAGGCGGCGCCCGCGAGACCGGAGCCCTTGCCGATGTTGGCCGAGGAACCGGTGGACGTCGAGCCGCCGGCGGTGGAGCCACCGGCCGTGGAGCCGCCCGCGGCCTTCAGGGCGGCGCGTTCGCTCGCGCGGTTGGCCCGCTCCTGCTCCTCGGCCATCTTGGCCCGCTCGGCGGCCGTGAGGCTGTTGAGGAGCTTGCGCGCCTCGGCGAGCTTCGCCTTGACCTCGGACTTCTTCTTGCCGAGCTGCTCGCGGGTGTCGGCGAGGTCGGCGAGCTTGCCGGCGGCCTCCTTGCGCTGCTGCGCGAGTTCCCGCTGCTTCGCCTGGACCTTCTTCAGCGTGTCGGTCTGCCGGCCGCTGATCTGGTCGAGGGCGCCGGCCTGCTGGAGGAAGTCGTCCGGGTCCGAGGAGAGGAACAGCTGGAGCGAGGGGTCGATGCCACCGGAGCGGTACTGGGCGGCGGCGACGGCGCCGAGCGCGTCGCGCTGCTCGTTCAGCTGGTCCTGGCCGCGGGCCACCTTGTCCTGGAGGTTGTCGACCTCCCGCTCCAGCTTCTCCTGCTTCTCCTTGGCCCCGTTGAACTTCTCGGTCGCCTGCTCGGCTTCCTCGTACAGCTTGTCGACCTTGGCCTTGACCTCGGTCTTGGTGGGCTTGGGATCAGCGTGCGCGGCCTGCGAGGTGAGGGCCACGGCCGCGGCCGCGGTGGCGGTGAGCACGGTCACACGGGCGCGGCTCGGCTGCTTGGGTCGACGGTGGGACGCCACGAAGGCGAGCTCCTTCTTCCTCCAGCCGCCTACCGAGACACCGGTCGGCGGTGCCCCCCGCCGTCACCCCGGATGGGTGATCAACCGAGCGAAGGTTCGGGCTGACATTAGTGACCTTCCTGTGATCAGTTCAAATCCTCACCGGCAAAAACCTCGTGCTCACGGGTTTCTTTACCCCGCAAGGCACCACCAGTGACGGTGAACTGACCGTGCGTCGCATGATGAAGGCACCAATGGGCACACACCGCACTCCGGTTACAGATGGTACGGACAGAACTCCCGCGACAATACGGGCACATGTGTTCCTCGTCTGCGCGTACGGGCTCTGCCGGGCGTGGCGAGCCGGCGCGCCGGACCGGGACCGGCCCGCGCCCGGACGCGGGTGACGCGGCCCGGGGACCGGCGCGGGGGTGTTCCGGGCGCGGTCGCGGGGGTGTTCCGGACGCGGTCCCGGCGGTGTTCCGGGCGCGGTCGCGAGGGTGGGGCGGCCGGGCCGAATCACCCCAGGTGGCGATGGGCCCTGACGGGCCGTGCGCCTCAGGCCCGTGAGAGCCGCTTCAGGAGCATGGCGGAGGCCACCGGGCGGGCGCCCGCCTTGGCGACGCCGTCGGCCACCTCGCGGTCCGTGGAGACGACCACGACGGGGCGGCCGGGCGGCTCGGCGCGCACGAGCTGACGGATCAGCTCGTCGGCGGTGACCCCGGCCTTGCTGAACAGCACCCGGACGCCGCGCGGCGGGGCGAGCAGCACGGGTGCCGCGAGTTCCGCCCCGTCGAAGACGCAGGTGACCTCCGCGCCGCTCTGGGCCGCGAGTTGCGACAGCCCGCCGAGCAGCCGCAGCCGCTGCTTCTCCAAGGGCATCGTCGGATAGCCGGTCTTGGTCACGTTGTAGCCGTCGACGACCAGATGGGCCTGCGGCAGGTCGAGCAACTGGTCCAGGATCGCCGGATCGTGCTCGGACAGCGCGCGGGCCGCGATGTCCTTGGGCGTCATCCGGCCCGGCTCGTCCGCGTCGACGGTCTCGGCGGGACGCACGGAGAGGGGCGGCAGCGCGAGTTCCCGGCGCAGCCCGGAGGCGGCGTCGAGCACGGTGTCCAGCAGCAGCCGCAGCCGCATGTCCTCGACGCTGCGGCCCTCCCTGGCCGCCCGCCGGCTCGCCTCCAGGGCCGCCTCGACCTCGGCGAGCCGGGCCCGCACCCGGCGGGTCTCGCTCTCGGCGGCGCTCACCTGGGCCTGCCCCGCCGTACGCGCCGACTCGGCCTCGGCGGTGGCCTTGCGCAGCGCCGCCTCCCCGCGTTTGACGTCGCTCAGCGCGGAGCGCAGTTTGCGGTGCAGGGCGTCGGACTCCCGGCGGGCCGTGTCGAGTTCGGCGCGCAGCCGTTCGCTGTCGTACCTGCCGCGCTCCTTGGCCTCGGCCAGTTCGGCGCGCAGGCGTTCCAGTTCCTCACGGGTCGCGTCGTCGATCCGTTCGGCGTCGGCCCGCTGGGCCTCCTCGCCGGCCGCCGCGACCAGCTTGACCCAGCCGGGCGGGCGCAGCACGTAGGCCGCCGCCGCGATGTCGAGCGGGTCGGCGGCGGGCGGCGGGGCGCCGCACTCCAGGGCCTCGCACACCTCGGGCTGGGCGGCGCGCAGCCCGAGGGCGATGCGCTGGCGGAAGGCGGGGTCGCTCTCCACGGCCGCGGCCATGGCGTTGCCCGCGAACTTGGCCCTGCGGGACGGGGTGAAACGGGCGTACTGGCGCAGGGAGGCGGGCAGTTCGGACACCGTGAGCCCGCCGAAGGCGGCCGACACGATGGCCACGACCCGCCGCCTGACCCCTTCGGGCAGCGGCCCTTCGAGCGGCTCGGACCCGCCGTCGGCGCTCCGGGCGCTCTCGGCGGGCCGCTCACCGGCACCGGCCGACGCGCTCCCGCCCGGCCCGTCGGGCGGTCCGGCCTCGGACCGCCCCGTGGAGTCGGCGCGACGCTCCGCCTCGTCGGCGTCCGGGGCGTGGTCGTCCCGTCCCTCCGACGGCGCGGCGGCCTCGGGCCGCCGGTCACCGGCGGCCCCGGGGGGCGCCCCGGCGGTTTCGGCGTCGCCCGTGGCGTTCGCTTCCTCCACCCTTCGTCACCCCATCTCGCCGTGCGGGCCGGCCCTCAGGAGGCCGGGCCCGGCCTGTCCACCAGTTCCACCTGATCCACCGCGTTGCACCAGCGGCAGCGGACCGACTCGATGGTCTCATCGACCACTTCGCGCTCCTCCACCTGCGGTTCCCCGGCAAGGTCGAGATGTACGTACTCGACGACCTTCGACGAACGGGTCACGTCGAACCGCGTGAGGTTGCCGCACAGCGTGCAGCGCCAGCGCGTCGTGTCCGTCGGAAGGGGAACCGTCATCGTGCCCATCGCCTTCTTCGCAGTGGTACCAGTCCTCATTGCCCGTAACCCTACGGCCTGCCGTACCGGACGCGAGCCGGGATACCCGGCGGTGAGACACCAGACCCCGTTCCGCCCGCGAAGTCATGATATGTCCATGATCTCTCTCCGAGGTGGCCGGAAGCGGCGGCTCGCGGCCCGCCCGACAGGCCCCCCGGTCGAGGGGGCCGGGCGCCCCGCCCGCGTGGTGGGCCGCTCGCCGGGCTTCCTCTTCGCGTGGGCCCGGTGGGGGCGCATTAAGGTGGCAGCATCAGCAGGGCCACCGAAGGGGACAGCCAGCCGTGATCACCGCGATCGTGCTCATCAAGACCAGCGTCGACCGGATTCCGGAGATCGCCGAGTCGATCGCCGGGATGGACAGCGTGAGCGAGGTCTTCTCCGTCACCGGTTCCTACGACCTGATCGCGATGGTGCGGGTGGCCCGGCACGAGGACCTCGCCGAGATCATCCCCGGGCGCATCAGCCGGGTGCCCGGCGTCGTCGAGACGGACACCCACGTCGCCTTCCGCACCTACTCGCAGCACGACCTGGAAGCGGCCTTCGCGATCGGTCTCGACTCCTGAACCGCCGCGCCCGTAGGCGGCGGCCCGCGTGGGCGCTCCCGCCCCGCCCGTACACCTGAGCCCCCGGCAGGCGCCGGGGGCTCAGGTGTGCGCGGCCGGTGGCCCCGCCGCTTCGTCTCAGACGGCCGGGACGCAGCGCCCGCCCTCGGTGCGGTAGGTCCACCGCGCCCCGTCGGTCACCAGCTCGCGGACGGCGCCGAGGAACCGCTCGACGTGCTCGTCGGGGGTGCCCGCGCCGAAACTGACCCTGATGGCGTTGAGCGACTGCTCCCCGGCCGCGCCCTCGGGGGCCCCGCACTCGCCGGGCGCCTCGGCCGTCGAGCCGAGCAGGGTGCGCACCAGCGGGTGGGCGCAGAACAGGCCGTCGCGTACGCCGATGCCGTACTCGGCGGAGAGCGCGGCGGCGAAGTGCGAGCTGTTCCAGCCGGAGACGACGAAGGACAGCACACCGACCCGTTCGGCGGCCTCGCCGAACAGGGACAGCACGGTGACCCCGGGGATGTCCGCGAGCCCGGCGCGCACCCGCTCCACGAGCTGCCGCTCCCGGGCGACGAGGCTGTCGAAACCGGCCTCGGTGAGCGCCTTGCAGGCCGAGGCGATCGCGTACGCGCCGATGACGTTGGGCGAACCGGCCTCGTGACGGGCCGCTCCGCCGTGCCACACGACGTCCACGCCACCGTCCTCCCGGCGGCTCACCGAACGGCTGGCGCCGCCGCCGGCGAGGTACGGCTCCGCCTCCTCCAGCCAGTCGGAGCGGCCGGCCAGCACACCGGAGCCGAAGGGCGCGTACAGCTTGTGCCCGGAGAAGGCGACCCAGTCGACGTCCAGCTCCTGCACGGAGACGGGGTGGTGGGGGGCGAGCTGCGCGGCGTCCAGCACGATCCGCGCGCCGTGCGCGTGGGCGACCTCGGCCAGTTCCCGCACCGGCCAGATCTCCCCCGTCACATTGGAGGCGCCGGTGACGCACACCAGGGCGGGGCCGTGGGGTTCGCGCGCGGCGAGGGCGCGTTCCAGGGTGGTGACGGCCTCGGCCGGGGTGCGGGGGGCGTCGAGGTGGGTGACCTCCGCGCCGCGCCAGGGCAGCAGCGAGGCGTGGTGCTCGGTCTCGAAGACGAACACCCGGCACCCGGCGGGCAGACACGCGGCGAGCAGGTTGAGCGAGTCGGTGGTGGAGCGGGTGAAGAGCAGTTCGTCGCTCTCCCGGCAGTCGAGGAACTCGGCGACCTCCACGCGGGCCTTCTCGAACAGGTCGGTGGAGAGCTGCGAGAGGTACCCGGCGCCCCGGTGCACGCTGCCGTAGTACGGGGCGTAGGCGGCGACGTCGTCCCACACCCGCTGGAGGGCGGGGGCGCTCGCGGCGTAGTCGAGGGCGGCGTACTCGACCTCGCCACCGGTCACCAGCGGGACGCGGACATCCCGCCCGAGCACGGACAGAGGCTGACAAACGGTCTGGTCGGCGGCAGCGGTGGAGACAGTCACGGCGAAACTCCCGAAGCGAAGGGGCCCGCGGGCGCGGGAGACCCGCGGGGCGGAGATGAGGAGGAGGCGGGGAAGGGGCGCTCGGCCCTACCGCATTCGCTTGCTCACGAGACTGCTCCCTCGACGACCAGGACCCCTGGTGTCGAGCCCGGCGGGGGGATTCACGGAGAACGCCCCTGAAACGGGCGCGGAGGGGTCCGCGCTTGCCGCAGACCTCGCTGCCTGCGGCCTGGTCTTCACCCGGGGCACCCCGCCACGGACGGAGGGTTGCCGGACAGCGGGCCGGGGCCGTAGTCGCTGTCACTCATGACCTGCCCGGCATCTTGCCATATCGCCTGCGGCGGGCACAGGGGGGTCCGCCATGCGGACGAAAGGATTGTCCTCAAGCGCCGGACGGGCTCGAATAGGAGCCCGTCCGGCGCCCGAGGACCCCACCGGAGGCGCCCACGCCGGCCACCCACCGGACCGCTCCCCCGCCAGACGGCCCCGCCCCCAGCCCGTCCGGCGCAGGACACCGCCGAAGGCGGATCGGGCCTCGTCCCCGCCCGCCCCGCGGGCTCAGGTGTTGGTCGCCCGGACCCACCGCTCCAGCGCCCCCGCCGCCGCGCCGGAGTCCAGGGACTCGGCCGCGCGGGCCATCTGCGTGGCGATCTGTTCGGTGAGCGGGGCCCGCGAGGGGTGGAGGGCGACCAGGGCCGCCGCCGAGTTCAGCAGGACCGCGTCCCGTACGGGCCCGCCCTCGCCCGCGAACAGGCGCCGGGCGACATCCGCGTTGTACGAGGCGTCGCCGCCCCGCAGCGCCTCCACCGGGGCGAGCGCGAGGCCCACCTCGCGCGGGTCGAAGGTCTCCTCGCGCACCTGCCCGTCCCCCACCACCCAGACCCGGGAGGTGGCGGTGATGGTCAGCTCGTCGAGGCCGTCGTCGCCCCGGAACACGAGCGCCGAGGAGCCGCGCGCGGCGAGCACCCCCGCCATGATGGGCGCCATCCGGGCGTCCGCGACCCCGGTGGCCTGGGCCGCGACCCGGGCCGGGTTGGTGAGCGGGCCCAGGAAGTTGAACGTCGTGCGGATGCCCAGCTCGCGGCGGGCGGGCGCGACGTGGCGCAGGGCGGGGTGGAACCTGACCGCGAAGCAGAAGGTGATCCCGGCCTCCTCGGCCACCTCGGCCACCCGCTGCGGGCCCAGCTCCAGGTTGACCCCGAGCTTCTCCAGGACGTCGGAGGCCCCGGAGGCGGAGGAGGCGGCGCGGTTGCCGTGCTTGACGACCTTCGCGCCGGTGCCGGCCACCACGACGGCCGACATGGTCGAGATGTTCACGGTCTTCGCGCCGTCCCCGCCGGTGCCGACGATGTCGACGCTGGGGCCGGGCACCTCGATGGTGCGGGCGTGCGCGTACATCGCCTCGACGATGCCGCTGATCTCCTCGACCGTCTCGCCCTTGGCGCGCAGGGCCACGGCGAAGCCCGCGATCTGCGCGTCGGTGGCCTCGCCGCGCATGATGCGGTCCATCGCCCACGCCGTGTGCGCGGCGGACTGGTCCTGGCCCGCGAGCAGCCCGTCCAGGACCTGGGGCCAGGAGGTGACCGCCGCGGTGTCGCCTCCGACGGGGTGCACAGCGCTCATGGTCGCTCCTGGTGGGTCGTCACGGGTACGGCGTCTGCTCGCCGCACCCAGGGTATCGGCGCGCGCGGACGGCAAAGAGCCCCGTCCAGCGAATGGACGGGGCTCCTGCCGTGGCGTGCTGCGTGACAGCCGGCGATCAGTGGTGGCCGTGGCCGCTGGTGATCTCCCGGTACTCCTCCTCGGTCGGCTTCGGGATCTGCGTCCCTTCGCCGTAGTAGCCCTTGGAGAGCTTGACGCGGGTCTTCTCGAGCGAGGAGACCTTGCGCTCCACCCCGTTCTCGTCGACCGTCGGGCCGAGCTCGGCCGGCTGGGGCTGCTCGTGCGCGGTGAGCGTGAAGCGCTGCTCGGCGCTGAGCGGCTCGTGGACCTCGATGAACTCGCCGTGCGGAAGGCGCTTGATGACCCCGGACTCGCGGCCGTGCAGCACCTTCTCCCGGTCGGCGCGCTGGAGGCCGAGGCAGATCCGGCGGGTGATGACGAAGGCGAGGACCGGGCCGAGGAAGAAGCCGATCCGCACGAACCAGCTGATCGCGTTGAGCGACAGGTGGAAGTGCGTGGCCCACAGGTCGTTACCGCCGCCGATCAGGGTGATGAAGTACATCGTCACCCAGGCGACACCGAGGCCGGTACGGGTCGGGGCGTTGCGCGGGCGGTCCAGGATGTGGTGCTCGCGCTTGTCGCCGGTGACCCAGGACTCGATGAACGGGTAGACGGCCATCGCGCCGAGCACGAGCCCGAAGACGACCAGCGGGATGAACACCCCGAGGACCAGCGTGTGGCCCCACAGGTTGATCTCCCAGCCCGGCATGACGCGGATCAGGCCCTCGGCGAAGCCCATGTACCAGTCGGGCTGGGCGCCGGTGGACACCTGATCCGGCCGGTAGGGGCCGATCGCCCAGATCGGGTTGATCGAGGCGATGCCCGCGATGGCCGCGATGACACCGAAGACCAGGAAGAAGAAGCCTCCGGCCTTGGCCATGTACACCGGCAGCAGCGGCATGCCGACGACGTTCTTGTTCGTGCGGCCGGGGCCCGCGAACTGCGTGTGCTTGTGGTAGAAGACCAGGATCAGGTGGCCGACCACGAGGCCGAGCATGATGCCCGGCAGCAGCAGGATGTGGATCGAGTAGAACCGGGCGACGAAGTCGCCGCCGGGGAACTCCCCGCCGAACAGGAACATCGAGATGTACGTGCCGACGATCGGCACGGACAGGATCGCGCCCTGCGTGAAGCGGACACCGGTGCCGGAGAGCAGGTCGTCCGGGAGCGAGTAGCCGGTGAACCCGGTGAACATGCCCAGGGCGAACAGCAGGAAGCCGAACAGCCAGTTGACCTCGCGCGGCTTGCGGAAGGCGCCCGTGAAGAAGACGCGCATCATGTGCACGAACATCGCGGCGAGGAAGATCAGTGCGGCCCAGTGGTGGATCTGCCGGATGAGCAGACCGCCGCGGACCTGGAAGCTGATGTCGAGCGTGGAGGAGAACGCCTCCGACATCATCTGGCCCTGCATCGGGATGTACGGGCCGTGGTACTCCACCTCGTTCATGCTCGGGTGGAAGAACAGCGTCAGGTACACACCCGTGAGGATGATGATGATGAAGCTGTAGAGGCAGATCTCGCCCAGCATGAAGCTCGGGTGGTCCGGGAAGATCTTGCGCATGTTGGCCTTGGCCAGGCCGTAGATGCCCAGCCGGCCGTCCGCCCAGTCGGCGACCCGTTCACCCACGGGGGCCTGACGGCGGTCCGGCGCGTCGACGCCGGGTGCGTGCGTGGTCTCGGTGCTCATCCGCGCTCCCAGAAGGCAGGACCGACGGGCTGGTCGAAGTCGCCGAGCGCTTCGAGGTAGCCGTCCTCGTTCACAGCGATCCTCAGCTGCGGCAGCGGGTGGCCGGCCGGACCGAAGATCACTCGGGCGCCGTCGGAGAGGTCGAAGGTGGACTGGTGGCACGGGCAGAGGACGTGGTGCGTCTGCTGCTCGTACAGGGAGATCGGGCAGCCCACGTGGGTGCAGATCTTGGAGAAGGCGACGATACCGTCGTGCGACCAGTCCAGCTCGCGCTTGTCCTTGATGTTGTCCGGAGCGATCCGGATGATCATCAGGGCGGCCTTGGCGATCTGGTTCTGGAAGTCCTCGTCGTGCTCCTCCAGGCCCTCGGGCTTGGCGAAGGTCAGCGAACCGGTCGCGACGTCCTCGGGGCGCATCGGCTCGTCGGTGTTCATGTTGACGAGCAGCTTGCCCTTGGCCCACAGGGTGGACCGCAGCTTCTTCTCGGGCAGCGGGCCGAGGTCGCGCAGCAGGACGATGCCGGAGAGCGGCACGAGGGACAGCGCGCCGAACATCGAGTTGCGGATCAGCTTGCGGCGGCCGAGGACCGATTCCTTGGCGCCCTGCTTGAAGTCGGCGAGAACCTTCGCCTTGACCTCGGGGTCCGCCTCGATCCCGTGCCGCTCGTCGACCAGCTCGACGTCCGACATCAGCGTGCGCGCCCAGTGGACGGCGCCGGCGCCGATGCAGAACAGCGCGAGGCCCAGGGTCAGGCCCAGGGAGAAGTTCAGCGCGCTGACGTGACCGAACGGGAAGATGTAGACGATCTTGCTCGGCTTGAAGATCACGTACGAGGCGATGAACCCGGCCGTGGCGAGCATGGACAGGGTGAACAGGAAGGCGACCACGCGCTCGCTGCGCTTGGCGGCCTGCTCGTCCAGGTCCTGGATGCGGTGCTCGTGGGGCGGCAGCCCCGGGTCGGCGAAGGGGTTCTTCGCCAGCTCGGCCGAGTGACCCTCGGCGCCCTGCTCTGCCGGCAGGTTCTCTTCAGGATTCTCTTGGCTGCTCATGACTTCTTGGCCTTTGCGGTCCGGACGGCAACCCAGGTGGCGACGGCGATCATCGCGCCGAGCCCGAAGATCCAGGCGAACAGACCTTCACTGACGGGGCCGAGACCACCGAGGCTCAGGCCGCCGGGGGAGGCGGTGTTGTCGCCGTTGACCTCTTTGACGTACGCGATGATCTGCTTCTTCTGCTTCTCCGGCATGGTGGTGTCGGGGAAGGAAGGCATGTTCTGCGGGCCGGTCTGCATGGCCTCGTAGATGTGCTTCGGGTCGACACCCTCCAGCGAGGGAGCGGATTTGCCGTGCGTCAGCGCTCCGCCCTCACCGGTGAAGTTGTGGCACTGGGCGCAGTTGGTACGGAACAGTTCGCCGCCCTTGGCGATGTTGGCGCCCTGGGGGTCGTACTGGTCCTTCGTCGGAACGGACGGGCCCGCTCCGAGGGAGGAGACGTACGCGGCGAGCTGGTCGATCTCGGCCTGCGAGTAGATGACCTTCTTCTTGGGCGCCTGGGCGCCCTGCTGCTGGAGCGGCATACGCCCGGTGCCGACCTGGAAGTCGACAGCCGCGGCGCCCACGCCGACCAGCTGAGGCCCGTCGCTGGTGCCCTGACCGCCGGTTCCGTGGCAGCTTGCGCAGCCGACGGCGTAGATCTTCTTGCCCTCGTCGATCGCGAGGGACTGGGCGGATTCCTCAGCCTGTGCCTTGTCCGCGGGTGCGAACGCGGCGTACAGCCCCCCGGTGGCCGCCAGCGCGAGGAGTAGGACGACGACCGCCGCCAGCGGATGGCGTCGTCGTACGGAGAGCTTTTTCACGGATTACCCCGGTGTCAGGATCTTCTGCGTCGATGCTTGCAGGATGTGGGCGATCTCGCCCGGTTACTTGATCAGGTAGATCGTGGCGAAGAGGCCGATCCAGACGACATCGACGAAGTGCCAGTAGTAGGACACGACGATGGCCGCAGTGGCCTGATGATGTGTGAACCTCTTGGCCGCGTAGGTCCGGCCCAGGACCATCAGGAAGGCGATGAGCCCGCCTGTCACGTGCAGTCCGTGGAAACCGGTGGTCAGGTAGAAGACGGAGCCGTACGGGTCCGAGGACAGGGAAAGTCCGTCCTCCTTCACCAGTTCCGTGTATTCGAAGATCTGACCTCCGATGAAGATCGCGCCCATCACGAAGGTCACCGAGAACCAGGACCGCAGCTTCTTCACGTCACCTCGCTCGGCGGCGAACACGCCGAGCTGGCAGGTGAGAGAGGACGCCACGAGGATGGCGGTGTTGGTACCCGAGAACGGAACGTTCAGCGAGTCCGCCATTTCCTTCCAGTGAGTCGGTCCGGTCACCGATCGCAGGGTGAAGTACATCGCGAAGAGGGCCGCGAAGAACATCAGCTCGGAACTCAGCCAGATGACTGTTCCCACGCTGGTGAGGTTCGGTCGATTGACCGACGGGTGCGCGTGCCCGGTTTCTACTGTCGTTGCTGTCGCCACGACCGACATTATGTCGGTCGCTTATCCCGCCCTCACTCCCGGGGGTGCCGTTCGGTGTGTCCGCCCTCTGTGCCGGGCCCGAACGGCCCATCGTTGAGCTGTTCACAGCGGTGTTGACGGGGTGTCGGACGGAGTAGCATCCGGCCCACCGGGGCCCGGACGCACTGGTTCTGGCCCGTTCCGCCGAATGCCCGTACCGATGCATGGAGGAACAGATGCAGCCGACCGCGACCGTGCTGGTCTACAGCGACAACGCCGACACCCGCGTCCAGGTCAGGCTGGCCGTCGGCCGCAGGCCCGCGGCCGACGTCCCCGAGGTGCGGTTCGTGGAGTGCGCGACGCTCCCCGCGGTCCTGGAGGAACTGGATCGTGGCGGGGTGGACGTGTGCGTCCTGGACGGGGAGGCCGCCCCGGCGGGCGGTATGGGGGTGTGCCGGCAGATCAAGGACGAGGTCTTCCGCTGCCCGCCGGTCCTGCTGCTCATGGGCCGTCCGCAGGACGCCTGGCTGGCCACGTGGAGCCGCGCCGAGGCGGCGGTCACTCTTCCGGTGGAACCCGTGGAGTTCGCCGAGACCCTCGCGGGGCTGCTGCGGGCCCGGCCGGCCGTCGGGGCGGCCTGAGCCCCTCCCGGTCACGTGCGAAGCGCTCAGCGGCCCGTCTGCGGGCCGCTGAGCGCTTCGTACGTCCGTGGGCGGAGGCGGGCGTGTCCTGTGCCGTCCGGTGCCGTTCGCACTGCCCCCGGGTCACACGCCCGGTCGCAGCCTGGCCGGTTCCACGGCGCCGGGGGCGGTGTTGTGGCCGCTGCCCCTGAGGGCGCTGCCCTCCTGCCACTTCTTCCAGCTCAGGTTCCAGTCGCCGAAGCCGTTGTCGAAGGGGGTCATGCGCTCCCCGTCACTGCCGACCACCTCGACGATGTCTCCGCGCTGGACGGTGTCGAAGAAGCGGTGGGCGTTCTCCGTGCTCATGCCCACACAGCCGTGACTCGTGTTCGCGGAGCCCTGCGAGCCCACCGACCACGGCGCGGCGTGCACATATTCGCCGCTCCATGTCACCCGGGTGGCCCAGTAGACCGGCAGGTCGTAGGACTCGGAGCTGCCCGCGGCTATCCCGACGCTGCCGCTGCGCATCCGTACGAAGGACTCCTTGCCGAGGATCACCTTGATGCCGTTGCGGGTGTCGAAGCCGGGCTTGCCGGTGGTGACCGGGAAGCTCTCGACGACCTTTCCGTTGCGGCGCACCGTCATGTCGTGGTTGGCGGAGTCGACCACGGCCTCTATGCGGTCGCCGAAGCTCAGCGTCAGCGGCGCCGAGGGGCCGCCGCGCAGGTCGCCGGTGACCTTGACCCCGTCGAGGTTGCTGCTCAGCCGCACCTTGGAGCGGGCCGGCCAGTACGTCTTGGGGCGGTAGTGCAGGTTCTTGGAGTCCACCCAGTACCACGAGCCCTGGACCGCGGGGCTCGACTCCACCTGGAGGGAGCGCTCGACGACGGCCCGGGACGCCTTGTCCTTCACGGGGGCGCTGAGCGTGGCGGTGAGGGGCTGTCCCACGCCGTAGGTGCCCTTCTCGGGCCCGAAGCTGACCTTCAGCCGCTTCTTCCCCGCGTCGCCGGTCCGCATCTGGAGCGTCTTGCGGCCGGGGTCGCCGTCGCTGTTCTCGGTGGAGACGCGCACCGTGTACTGGGCGTTCGCGGCCAGCGGGCTGGTGCTGTGCCAGCGGGCCCCGTCCGCCGAGAGCGCTCCGGCGAGGTGCCGGCCGAGGGAGTCGGTCGCCGACACGTCGGTGATCCGGCTCTCCCCGCCCTTGGTGACGATCTCCAGCGGCTTGTCGGGGTCGGCCTCCTTGCTGCCCGAGGGGGCGTTGAAGGCGACCTGGCCGGCGGCGTCGTAGGGCCGGCCTGCGAGGGGGTGGCCTCCGGAGTCTCCACAGGCCGTGGCACCGACACCGAGGGCGGCCACCAGGACTGTGCAGCTCAGTACCGTGCGGGTTCGCGGTGAGTGGCTCATAGACCACAAGGTAGGGACATATCGGTCCGTCGGCGCGTCTGTTGAGCCGTTCGAGCGTACGCGGACGGGGCAGAACGAAGGGCCCGGACGCGCCGTACGGCGTGTCCGGGCCCTCGCGGGTACGGCGTGTGCTACTGGTTCTGGTCCGCTCCGCGGTAGTACTCGAAGACCCAGCCGAAGAGGCCGAGCACGATGATGGGCGCGGAGAAGTAGAGCAGCCACCAGCCGAAGGCCACCGCCAGGAAGGCGAGGGCGCCACCGACGCTCAGCGCGAGCGGCTGCCAGCTGTGCGGGCTGAAGAAGCCCACCTCACCGGCGTCGTCCGCGACGTCGGCCTCCTTGTTGTCCTGCGGGCCGGCGTCGATCCGCCTGGCGGTGAAGGCCAGGTAGTAGCCGATCATGATGCACAGGCCGAAGGCCAGGAAGAGCGCCGTCGTACCGGCGGGCTCCTTGGACCACAGGCCGTAGATGATCGCGATGGCGAGCACGAAGGCGCTCAGCCAGATGAACATCTTCCCCTGGATCTTCACCGTCCGACCTCCTTGCCGCCCACGAGGGCGGTGTCCTTCTGGTCGCCGTTCTCCAGCTGGTCGAGCGCGGCGATCTCCGGGTGGTGCAGGTCGAAGGCGGGGGCCTCACTGCGGATGCGGGGCAGCGAGGTGAAGTTGTGCCGCGGCGGCGGGCAGGAGGTCGCCCACTCCAGGGAGCGCCCGTAGCCCCACGGGTCGTCCACCTCGATCTTCTTGCCGTACTTGGCGGTCTTCCACACGTTGTAGAAGAACGGCAGGATCGACAGGCCCAGCAGGAACGAGCTGATCGTGGAGATGGTGTTCAGCGCGGTGAAGCCGTCGGCGGCGAGGTAGTCCGCGTAGCGGCGCGGCATGCCCTCGGCACCCAGCCAGTGCTGGACCAGGAAGGTCCCGTGGAAGCCGATGAACAGCGTCCAGAAGGTGATCTTGCCGAGCCGCTCGTCGAGCATCTTGCCCGTGAACTTCGGCCACCAGAAGTGGAATCCGGCGAACATCGCGAAGACCACGGTGCCGAAGATGACGTAGTGGAAGTGCGCGACGACGAAGTACGAGTCGGAGACGTGGAAGTCCATCGGCGGGGCGGCCAGGATGACGCCGGTCAGACCACCGAAGCAGAAGGTGATCAGGAAGCCGATGGCCCACAGCATGGGTGTCTCGAAGGACAGTGAGCCCTTCCACATGGTGCCGAGCCAGTTGAAGAACTTCACCCCGGTCGGTACCGCGATCAGGAAGGTCATGAAGGAGAAGAACGGCAGGAGGACGCCGCCCGTCACGTACATGTGGTGCGCCCACACCGTCACCGAGAGGCCGGCGATGGCGATGGTCGCGCCGATCAGGCTGACGTAGCCGAACATCGGCTTGCGCGAGAAGACCGGAATGATCTCGGAGATGATCCCGAAGAACGGCAAGGCGATGATGTACACCTCTGGATGCCCGAAGAACCAGAAGAGGTGTTGCCACAACAAGGCCCCGCCGTTGGTGGCGTCGAATACGTGGGCCCCGAACTTACGGTCCGCCTCCAGGGCGAACAGCGCGGCGGCCAGCACCGGGAAGGCGAGCAGGACGAGCACACCGGTCAGCAGGACGTTCCACACGAAGATCGGCATGCGGAACATCGTCATGCCGGGCGCGCGCATGCAGATGATCGTGGTGATGAAGTTGACCGAGCCGAGGATGGTGCCGAAGCCCGAGAAGGCCAGACCCATGATCCACATGTCGGCGCCGACGCCCGGCGAGCGGACCGCGTCCGAGAGCGGCGAGTAGGCGAACCAGCCGAAGTCGGCGGCGCCCTGCGGGGTGAGGAAGCCACCGACCGCGATGAGGGAGCCGAAGAGGTACAGCCAGTACGCGAACATGTTCAGCCGCGGGAAGGCGACGTCGGGGGCGCCGATCTGGAGCGGCATGATCCAGTTGGCGAAACCGCTGAACAGGGGCGTCGCGAACATCAGCAGCATGATCGTGCCGTGCATCGTGAACGCCTGGTTGAACTGCTCGTTCGACATGATCTGCGTGCCGGGCCGGGCGAGTTCGGCGCGCATCACGAGCGCCAGGACGCCGCCGATGCAGAAGAACGCGAAGGACGTGACCAGATAGAGCGTGCCGATCGTCTTGTGATCGGTCGTGGTCAGCCACTTGATCACCGTGGCGCCGGGGCGCCGCTGCCGGACGGGCGGCTCGCTCACGAGCGCGCCGCCGGTGGCGGCCGCCCTCTGGGATTCGTTGTCGATACTCACAGGTTGTTCGTCTCCCGGTTCTTCTCGTGGCCCGTCTGCTCAATACCGGCCGGGATGTAACCGGTGTCGCCCTTCTCCGCGAGCTCCTTGAGGTGCTGCTTGTAGCGCTCGGGAGAGACGACCTTCACGTTGAAGAGCATCCGGGAGTGGTCGACGCCGCACAGCTCGGCGCACTTGCCGAGGAAGGTGCCCTCCTTGTTGGGGGTCACCTCGAAGGCGTTGGTGTGACCCGGGATGACGTCCTGCTTCATCAGGAAGGGGACCACCCAGAAGGAGTGGATGACGTCACGCGAGGTCAGGATGAAGCGGACCTTCTCGCCCTTGGGGAGCCAGAGGGTCGGGCCGGGGTTGCCGGTCTGGGGGTTGCGTTCCCCGGGGGTGCCCGCGATGAAGACGCCTTCGGCGCCCTTCGGGTACGCCTTGTGGAAGCGGTCCGGGATCGCCTTCAGTTCCTTGGCGTTCGCGGCGTCACCGGTCGCGGCGTCACCGTCCACGTTCTCGATGTAGTTGAAGCCCCAGCTCCACTGGTAGCCGACCACGTTGACGTTGTGGACGGGCTTGTCAGTGAGGTCCAGGAGCTTCGACTCGTCGCGAGCCGTGAAGTAGAACAGGACCGAGACGATGAGGAGCGGGACCACGGTGTACAGCGCCTCAAGAGGCATGTTGTACCGGGTCTGACGAGGAACCTCGACCTTGGTGCGGCTGCGCCGGTGGAAGAAAACGCTCCACAGGATCAGCCCCCACACCAGGACGCCTACGGCGAGGGCGGCAGCCCAGGAGCCCTGCCACAGGGAGAGGATCCGCGGCGCCTCCTCCGTGGTGGGGGTGGGCATACCAAGGCGGGGGAAGTCCTTGTATGTGCAACCGGTAGCGGTTACCAGGATCAGGCCCGCAGTCAGCACCTGCGGCAGCTTCCGCCGCATCGGGCGCCGCGACGAGCGGTCGGAGCCGTTGGGACTCACGTAGCGCCTTCCCGAGAGTCTCGCCCGCGCGGCAATCCGCGGCCTCCACGCTGGTCGGTCGCCGTGTCCCCGCGGCGGGCAGGGTTTGGATGTTTATGCGGACCAAACCCTACTGGACGCTATTTGGGGTCGCGCGGGGAGGGTGCCCAACGCGCCGTGGCACACCCCGAAGGGGTGGAATCCCCCGGTTCGCAGGTCATCTGACGCCCCCTCCCCTGCCGGAGGCGGCCCCCGCGGGCACCCTCCGGGCGGCCGGGCGATCCGGCCGGGCGCCGGACGCCGGGCGTGTCGGGTCCGGGCGCGCCGGGGTTAGCGTGAGGCGTGTCCTACTTCGACGCGGCCTCCTCGGCCCCGCTGCACCCCGTCGCCCGTCAGGCCCTCCTCGCCTCCCTCGACGAGGGCTGGGCCGATCCGTCCCGGCTGTACCGCGAGGGCAGGCGGGCCCGGATGCTGCTCGACGCGGCCAGGGAGGCGGCCGCCGGGGAGGTGGGCTGCCGCCCCGACGAGCTGGTCTTCACCTCTTCGGGGACGCGCGCGGTGCACTCGGGGCTCGCGGGGGCGCTCGCCGGGAGGCGGCGCGCCGGTCGGCATCTGCTGGTCTCGGCCGTGGAGCACTCCTCGGTCCTGCACGCGGCCGAGGTCCACGAGCGCGACGGCGGGAGCTTCACCGAGGTGGGCGTGGAGCGGTCGGGGGCGGTGCGGCCCGCGGCGTACCGGGAGGCGCTGCGCCCGGACACCGCGCTGGCCGCGCTCCAGTCCGCCAACCACGAGGTGGGTACGGAGCAGCCGGTGGCCGAGGTCGCCGAGGTGTGCGCGGAGGCGGGGGTGCCCCTGTTCGTGGACGCGGCGCAGTCCCTGCTGTTCGGCCCGGTGCCCGGGTCCTGGTCCCTGCTCGCGGCGAGTGCGCACAAATGGGGCGGACCGGCCGGGGTGGGGCTGCTCGTCGTACGGAAGGGGACCCGCTTCGCCCCGCCGGGCCCCGCCGACGAGCGGGAGTCGGGGCGGGCGGCGGGTTTCGAGAACCTGCCGGCGATCGTCGCCGCGGCGGCCTCCCTGCGGGCCGCGCGCGCCGAGGCCCGCGCGGAGGCGGAGCGACTGCGCGGGCTGACCGCGCGGATCAGGGAGCGGGTCGCGGCCCTGGTCGAGGACTGCGAGGTGGTCGGGGACCCGGCGCACCGCCTTCCGCATCTCGTGACCTTCTCGTGTCTCTATGTCGACGGGGAGACCGTGCTGCACGCCCTGGACCGGGAGGGCTTCTCGGTGTCCTCCGGCTCCTCCTGCACGAGTTCGACGCTGACGCCGAGCCACGTGCTGCGGGCGATGGGCGTCCTGAGCGAGGGCAACGTGCGCGTCTCGCTGCCGCTGCACACCCCTCAGGAGGAGGTGGAACGGTTCCTGCGGGTGCTGCCCGGCGTGGTGTCCGGCGTGCGCGAACGGCTGGGCGCGCCGGCCACCCCCGTGACCGCCTCCGCCGGGACGGCGGCCACGCCGCAGCCGGCGGATCTGGTGGTGGACGCGGTGGGCCGGCGCTGCCCGATCCCGGTCATCGAACTCGCGAAGGTCATCGGCGAGGTCCCGGTCGGCGCCACGATCACCGTCCTCGCCGACGACGAGGCGGCCCGCCTGGACATCCCGGCGTGGTGCGAGATGCGCGACCAGGAGTACGTCGGCGAGAAACCGGCCGAGAGGGGCACGGCCTACCGGGTCCGACGGCGCGGCTAGAGGAACGGCACCGAACCCGGGCGCCCACCCTTCCAGCCCCCCGGCGGGACCTGGCCGAAAAGAGAGCGCCCACCCTTCCAGCCCTCCAGCGAGACCCGGCCGAAAAGAGAGCGCCCCCCTTCCAGCCCCCCGGCGAGACCTGGCCGAAAAGAGAGCGCCCCCCTTCCAGCCCTCCCGCGAGACCCGGCCGGAAAGAGAGCGCCCCCCTTCCAGCCCCTCCGGCGCTTGAGGAGCCGCCGGAGGCAAAAGGCGGCCGCTCGGGGCAAGGACCGGCCGCCACCACACCACCACCGCACCCCACCCAGCCCCTCCGGCGCTTGAGGAGCCGCCGGAGGCAAGAGGCGGCCGCCCAAGGCCCGGAGATCCGCCGGAGGCAACAGGCCCCACTGGCCGGCCGCCAGGCCACCGCCGGCTAGGCGAGATGCCCCCGGACCTCCTCAGCGGCAGCGTCCCCGTACGCCTTCGTGAACCGCTCCATGAACCGCGTCCGCTGCAACTGGTACTCCTGCGTGCCCACCGTCTCGATGACGAGGGTCGCCAGCATGCAGCCGACCTGTGCCGCGCGCTCCAGGTTCACGCCCCAGACGAGGCCGGAGAGGAAGCCGGCCCGGAAGGCGTCGCCGACCCCGGTCGGGTCGGCCTTGCGGTCCTCCTCGGGGACGCCGACGTGGATCGGCTCCTCGCCGGCCCGCTCGATGCGTACGCCGTCGGCGCCCAGCGTCGTGACGCGGTGGCCGACCCGGCCGAGGATCTCCTCGTCGCTCCAGCCGGTCTTCGACTCGATGAGGCCCTTCTCGTACTCGTTGGAGAAGAGGAAGCGGGCGCCGTCGAGCAGGACCCGGATCTCCTCGCCGTCCATACGCGCGATCTGCTGCGAGAAGTCGGCGGCGAAGGGGATGGAGCGGGCCCGGCACTCCTCGGTGTGGCGCAGCATCGCCTCCGGGTCGTCGGCCCCGATCGTGACGAGGTCGAGCCCGCCGACCCGCTCGGCCACGGCCTGCAGCTCGATGAGCCGGGCCTCGCTCATGGCGCCGGTGTAGAAGGAGCCGATCTGGTTGTGGTCCGCGTCCGTCGTGCACACGAAGCGCGCGGTGTGCAGGACCTCGGAGATCCGGACCGAGGCGGTGTCCACTCCGTGCCGGTCGAGCCAGGCGCGGTAGTCGTCGAAGTCGGCTCCGGCCGCGCCGACCAGGATCGGCGCGGTGCCGAGCTGCCCCATCCCGAAGGCGATGTTCGCGCCGACCCCGCCCCGGCGCACGTCGAGGTTGTCGACGAGGAAGGACAGGGAGACCGTGTGGAGCTGGTCGGCGACCAGTTGGTCGGCGAACCGGCCGGGGAAGGTCATGAGGTGGTCGGTGGCGATGGAGCCGGTTACTGCGATGCGCACGGCTGGCTGCTCCTGCTCGGGGGGCGTGGGGCCCGGACGTCCTCCGGGGACGGTCGCGGCTGACGTCTCACGCTACCCGGTGCCCCCGCGCCCGCCCGCTCGCACCGGCGGCCGGAACTACCCGATAGTAGGGCTTTTTTCGTGGCAACCCGGTGCGTACGGTGCGCTCATGGACATGAACCCCCTTGTGGACGACGGCGCCCGGTTGCCGCAGCTCACCCGCGACGCCCAGCGGATGGTCCCGCACTGGCCGGTGCCCGCCCGCGCCTGCGCGGCGGTGCCGCCCGCCCTCATCCGGGGCGTGTCGGTCCCCCCGTCCTCGGCCCGCCTGCTGGAGCGGATGCCGGAGTACGGGGGCTGAGGCCGGGGCCCGCGAGCCGCCGAGCGCGGCCGGCCGGGCCCGCGCGGGGAACCGCGCCGGGGCCCGCTCCGTCGAACCGCTGTCCCCGAGGACGTCCCCCCTTCACGGGCGGCGACGAGACGAAGGAGCGATGCGGTGAACGCGCGGAGGCGAGCCGAACATCCCGAGCCTGCCGGGCCCGAGCCTGCCGGGCCCGAGTCCGCCCGGCCCCGTCGGCGCGGCGGGCCCCGCCCTGTGGTCACACTCTCCGTCGTCGGGGTGGTCCTGCTCGCGGGGGCCGGTACGGCGGCGGTGCTCACGGCGCGGCACGACGGCGCGGACGCGGACGGCGCCCGCGCGGGCCGTACGGCCACGGGCCCGGCCTCCCCGGGCGCGGCCTCGGCCCCGCCGCTGACCCTCGACGCGGCCGGCGGCCCGGTGCCGTCGGGCGGTTCCGCCGGTATCGCGCCCGGGGAACCGGATCCGAACGGGGTGCGCTACCGGGCCCGGGGGCCGCTGCCGGAGGGGCCCGCCTCGGCCCCGGTGTACCGCTCCTCGGGTGCGGTGGCGCGTGCGGACGTGCTGCGGCTCGCGAAGGCGCTCGGCGTCGAGGGCGCGCCGCGCGCCGAGGGCGGCGAGTGGCGGATCGGCCCGGCGAACGACGGTTCGGGCCAGGCGCTGCGCGTGAGCCGGCAGGCCCCGGGAGGCTGGACCTATCTGGCGCGTCGGGGCCCGGGGGGCGACAACTGCCCGCGCGCCAAGCCCTGTTCCCCTTCCCCGGGTTCTCCGGGCGGTACGCCGGTGAGTACGGCGAGGGCGCGCGCGGTGGCGGCGCCGGTGCTGAAGGCGCTCGGCGAGGACTCGGCACGCACGACGGCCCAGCGGCTGCGGGGCGCGGTGCGCGAGGTCGAGGCCGATCCGGTCGTCGGCGGACTGCCCACGCGGGGCTGGTCCACGCTGCTCCAGGTCTCACCGGACGGGGCGGTGAGCGGCGGCAGCGGGAAGCTGCTGACGCCGGTCAGGGGCGCGCGCTATCCGGTGGGTCCGGCGAAGGAGGCGCTGGGCCGGCTGAACGCGGGCGGTCCGGGCGGATTGGACGCCTCGGACGGTCCGGACGGCGACGCGGGGCCCGCGACGACGGGCGGCCCCTCCCCCGTCCCCGTGGAGTCGGTCCGCTTCGGGCTGTCGGTGCGCTCGGAGAAGGGGCGTCCGGTCCTCGTACCGGCCTGGCTCTTCGACGTACGGCCCTCCGGGGCGGGGCAGCCGGTGACGCTGGCCGAGACGGCGGTGGACGCGGAGTACCTGCGGCCGGGCGGCGGGCAGCGGATGGAGCCGGGCGGTCCCGGTGCGGCGGGGGCCGGTGACCGGACGCGTGCCGTGCGCCCGCAGTCGTACGCGGCGGACGGGCGCCGCCTGACGGTGCGGTTCACCGGCGGGGCGTGCGCCTCCTACCGCGCCGTGGCACACGAGGAGAAGAGCCGGGTGCGGGTGAGCGTGGTCGAGCGCGGCCGGCCGGGGAAGGTGTGCGTGCTGCTCGCCCGGGAGTTGTCCCGGACGGTGACGCTGGAGCGGCCCGCCGGACAGCGGGCGGTCGTGGACCACGCGGGACGGACCGTTCCGGCCGGCTGAGCGGGTACCCGGGCGCGCGAAAGGCGGCGGCCCCCGGAGAGTTCCGGGGGCCGCCGCCCTGATGACCTGGCTCGGGGCCGGTCAGTGGAACGAGTCGCCGCAGGCGCAGGAGCCGGTGGCGTTCGGATTGTCGATCGTGAAGCCCTGCTTCTCGATGGTGTCCACGAAGTCGATGGAGGCGCCGCCCAGGTAGGGAGCGCTCATCCGGTCGGTGACGACCTTGACGCCGCCGAAGTCCTTCACGACGTCGCCGTCGAGCGAACGCTCGTCGAAGAAGAGCTGGTAGCGCAGGCCGGAGCAACCGCCGGGCTGGACGGCCACGCGCAGTGCGAGGTCGTCACGGCCTTCCTGGTCCAGCAGGGCCTTGACCTTCGACGCGGCGGCGTCGGACAGGAGGATGCCGTCGCTCACGGTGGTGGTCTCGTCCGATACGGACATCTGCTTCTCTCCCGGGTTGTACGGAGACTGCTTGCCGACGTTCCAACCGGTTGCGGCCCGGTTTCATTCCGGCGGTGGGTACGTGCTTCTTCGCTTTCCCTCCTCATGCTCGCACACGCCCGAGGAGGGCGGCACGGGGCGGCGAGGGGCGCACGTCACATCGGGCCGCCCGGCATCGTCAATATGACGGTAAGCGGATATCATGAATAACGTCAGTAAGACGAAAAGAGGTTCCGGCGCTCGCAGCACGCGCTGAAGCCGTTCGAGCGGCCCCGCCGCGCTTGCCGAAACGAAGAAAGGGTGCGTGACGTGACCACGGCCCAAGCCCCCGTCGATCCCACCGCTCTCGAACTCGACGTACAGCCCACGCCACTGGCGCTGCTGCTGCTCGGCCGGGAGGCCGACCCGCGCAGCGAGCGTGGCGTCGAGTGTCCCGGTGATCTGCCGGAGCCCTCCGACCCCGGTCTGGTGGCCCGCGCCCGCGCGGCGAAGGAGAAGCTCGGCGACAAGGTCTTCGTCCTGGGCCACCACTACCAGCGGGACGAGGTCATCCAGTTCGCCGACGTCACCGGCGACTCCTTCAAGCTCGCCCGGGACGCGGCCGCCCGTCCGGAGGCGGAGTACATCGTGTTCTGCGGTGTGCACTTCATGGCCGAGTCCGCCGACATCCTCACCTCCGAGCGCCAGCAGGTCGTGCTGCCGGACCTCGCGGCCGGCTGCTCGATGGCCGACATGGCCACCGCCGAGCAGGTCGCGGAGTGCTGGGACGTGCTGACCGAGGCGGGGATCGCCGACGACGTGGTGCCCGTCTCGTACATGAACTCCTCGGCCGACATCAAGGCGTTCACCGGGAGGCACGGCGGCACGATCTGCACCTCCTCCAACGCGGAGCGCGCCCTGAACTGGGCATTCGAGCAGGGCGGGAAGGTGCTCTTCCTGCCCGACCAGCACCTGGGCCGCAACACGGCCGTACGGGACCTCGGGATGTCCCTGGAGGACTGCGTCCTCTACAACCCGCACAAGCCGAACGGCGGGCTGAGCGTCGGGGAACTGCGCGCCGCGAAGATGATCCTGTGGCGCGGCCACTGCTCGGTGCACGGGCGCTTCTCGCTGGACTCGGTCAACGAGGTGCGCGAGCGGGTTCCCGGCGTCCGGGTCCTCGTCCACCCGGAGTGCAAGCACGAAGTGGTGTCGGCGGCCGACGAGGTGGGCTCCACGGAGTACATCATCAAGGCGCTGGAGGCGGCCCCGGCCGGTTCGAAGTGGGCGATCGGCACCGAGCTGAACCTCGTGCGCCGGCTGGCGAAGGCCCACCCGGACAAGGAGATCGTCTTCCTCGACCGGACCGTGTGCTTCTGCTCGACCATGAACCGGATCGACCTCCCGCATCTGGTGTGGACGCTGGAGTCGCTCGCCGAGGGCAAGCTGGTCAACCGGATTCAGGTGGACGCTCAGACGGAGAAGTACGCGAAGGCGGCGCTGGAGCGGATGCTTCTGCTGCCGTAGGCGGCGAGGTGGTCACCCGGCCTTCGGCCTTGTGCGTCCTCGGACGCCGGCCGGGCCCGGCGGTTGGCCGCGCGCCAGTGGGGCCGGCTCCCTTTCACGGGAGCCGGCCCCACTGGCTTGTCGCGGGTCAGACGGTGACGCGTTCCTGTTCGGGGACGGTGGGCTCCGCCTTCTCCTCCCGCTTCGCCGCCTTCTTCTTGGCGCGGCGTTCCTTGCGGAGTTCGACGAGGGCGTAGAGCGTCGGGACGAGCAGGAGGGTCAGGATCGTGGAGGTGATCAGGCCCCCGATCACCACGACCGCGAGCGGCTGGGCGATGAAGCCGCCCTCACCGGTGATCCCGAGCGCCATCGGCAGCAGCGCGAAGATCGTCGCGAGCGCCGTCATGAGGATGGGCCGCAGCCGGTGCCGGCCCCCCTCGATCACGGCCTCGACCACGCCCAGGCCGCGCGAGCGGTACTGGTTGATGAGGTCGATGAGCACGATCGCGTTGGTAACCACGATGCCGATCAGCATCAGCATGCCGATCATCGCCGGGACGCCCATCGGGGTGCCGGTGACGATGAGCAGGCCGAGCGCGCCGGTCGCCGCGAACGGGATGGAGACCAGCAGGATGAGCGGCTGGATCAGCGAGCGGAAGGTCGCCACGAGCAGCAGGAAGACGATGGCGACGGCCGCGAGCATGGCCAGCGCGAGCTTCTTGAACGCGTCGTCCTGGTCGGAGGTGACCCCGCCGATGCTGGCGGTCGCGCCCTGCGGCAGGTCCAGCGCGTCGATCTGCTTCTGCAGGTCCGCGCTGATGGCACCGGTGTTGTCCCCGACCGGCTTGGCCGTGACGGTGGCCGCGCGGGCCCCGTCGATCCGGGTGCTGGAGACCGGGCCGTCGACGAGCCGCACCTGGGCGATGTCGCCGAGCTTCACCGTGCCCAGGTCGAGCCCCCGCAGCTGGTCCAGAGTGGTCGCCGGGTGGGCGGACTTGACGACGACGTCGCGCTCGGTGTCGTCCAGCATCGCCTCGCCGCTCGTGGTGCCGCGCACCGACTGGGCGACGAGCGCGCCGAGAGCGGTGTCGTCGTAACCGGCCTCCGCCGCGGCGGGCTTGGCGGTGACCGAGATCCTCGGGATCGACCGCGACAGGTCGCTCTGCACGTCCTTGACGTCGTCGGTCTTCTTGACGGCGCCCACGACCTGCTGGGCGGCCTTGCCGAGGGTGTCGCCGTCGGGGGCCTTCACCACGACGCTCAGGTCCTGGTCGCCGAAGCCGCCGCCGGCCGCGACGCTCACGTCCCCGGCCCCGTCGAGCCGGGCCACGCCCTTCTCGATCCGGTCCTGGACGGCCTCGTACTGCTCGGCGTCCTTGAGCTTGACCTGATAGGTGGCGTGGTTGGTGTCGGTGGTGCCGCCGAAGGCCGCCATGAACCCGGAGGAGCCGACGGTGACCTGATAGTCCTGGACGCCGTCGGTGTCGGCGAGCAGCTTCTCGACCTTGCGGGCCGCCTCGTTTGTGGTCTTGAGGCTCGTGCCGGGCGGGAGTTCCTGGGTCACGCTCAGCGTGTCCTGGTCGCCCTGGTCGAAGAAGTTGGTCTTGAGCAGCGGCGCCATGGCGAAGGTCGCGACGAGCACGACGAGCGCGATCGCGAGGCTCGTGATCCGGCGACGGGTCGCGAAGCGCAGGACCGGCACGTAGAAGCGCTGGAGGCGGCTGCGCGCCTCCTTCTCCTCGGCCTCCCTGCGGGCCTGTTCGATCCCGGCGGCGTCCCTGACGTTCTTCGGGGCGCGCAGGAACCAGTACGACAGGACCGGCACCACGGTGAGGGCGACCAGCAGCGAGGCGAGCAGCGCGGCGGTGACGGTGAGCGAGAAGGAGCCGAACAGCTCGCCGACGATGCCGCCGACCAGCCCGATCGGCAGGAACACCGCGACGGTGGTGAGCGTCGAGGAGGTGACCGCCCCGGCGACCTCGCGGACGGCGGTGAGGATGGCCTCCTTGCGTTCCTCGCCGTAGCCGAGGTGCCGTTTGATGTTCTCCAGGACGACGATGGAGTCGTCCACGACCCGGCCGATCGCGATGGTGAGCGCGCCGAGGGTCAGCATGTTGAGGGACAGGTCGCGGGTCCACAGCACGATCAGCGCGAGGACGACCGACAGCGGGATGGACACCGCGGTGACGAGCGTCGAGCGGATCGAGGCGAGGAAGACCAGGATCACGAGGACGGCGAAGACGAGGCCGAGCGCGCCCTCGGTGGTCAGGCCCTTGACGGCCTTGGAGACGGCCGGTCCCTGGTCGCTCACGACGGTGAGCTTGGCGTCGGTGCCGAGCGAGTCGCGCAGCTTCGGCAGCTGCTTCTCGACCTCGTCGGAGATGGCGACGGCGCTGCCGTCCCGGTCCATCGTGAGCGCGACGGCGAGGCTGGGCTTGCCGTTGGTGCGGGTCAGCGCGGTGGCCGGGGCCTCCTGCTGCGCGACCTTCGCGATGTCGCCCAGGCGTACGGGCTTGGCCGCACCGCTCTTGCCGGGGGCTCCGGGGGCCGCCGGCGGCAGCACGCGCAGGTTCTCGATCTGCTTCAGCGAGGTGAAGGCGCCGCCGACCTGGACGGTGCGGTTCTTGCCGCCCTCGTCGAAGGAGCCGGCCGGCACGGTGGCCCCGCCCGCCTTGAGCGCCTGGCTGAGCGCGCTGGTGTTGAGACCGGCGCGGGCGAGCTTCGCGTCGTCGGGGGTGACGGTGACCTGGAGGTCACGCACCCCGTCCACGGTGACCTGGGCGACGCCGTCGATGTCCTCCAGCGCGGGGACCACGGCGCGGTCGAGCTGGTCGGCGAAGGCCTGCTGGTCGCGGTCGGAGGTCGCGGCCAGGACGACGGTCGGGATGTCGTCGGTCGAACCGGCGATCACCTGCGGGTCGACGTCGTCGGGCAGTTGGGCGCGGACGCGGTTGACGGCCTGCTGGACGTCGGCGACGAGCTGCTTGGAGTCGCCCCCGCCGATGTCGAACTGCGCCATGACGACGGCGTTGCCCTCGCTGGAGGTCGAGGTGATCCCGGAGAGACCGTCCACCGCGTCGAGCGAGTCCTCCAGGGGCTCCACGACCTGCTTCTCGACCACGTCGGGCGAGGCGCCCTGGTAGGGGGCGAGGACGGAGACGAGGGGGAGTTCGATGTTGGGAAGCAGCTGCTGTTTCAGCTGCGGTATCGCTATCGCGCCGAAGACGATCGCGATGACCGACATCAGCCCGATCAGGGCCCGTTGGGCAAGGCTGAATCTCGACAGCCAGGACATGGAGGTCTCTCTCTGTGGCTACGCGGCAAGGGCGGGGAGCGGCCGTCCGCCCGGCGCCGCCGAGCGGGGCCGGATGGGGTGTGCGGAAGCTGTGGACCGTTCGTACAACACGATGGTTCATCGCCGGGGCCTGAAGGGTCGCTTCCAGGACCATTTCTGCGGGGGCCTCTACTGCGGGCGCAGTACGCGGTGGTGGAGACTCACTCAACCCGTGGGCGTACCAGGCCCGATTCGTAGGCGATTACGACGAGTTGTGCCCGGTCGCGGGCGCCCAGTTTGGCCATCGCCCGGTTCACGTGGGTCTTGACGGTGAGCGGGCTGACCGCGAGCCGTTCGGCTATCTCGTCGTTGGACAGTCCCCCGGCGACCTGGACGAGCACCTCGCGTTCGCGGGTGGTGAGAGTGGCCAGCCGCGCCCCGTCGGCCTCGGCGCCCGTCCGTCCGCCGCCCTGGGCGAGGAAGCTCGCGATGAGGCCCTTGGTCGCGGCGGGAGACAGCAGGGCGTCCCCGGCGGCGGCCACGCGGATGGCGCTGAGCAGTTCCTCGGGTTCCGAGCCCTTGCCGAGGAAGCCGGAGGCGCCCGCGCGCAGCGACTGGACGACGTACTCGTCCACCTCGAAGGTCGTGAGCATCACGACGTGCACGTCGGCGAGGGCCGGGTCGGCGCTGATCATCCTGGTCGCGGCGAGTCCGTCGGTGCCCGGCATCCGGATGTCCATGAGGACGACGTCGGCGCGCTCCTGGGCGGCGAGCCGTACGGCCTCGGCCCCGTCGGAGGCCTCGCCCACGACCTCCATGTCGGGTTCGGAGTCGACGAGGACCCGGAAGGCGCTGCGCAGCAGGGCCTGGTCGTCGGCGAGCAGGACGCGGATGGTCACGAGGTGCCCCGCGGCCCGCGCGGGCCGGTGCGGCCCCCTGCGGCCCGGCCTGTCGGGCCCGGACTGGTACGGCTCATACGGCTTCCCCCGGTCGTACGGTCGGTCGGTGGCCCTGGGCCGGCGGGCGGCCCTGGGCGGGAGGGCGGCCCCCGGCGGGCTGCCCGGTCCCGCCCGGCCGGTCGTTTCCGGCCGCCTCCCCGCTCTCGCGGTCCGGCCCGGTCCTCGGCAGGTCCAGGGGCAGTATCGCGTGGACCCGGAAGCCGCCTCCGTACCGGGGGGCGGCCGTGAGGTGCCCGCCGAGCGCGCCGACCCGCTCCCGCATGCCGAGCAGCCCGTGGCCGCCGTCCTGGTCGGGGCCCTTGGCGGCGCCGCCCCGGCCGTCGTCGAGCACGCTCACCTCGACCTGCCGGCCCACCCGTACGACGCTGATCTCGGCGCGGGCCCCGGGCCCCGCGTGCTTCTGGACGTTGGTCAGCGCCTCCTGGACGACGCGGTAGGCGGCGAGGTCCACGGCGGAGGGCAGGGGGCCGGCGGCCTGCGGGCCGGGGGTGACGAGGGTGACCGGGAGCCCGGCGCTGCGGAAGGTGCCGAGCAGTTCGTCGAGGCGCTCCAGACCTGCGGTGGGCTCGGTGGGCGCGGCCGGGTCGCCGGACTGCCGCAGCAGCCCCACGGTGGCGCGCAGTTCCTCCAGGGCCGAGCGGCTGGCCGCCCGGACATGGGCGAGCGCCTCCTTGGCCTGGTCGGGGCGCCGGTCCATGACGTGGGCGGCGACCCCGGCCTGCACGTTGACGAGGGCGATGTGGTGGGCGACGACGTCGTGCAGGTCGCGGGCGATGCGCAGCCGCTCCTCGGCGACCCGGCGGCGGGCCTCCTCCTCGCGGGTGCGCTCCGCGCGGTCGGCGCGTTCGCGGATCGCCGCCCAGAAGGCCCGTCGGCTGCGCACCGCGTCCCCGAAGGCGGCGGCGAGCCCGGTCCAGGCGGTGATCACCAGATTCTCCTGGGAGTACCAGGGCAGCTCCCCGGCCAGCATCGCGACGGCGGTGAGACCGACGACGGTGACCAGGCCGACGCGCCAGGCGGTGGAACGGTCGGTGTGCGCGGCCACCGTGTAGAGGGCGATCACGGCGCCCATCACGACGGGCGCGCGCGGCTCGCCGTTGACGACCTCGCACAGGGACAGCGCGGAGGTGAGGCCCAGGACCAGGAGGGGACGGCGGCGGCGCAGGACCAGCAGGCCCGCGCACGCGGCCATCAGGGCGAGGCTGAGCGCCCCGGGCGAGCGGGCCTCCCAGGCCTGGCCCTGCTGGGTGTGCGGGCCGGCGAAGGAGCCGAGGACCATGCAGGCCAGCACGAGGACGGCGAGCAGCGCGTCGGGCGCGAGGGGGTGCGCGCGCGACCAGCAGGTGACGTGGCGCAGGGGCGCCGGCAGGTGGGCGGACATGGTCGTGGACGGTCTCCTGTTCCCTGACTTCCCCCTGGGACGAGACGGCGTGGACGGTCGGGCACGCGCCGTTGGTGCGAACGGGTGAGTGTGGGCCCTGTCACCGGCACGCGGATCGCGTCGGTGACGTGCGCCGGGGCGCCTCCGCGCTGGCGGGGGCGCCCCGGTGGTGGGAGTGCGGCGACGGGGTCAGCCCGGGATCAGGCCGTCGTCGGTGAGCATGGCGCGGACCTCTTCGAGGGTCGCGTCGGGGGCGGGCAGGATCAGCTCGGACGGCTCCAGGGAGTCGTCGGGCAGCGGGGTGCCCAGGGCGCGGACCCGGTCCAGCAGCGCGTGCAGGGTCGCGCGGAAACCGGGGCCGTCCCCCTTGTCCATCTCGGCGAGCAGTTCGTCGTCGAGCGCGTCCAGCTCGGCGACGTGGCTGTCGGCCAGCTGTACCTGGCCCTCCCCCATGATCCGGACGATCATGACGTTCTCCTCGGGCGCTCGTCACGGCACCGGGGCCGTGTCACTGCGGGACGGACGACTGCGGCGGGAGTGTCCGGCGGCGGTGCGAGGGCCCGGCGCGGGCCGCGCGCCCGCACCGGCCGGCCGCCGCTACTGCTTGTCGAAACGCGGGGTGCCCTGGGACTGGCCGGGCTGCTGCGGTTTCGCCTCGCCCTGACCGGGCTCGATGGCCTGCTGCTGCCCGCCGCTGCCGCCGGCGAGTTCGGCCTTCATGCGCTGGATCTCCAGCTCCACGTCGGTGCCGCCGGAGAGCCGGTCCAGTTCGGCCGCGATGTCGTCCTTGGCCAGCCCGGACGAGTCGTCCAGGGCGCCCGAGGCGAGCAGTTCGTCGATCGCTCCGGCGCGGGCCTGCAACTGCGCGGTCTTGTCCTCGGCCCGCTGGATCGCGAGACCGACGTCGCCCATCTCCTCGGAGATCCCGGAGAACGCCTCGCCGATCCGGGTCTGCGCCTGGGCGGCGGTGTAGGTGGCCTTGATGGTCTCCTTCTTGGTGCGGAAGGCGTCCACCTTGGCCTGGAGGCGCTGTGCCGCGAGGGTCAGCTTCTCCTCCTCGGCCTGCAGCGTCTGGTGCTGCGTCTCCAGGTCGGTGACCTGCTGCTGGAGGGCCGCGCGGCGCGAGAGCGCCTCGCGGGCGAGGTCCTCCCGGCCGAGCGCGAGCGCCTTGCGGCCCTGCTCCTCCAGCTTCGAGGAATTGGTCTGCAACCCGTTGAGCTGCAGTTCGAGTCGTTTGCGGGAGGTCGCGACGTCGGCGACCCCCCGGCGCACCTTCTGCAGCAGTTCGAGCTGCTTCTGGTACGAGTAGTCGAGGGTCTCGCGCGGGTCCTCGGCCCTGTCAAGGGCCTTGTTCGCCTTCGCGCGGAAGATCATCCCCATACGCTTCATCACACCGCTCATGGGCTTCGCGCGCCCCCTTCTGACGGCCTTCGGCTCCAGCACTCCAACAGAACCCACAGTACGGGCCCTGCCTCTATTACCGCACTGTTCGAGCGGCTATCCGCTCCTCCCCAAGGACGACTGCGGAGGAGGACGGTCCGGCGTAGGGAGTAGGCGAACCCCGGCAGGGCCCCGGAAACCCGCCGGTCAGGTCCCCGTAAGTCCACCTACGCCCCGTATTCAGGACGCGTGGTGTTGCCGGATCGTTCCCCGGACCGCGGCCGCTCATGCGCCGGCACCCCGTACCCTTGGGCTTTGTGTTCCGTAGCCGTACGAAGGATGAGCAGGCACCCGGCGCCCAGGCGCAGGTGACCGACTCCAAGCAGCCCCGTGACCCGCAGGCCCCGAAGGGCCGCCCGACCCCCAAGCGCAGCGCCTCGCAGACGCAGCGCCGCAGCGTGACCAACACGCAGATGACGCGCAAGGAGGCGGCGAAGCGGCAGCGCGACGCGCGCCGTGCCGACATGGAGCGTCAGCGCCAGGCGCTGGCCACCGGCGACGAGCGCTATCTGCCCGCCCGTGACAAGGGCCCGGTGCGCAAGCTCGCCCGGGACTACGTGGACTCCCGGCGGTGCGTGGCGGAGTGGTTCCTGCCCGCCGCCGTCGTGATCCTCGTGCTGAGCATGGTGCGGGTGGGCGCGCTCCAGAACATCGCTCTGCTCTTCTGGCTCCTGCTGATCGTCCTGATCGTGGTGGACTCGGTACGGATCGCGGTGGGCCTGAAGAAGGAACTGCGTACGCGGTACCCGAACGAGCCCAAGAAGGGTGCCGTCGCCTACGCCCTGATGCGCACGCTGCAGATGCGGCGGCTGCGGATGCCCAAGCCCCAGGTGCGGCGCGGGGAGCGGCCCTGAGTACTGCGCCCTCCGATTTCTTCGGCGCTGCCCCCGCCGGGCGTCCCGGTGGCTTCGGCCCGCCGCCGCAGGGTGGTCCTGAACCCGGGCAGTCCGGGGCGCGGCCGGTCTTCGCGGAGACCGAGCGGTGGGTGCGGGGGCTGGGCGGGGTGCGTGGGGCGGTGCGCCAGGTGCTGGTGGCGCGGCAGCTCGACGAACGGCTCGCGGAGTGTTTCCCGCAGGGCCGCCGGCTGCGGGTGCTGGACGTGGGCACCGGGCAGGGGACCCAGGCGCTGCGGCTGGCGCGCGCGGGACACGAGGTCACCGGTCTGGAGTCCGATCCGGATCTCCTGACGAAGGCGCGCTCGGTGCTGTCCGGCGAGCCGGCCGAGGTACGCGAGCGGGTGCGGCTGCTGGAGGGGCACGGCCGGGAGACCGGGGTGCACTTCACCCCGGGCAGTTTCGACCTCGTGCTGTGCCACGGGGTGCTGATGCACGTCGAGGAGCCCGATCCGGTACTGGCGGCTCTGGGCAGGGTGCTGGCCCCCGGGGGGCTGCTGTCGCTGCTGGTGCGCAACGCGGACGCGCTCGCGCTGCGCCCCGGGCTCGAAGGTCACTGGGAGGCGGCGCTCACGGCCTTCGACTCCCCCGTCGCCCTGGACCGCGGCGGGCGCGCGGTGCGCGCGGACCGGCTCTCCGCCCTGACCCAGACCCTCGCGGGCATCGGTGCCCCGCTCGCCGGCTGGTACGGGGTCCGGGTGTTCACGGAACACTTCTCCGACGACGCGGCCACCCCCGCCCCCGGGGAGCTCGACCGTCTGCTGACGGCGGAGGACCGCGCGGGGCGCACCGATCCCTACCGGCAGGTCGCGGCGCTGCTGCATCTGTGCGGCGTACGGCGCTGAGAGCCGGGCGGGCCCCCGTCGCCGGGCCGGGTCAGTCCCCGGACAGCCCCTTCCAGGCGGCCGGAGGGCACCCCGTCGCCCCATAATCCGGACATGGACGCTCGCGATTCCCGTGTCTTCGGCCCTCTCCCCCGCGTCTGCCGCCCCGCTCGTTCCTCCCTCTCCCGCCGCGTCTTCCGCGGCGCGCGGCTGCTGCCGGTGGGCGCGGCCCTGGGCGCGGTGATCCTGCTCGGGGGCTGTTCCCCGGTGCCCGAACGGGCGGCCGCCGGTTCCGCTCGCGCGCCCGAGGCGGGGGTGCCGCGTTCCTCGGACCAGTTGCAGCGGGACTACCAGCGGGTCATCAAGGACGTGCTGCCGTCCGTCGTGCAGATCCGGGCGGGCGACTCGCTCGGCTCGGGCATCGTCCTCGACGGCAAGGGCCATGTCGTCACCAACGCGCACGTCGTCGGCGACGAGACCACCTTCAAGGTGACGACGGCCACCGGTGAGCAGGAGCTGTCCGCGAAGCTGGTGTCCAGCTATCCGCCGCAGGACCTCGCGGTCGTCCGCCTCGACGAGCCGCCCGAGGGGCTCAAAGCCGCCCGGTTCGGGGACTCGCGGAAGGTGGCCATGGGACAGATCGTGCTCGCGATGGGCTCCCCGCTCGGCCTGGCCTCCAGCGTCACCCAGGGCATCGTGTCGGCGACGGGCCGCACGGTCAGCGAGGGCAGTTCGGGCGGCGGCACCGGGGCGACCATCGCCAACATGGTGCAGACCTCGGCGGCCATCAACCCGGGCAACAGCGGGGGCGCCCTCGTGGACCTGGACGGGAAGGTCATCGGCATCCCGACGCTGGCCGCGACCGATCCCGAGCTGGGCTCGGGCACGGCGCCCGGGATCGGCTTCGCGATCCCCTCCGCGACCGTACGCACGATCGCGGGCCAGATCGTGCGGAACGGCAAGGTCACCGACTCGGGCCGGGCCGCGCTCGGCATCACCGGGCGCACCGTCCTGGGCGCGGGCTTCTCCCCCTCCGGGGTGGCCGTCGTCACCGCGCGCGAGGGCGGAGCGGCCCACAAGGCGGGGATCAGGGCCGGGGACATCCTGACGGCGCTCGACGGCACGAAGCTGACGACGATCGAGTCACTGACCGAGGCGCTCGCCGCCGACCGCCCCGGTCAGCGCGTCGAGGTGGCCTACACGCGGGACGGCGAGCCGCACCGGGCCCGGGTGACACTCGGCGAGACGTGAGGCGGGGCGGGCGGGGGCGCGGCGCCCGGGGCCGCAGCGCCCGGAGCGGCCCCGCGCCGCCTCCCCGCCGCGCCGGGGCGTGTCCGCCGCTTCCCGTCGTCGCCCGCGGGGCGGCCGCGCGGCGTCAGGCGCGTGCCGCCGGCGCGCCGGCCCCGGTGCCGCGTACGGGACCGTACTCGGGTCCGGGGGCGGTACGGCGAGAGGACGCGCACGGCGTCGCGCGGCGGACGGGAACGGCCGGACACGCCTAAGCCTGCGCCGCCTCCCCGTCGGTCTCCTCCTCGGCCACCGGCTCGGCCGGGGCCGGCTCGGGGGTGCTCGCGTGCAGGCTCATCGGTCCGTAGATCTCGGTGGAGTCCTCGAACAGCCGCACTTGGTCGGCGCCCCCGTCGAGGAGTTCCTTCCAGTACTCGCCGACCCAGGACTCCGCGTCACCCTGCGTGGTGAACTCCTCGGGCTCCAGGGCCGGCTGGACCTCCGTCCCGTCGGTTTTCTCGAACCGCCACGTCCATGCCGCCATGTCAGCCTCCAAGATCCGAGTCCTCCCCGAAGCCTAGCCGGACGCGCGGCCCCGCAGGGGGCAGGAGAAAATCATGGTGTGGAACTGACTCTGCTCGGCACCGGCGGCCCCTCCGGTCTTCCCCGCCCCGACTGCCCCTGCGCCGCGTGCGCACGCGCCCTCGGCCGCGACGCGCGGTCGGCGACGGCGCTCCTGGTCGACGGGGTCCTGCTGTTCGACCTGACCCCGGGCGCGGTGTTCGCGGCGGCCCGCGCGGGCCATTCGCTCAGCGGCGCCCGGCAGGTCCTGCTGAGCCACCCCCACGAGGGTCCCGCCGTGGAGATCCCCGCCGGGCTGCCGCAGCCGGGGCGGGTGCCCGAGGGCCGGGAACTGGCGCTGCTCGCGGGCCACCGGGTGCGGGCGCTGGCCACGGACGCCCCGGGTACCGGCTACGGGGTGACCGGCCCGGACGGGGAACGGCTCCTGTACCTGCCGCCGGGCGCGGGCCCGGCCGGCCCGGACACCTACCCGGAGCCGTACGACACCGTGGTCATGGACGTCGTACGGCGGCCGGACGCGCTGGCGCGGCTGCGGGCGGCGGGCGCGGTCGGCCCGGACACGGCGGTGCTCGCCGCGCACCTGGACCACGACGTGCCGCCCGGACCCGAACTGGAGCGGCGGCTGGTCGCGGCCGGGGCGCGGGCGGTCCCGGACGGGACGACGCTCGCCGCGCGCACCGGCACCGGGGTGCGCGGGCTCTCGCCGGACGAGACGGCCTACCGCGCGCCCTTCGTCCCGCGCCGTACGCTCGTGCTGGGCGGCGCGCGTTCGGGGAAGTCGGTGGAGGCCGAGCGGCGTCTGGAGACCTACCCGGAGGTGCTGTACGTCGCGACCGGCGGCAGCCGGGACGGGGACACCGAGTGGGCGGCCCGGATAGGGCTGCACCGTGAGCGGCGTCCCGCGTCCTGGCGTACCGCGGAGACCTGCGATCTCGTGCCGCTGCTGCTCCAGGACGGCCCGCCGCTGCTCGTCGACTGTCTGTCGCTGTGGCTGGCGGACGCGATGGACTCGGTCGACGCGTGGGACGACGACGCGTGGGCCACCGGCGGGGAGCGCAAGCTGCGCGCGCGGGTCGCGGAGCTGACCCAGGCCCTGCGGGAGACCCGGCGGCTGGTCGTGGCGGTGTCCAACGAGGTGGGCTCGGGCGTGGTGCCCGCGACCGCTTCGGGGCGTCGCTACCGCGACGAACTGGGGCGGCTGAACGCGGGGTTCGCCGCCCAGTGCGAACAGGTGCTGCTGGTCGTGGCGGGCCAGGCGCTGGTCCTGCGGGGCTGAGCGCGCGGCCCACCGCCGGGCCGGGCGCGGCCCGGCGGCCTCATCCGCGGCGGGCGAGGACCCGGTAGCCCGTACCGAGCCGGGTGCGCCGGGCGAGCGGGGCGAGCAGCGCGTCGAGGGCCCCGGCCGTACCGGTGAGCGGGCGCGTGAGGAGCGCGGCGGGCCCGCGCCGGTGGGCCAGGGCGCGGGCGGCCGCCGTGCGCAGGTCGCCCGGCAGGTGGGCGGGGCCGCGCCGCACGCTGAGGACGGTGAAGCCCAGTTCGCGCAGGGCGCGCAGCAGCCCGGGGCGGGGTACGAGGTGGGCCGGGGTCTGTCCGGTGAACGGGGCCCAGTGCGGGCCGAGCAGCGTGCCGAGCGCGGAACGCGGGTCGTACGCCTCGACGAGGAGGTACCCGCCGGTGCGCAACGCCTGGGCCGCGGCGGCGAGTTCGGCCCGGGGGTCGGGGGCGCGCTCCAACTGGTGGAAGAGGCTGACGACGTCGTAGCGCCCCACGAGTGCGGGCAGCGCGGAGCTGAGCGTGCCGTGGTGGGCCTCCTCGACGTGCCCCTCGGCGCGGGCGCGGGCGATCTGGACGGGGTCGGGGTCGAGGCCGTCGAAGGCGGTGTAGGGGAAGCAGGAACGGGCGACGGCGGGGAAGGCGCCCTCGCCGGTGCCGACGTCGAGCCAGCTCTCCGGTTCGCCGTACGGGAGCAGGAGGCGGGCCCGTTCGCGGTGCCTGCGTTCGGGGACGGCGCGCGGGGCGGGCGGGCGCAGCGCCGTGGCGGGGCGCGGGGCGCCGAAGGTGTGGGCGCACCGGGTGCAGCGGGTCAGCCGCACACTCCTGGTGCCGCGCGCGACAGGCAGCAGCCGCCGGGACCCGCACCAGACGCATGCGGCCCCGGAGGCCCCCGAGGCCGGGGAGGGCGCGTCCGCTCCTCGCCCGGGAGGGGCGGCGCGGCGGCCGGTGTCCACCGCCCCGCTGAGCGGGGGGCCGGTGTGCTTCGGGAGGTGTGCCGTGGCGTTCGGGGACATGACCGCTCCTCACCCCGTGCTCGCTGACGACGGTTTCTCCGCAAAAGGCGGCATGCGTCATGAAACCCGATGAACTGTCACGTATCCCGCTGGACCCGCCCGGAACGCCTCCCTCGTCCCGCGCACTCCCCCCGGTGTCCGGGCCGTACGGGGGCGGGACGGCGGGTGCCGGTACTGTTCCGCGAATGAGCAGGATTGATCTCGACGACTTCTCCGACCTGATCGAGCGCCCCGACAGCGCGGTCCGGCACGCCGCCGAGGACCGCAGGGCGCTGCTGAGCGTGCCGAGGGGCGCGCTGGGCCGGCTGGACGAGCTGGGGGAATGGCTCTCGGCGGCGCAGACCACGGTTCCGGTGACGCCCGTACGGCAGCCGCGCGTGATCCTCTTCGCCGGGGATCACGGGGTCGCCGGGCTCGGTGTCTCCCGGCGTCCGGCGGGCGGGGCCGCGGCCCTCGTACGCGAGGTGCTGGAGGGCACCGCCCCGGTGGCGGTCCTGGCCCGGGGTTTCGACGTCCCGGTGCGGGTGGTCGACATGGCCCTGGACTGCGATCCGGACACGCTGCCGGCCGAGGTCACGCGGCACCGGGTGCGGCGCGGCTCGGGCCGTATCGACATCGAGGACGCGCTGACCCTGGACGAGGCGGAGGCCGCGGTGCGGGCCGGGATGGCCGTGGCCGACGAGGAGGCCGACTCGGGCACCGACCTCGTGGTGCTCGGTGACGTGAGCGTGGGCGGCACCACGGCCGCCGGGGCGCTGGTCGCGGCACTGTGCGGCACGGACGCCTCGGTGGTCACCGGACGCGGCGGCGAGGCGATCGACGACCTGACCTGGATGCGCAAGTGCGCGGCGATCCGGGACGCGCTGCGCCGGGCCCGCCCGGTGCTGGGCGATCAGCTCGCGCTGCTGGGCGCGGTGGGCGGCGCGGACCTCGCGGCGATCACCGGTTTCCTCCTCCAGTGCGCGGTGCGCCGCACCCCGGTGGTCCTGGACGGCGTGGTCTCCGCGGCCTGCGCGCTGGTCGCGCAGCGTGCCGCCTTCCGCGCCCCGGACTGGTGGCTGGCCGGACACGTCAGCGGGGAGCCGGCGCAGGCGAAGGCGTACGACCGGATGGCCCTGGAACCGCTGCTCGACCAGGGGGTGCGGATCGGCGAGGGGGTCGGCGCGCTGCTGTCCCTGCCGCTGGTACGGGCCGCGGCGGCGCTCACCGGGGAGCTTCCGGTGCGCGAGCAGGCGGCGGCCGGGGAGCCGGGGACCGGGGAGCCCGCCGAGGGCTGAGGGACCTTCGGGACCGCCCCGTGCGCCCGCCGCTCAGCCGCCGGCCGGCAGCCGGTCCGGGGCCCCGCCGATCAGGTCCTGGAAGCGGCGGGCGCGGCGCACCCAGTCGCGGTCGTGGCGGTAGGCGCGCACCAGCGCGCGGGCCCTGCGGTGCGGGTGCCTCGCGTAGAAGCGCCTGGCCCACGGGGAGCCGGGCCGCGCCAGCCGGACCGCCCCGACCCAGGCGAGGAAGGGCACCAGGACGCCGAGCAGGGCCGTCTTCGGCTTGCCCTTCACGAGGGTGATGGCGACGAACAGCAGGTCGAGCAGGAGGACCGTGATCGCGGTGGCCCGCCCGCCGGCCTCCCGCGAGGACACCGAGTCCACGCCGATCGGGGAGAACCCGGCCACGAGCAGCCCGACGAGCGCGGCGGTCAGGATCACGACCTCGACGCTCTGCCGGCCCTGCTCGGACCAGTAGACGTCGTCCAGGTGGAGGATCAGCGCGAACTCGTCGAGCACGAGCCCGGCCCCCACCCCGAAGATCACCGCGCAGATCCCGGCCGCCACCCCCCGCTTCCCGCTGCTCACCGCGCCGAAGCCGCCGACGACGGCGAGGACCACGCCCGGCACGACGTGGTGGATGTGCATCCCGCCGGGGGTGATGTTGCGGAAGGGCCCCCGGCCGGCCCGGATCAGCCGCGTGATCGTGCGGGTCACGAGGAAGGTCACGACGAACGCGGCCAGGGCCAGCAGCAGCGGCAGCTTGCCCGGCTCCACGAAGTTCCGGTCGAACCAAGTCCCCATGCGGCCACTCCCGACGTCGTTCGCCCCCGGGCCCGTTCTATCCCGGGACGGGCCCGCACGCGCGCCCGCTCCGCCGTCCGCCCGCTCCTCGCTCCTCGCTCCTCGCTCCTGAGAGGATCGCGCCATGGACGGCATACGTTTCGCCTTCGGCACCCTCACCGTGCTCCCCGTACGGGTGAGCCGCTGGGACCGGGAGGCGGCCCGCGCGGGCATGCTCTGGGCGCCGCTGGCCGGGCTGGTCGTCGGGCTGTGCGCCGCCGCGCTCGGCGGGGTCCTGTCACTGCTCGGCGCGGGCGCGCTCCTCGCGGCGGTCGCGAGCGTCGCGGTACCGGCCGTGCTCACGCGCGGCCTGCACCTGGACGGCCTCGCCGACACGGCGGACGGGCTGGGCAGCGGGAAGCCGGCCGAGGCGGCGCTGAGCGTCATGAAGCGTTCGGACATCGGCCCGTTCGGCGTCGTGACCCTCCTGCTGGTCCTGCTCGCCCAGGTCGCCGTCCTGTCCCGGCTGTACGGGGACGGCTGGGCGCAGGGCGCGATCGGCGCCGCCGTCGCGGGCGTCGTGGGGCGGCTGGCGATGACCGGCGCCGCGTGCGCGGGGGTTCCGGCCGCCCGCCCGGAGGGCCTGGGGGCCGCCGTCGCGGGCACCGTCCCGCGCGCGGCGGCGTACGGGGCCGGGGCGCTGTGCCTGGCGGTGTGCGCGGGCGCCGGGGCGGGCGGGGGGCCGTGGGCGGTGCTGCGGCTGCTCGTGGCCGTCCTGGCGGGTCTCGTGGCGGCGGCCGCGCTGCTGCGCCGCTGTGTACGGCGGCTGGGCGGGGTGACGGGCGACGTGTTCGGGGCACTGGAGGAGACGGCGGCCACGGCGGCGCTGGTCGTCCTCGCCCTGGGGCGCTGAGCCCCCTGCCGGCCGGGGCGGCGCCCTCCGCCATGGGCGAGGGCCGTCACGGAGCGTAGGCTCTGCCTCGGCGCCGGTCCGGTCGGACCCCGCGCCGGGCCGTCGTCCCCAGCAATCAGGCCCCGAACTCTATGGAAGCGAGAACTCACCACCGTGACAGCTCTGACTCTTAAGCCCGCCGCCGGGTCCGGCCTGCGGGCCGACGCGATCGTCGTGGGTGTGGCGAAGGGCGCCGAGGGCCCGGTCGTCGCACCCGGCGCGGAGGCCGTGGACGCGGCCTTCGACGGAAAGCTCGCCGGTCTCCTGGAGACGCTGGGCGCCTCGGGTGCCGAGGGCGAGCTGACCAAGCTCCCCGCCCCGGCCGGGTTCAGGACCCCGCTCGTCGTGGCGGTCGGCCTCGGCGCCGAGGACGTCAAGGAGGCCGGTTTCGGCGCGGAGGCGCTGCGCCGCGCCGCCGGTGTCGCGGCCCGCGCCCTGACCGGTGTCAGGAAGGCGTCCTTCGCGCTGCCCGTGGCCGGCGCCGAGGCGGTCGGCGCGATCGGTGAGGGCGCCCTGCTCGGTGCCTACGCCTTCCGCGCCTACAAGGACGACACGGACGCCAAGGCCCCGGTCGCCGAGATCGCCGTGCACGGCGCGAAGGCCCGCGACAAGGCGCACAAGGCGGCCGCCGAACGCGCCGTCGTGCTCGCCGAGGAGCTGAACCGGGCCCGTGATCTGGTCAACACCCCCTCCAACGACCTGTACCCGGAGTCCTTCGCGGCGATCGCCCAGGCGGCCGGCAAGGAGCACGGCCTCAAGGTGACCGTCCTCGACGAGAAGGCCCTGGCCAAGGGAGGCTTCGGCGGCATCCTCGGCGTCGGCGCCGGCTCCGCGCGCCCGCCGCGGCTCGTGAAGATCGAGTACAAGGGCGCGAAGGCCCAGCAGTCCCTCGCCTTCGTCGGCAAGGGCATCACGTACGATTCGGGCGGTATCTCGCTCAAGCCGGCCGGCCACAACGAGACCATGAAGTGCGACATGGGCGGCGCCGCCGCCGTGTTCGCCGCCGTCGTCACCGCCGCGCGGCTCAAGCTGCCCGTGCACGTGACCGGCTGGCTGGCCCTGGCCGAGAACATGCCCTCGGGCTCCGCGACCCGCCCCGGCGACGTGCTGCGCATGTACAGCGGGAAGACCGTCGAGGTGCTCAACACCGACGCCGAGGGCCGGCTCGTGCTGGCCGACGCGATCGCCCGCGCGGGCGAGGAGAACCCCGACGCGATCGTCGACGTCGCGACGCTGACCGGCGCCATGATGGTCGCGCTGGGTTCGCGCACCTTCGGCGTGATGAGCAACGACGACGCCTTCCGCGCCACGATCCACGAGCTGTCCGGCCAGGCCGGCGAGCCCTCGTGGCCGATGCCGCTCCCGGCCCACCTACGCAAGGGCATGGAGTCCTCGACCGCCGACATCGCCAACATGGGCGAGCGGATGGGCGGCGGCCTGGTCGCCGGCCTGTTCCTTGAGGAGTTCGTCGCCGAGGACATCGCCTGGGCGCACCTGGACATCGCGGGCCCGGCCTTCAACGAGGGCGCCCCGTTCGGCTACACCCCGAAGGGCGGCACCGGTTCCGCCGTGCGCACCCTGGTCCGGCTGGCCGAGACGGCCGCCGAGGGCGAACTGGTCTGAGCACCGGGCCGCCGTCCGGTGACGGACGGTGACCGCGGGCCCGGTCCTCGCGTACCGCCTCACGCCGTACGCGGGGGCCGGGCCCGCGCGTGCCTGTCTGACTGCTCACACGTACGGCCGCGCGTACCGCCCCACCGGCGGAATACGCGCGGCCGTACCCGTGCCCGTACCGCCGCGCGGCCCCGGTGGGCGGCTGTCGCCCTTCTCACACCCCGGGGGCGCGTCCCGTCCGGCTCCGACAAGTGCGAAGATGGGTAACCGGCAGGACAGGGCCCCACCGAGGGCCGAAGTAACGAGCGGCCGACGACCGCCGCCGACCGGTCATGGATGACCGGGTTACGGCGCACATGCATGGAGGACGTGACGTGGCGAACGACGCCAGCACCGTTTTCGACCTAGTGATCCTCGGCGGTGGTAGCGGCGGTTACGCCGCGGCGCTGCGAGGCGCTCAGCTGGGCCTGGACGTCGCCCTGATCGAGAAGGGCAAGGTCGGCGGCACCTGCCTGCACAACGGCTGCATCCCCACGAAGGCGCTGCTGCACGCCGGGGAGATCGCCGACCAGGCGCGCGAGAGCGCGCAGTTCGGCGTCAAGGCCACCTTCGAGGGCATCGACATCGAGGCCGTCCACAAGTACAAGGACGAGGTCATCTCGGGCCTGTACAAGGGCCTCCAGGGCCTGATCGCCTCGCGCAAGGTGACGTACATCGAGGGTGAGGGCAAGCTCTCCTCCCCCACCTCCGTGGACGTGAACGGCCAGCGGGTGCAGGGCCGCCACGTGCTGCTCGCGACCGGCTCCGTGCCGAAGTCGCTGCCGGGCCTGGACATCGACGGCGACCGGATCATCTCCTCGGACCACGCGCTCAAGCTCAACCGGGTGCCGAAGTCGGCGATCATCCTGGGCGGCGGCGTCATCGGCGTCGAGTTCGCCTCGGCCTGGAAGTCCTTCGGCACCGACGTGACCATCGTCGAGGGCCTCAAGCACCTCGCGCCGCTGGAGGACGAGAACAGCTCCAAGCTGCTGGAGCGCGCCTTCCGCAAGCGCGGCATCAAGTTCAACCTGGGCACCTTCTTCCAGGGCGCCGAGTACACCCAGGACGGCGTCAAGGTCACGCTGGCCGACGGCAAGACCTTCGAGGCGGAGGTGCTGCTGGTCGCGATCGGCCGCGGCCCGGTCTCGCAGGGCCTGGGCTACGAGGAGCAGGGCGTCGCGATGGACCGCGGCTACGTCCTCGTCGACGAGTACATGCGCACCAACGTCCCGACGATCTCCGCCGTCGGCGACTTGGTGCCCACCCTCCAGCTCGCGCACGTCGGCTTCGCCGAGGGCATCCTCGTCGCGGAGCGGCTGGCCGGACTCAAGTCCGTGCCGATCGACTACGACGGCGTGCCGCGCGTCACCTACTGCCACCCCGAGGTCGCCTCCGTCGGCGTCACCGAGGCGAAGGCCAAGGAGGTGTACGGGGCGGACAAGGTCGTCACCCTCAAGTACAACCTCGCGGGCAACGGCAAGAGCAAGATCCTGAAGACGTCGGGCGAGGTCAAGCTCGTCCAGGTCAAGGACGGTCCCGTGGTCGGCGTCCACATGGTCGGCGACCGCATGGGCGAGCAGGTGGGCGAGGCCCAGCTGATCTACAACTGGGAAGCGCTGCCGGCCGAGGTGGCCCAGCTCATCCACGCCCACCCGACCCAGAGCGAGGCGCTCGGCGAGGCCCACCTGGCCCTGGCCGGCAAGCCCCTGCACTCGCACGACTGACCAGTCACCGGGCGACACAGACTTTTTCCACTTCGTAAGGAGCACCTGGAACCATGCCGGTTTCCGTAACCCTTCCGGCGCTCGGCGAGAGCGTCACCGAGGGCACTGTCACCCGCTGGCTGAAGGCCGAGGGCGAGCGCGTCGAGGCCGACGAGCCGCTGCTTGAGGTGTCCACCGACAAGGTCGACACCGAGATCCCCTCGCCCGCCGCGGGCATCCTCTCCTCCATCAAGGTCGCCGAGGACGAGACCGTCGAGGTCGGCGCCGAGCTGGCCCTGATCGACGACGGCACCGGCGCCCCCGCCGAGGCCCCGGCCCAGCAGGAGGCCCCGGCCGCCGAGCCGCAGCAGCCCGAGCAGGCCGCCCCGTCCACCGAGTCCGAGGCCCCCGCCCCGGCGCCCACCGCGGAGGCGGCCTCCGGCGCCGGCTCCGCCGAGGGCACCGACGTGGTGCTCCCGGCGCTCGGCGAGTCCGTCACCGAGGGCACCGTCACCCGCTGGCTCAAGGAGGTCGGCGACTCCGTCGAGGCCGACGAGCCGCTGCTCGAGGTCTCCACCGACAAGGTCGACACCGAGATCCCCTCGCCCACCGCCGGTGTGCTGCTGGAGATCACGGTCGCCGAGGACGAGACCGCCGAGGTCGGCGCCAAGCTCGCCGTCATCGGCGCGCCCGGCTCCGCCGCCCCCGCCCAGGCCCCGGCTCCGGCCGCCCCGGCCCAGGAGGCGCCGAAGCAGGAGGCGCCGCAGCAGCCCGCCCCCGCTCCGCAGGCCCCCTCCGCCCCGGCCCCGCAGGAGCAGGCCGCCCCGGCGCCCGACCCGGCCCCGGCCGCGCCCGCCCCGGCTCCGGCCCCCGCGCCGGCCCCGGCCCAGCCCGCCGCGCCCGCTCCCGCCGCCGGTTCCGGTGACGAGGGCGCGTACGTGACGCCGCTGGTGCGCAAGCTCGCCTCCGAGCAGGGCGTGGACCTGTCCACCGTCCAGGGCTCGGGCGTGGGCGGCCGCATCCGCAAGCAGGACGTGCTCGCCGCCGCCGAGGCCGCGAAGGCGCAGGCCGCTCCGGCCCCCGCCGCCGCTGCCGCCGCTCCGGCCGCCAGGAAGGCGCCGAAGCTGGAGGCGTCTCCGCTGCGCGGCCAGACCGTCAAGATGACCCGCATGCGCAAGGTCATCGGCGACAACATGATGAAGGCCCTGCACTCGCAGGCGCAGCTCACCACGGTCGTCGAGGTCGACGTCACGCGGCTGATGAAGCTGCGCGGGCAGGCCAAGGACGGCTTCGCCGCGCGCGAGGGCGTCAAGCTGTCCCCGATGCCGTTCTACGTCAAGGCGGCGGCCCAGGCGCTGAAGGCCCACCCGGTCGTCAACGCCCGGATCAACGAGGACGAGGGCACCATCACGTACTTCGACTCGGAGAACATCGGCATCGCCGTGGACGCCGAGAAGGGCCTGATGACGCCGGTCATCAAGGGTGCGGGCGACCTGAACATCGCCGGTATCGCGAAGAAGACCGCCGAGCTGGCCGGCAAGGCCCGCGGCGGCGGCCTGACCCCGGACGACATGTCGGGCGCGACCTTCACGATCAGCAACACCGGTTCGCGCGGGGCCCTGTTCGACACGGTCATCGTGCCGCCGAACCAGGCCGCGATCCTCGGTATCGGCGCGACCGTCAAGCGGCCGGCCGTCATCGAGACCGAGGAGGGCACCGTGATCGGTGTCCGCGACATGACGTACCTGTCGCTCTCCTACGACCACCGGCTGGTGGACGGCGCGGACGCCGCCCGCTACCTGGGCGCCGTCAAGGCGATCCTGGAGGCCGGCGAGTTCGAGGTCGAGCTGGGCCTGTGAGGCCCCTGAGTCCCCCTGGGGCTCTGTAACGATCCTCATACGGCGGCGCCCCCGTCCGGACCCTTCCGGACGGGGGCGCCGCCGTATGGTTCGTATCGAAAGCCTGTCAAGGAGCCCGTAGGAGCCCGTCATGACCGCGCCTGTCATCCACTCGCTGCGTGACCAGATCCGCGAGCACATCGTGGAAGGCATCGTCAGCGGCCGGTGGAAGCCCGGCGAGCGGATCGTGGAGCGCAGGATCGCCGTCGAGCTGGAGGTGTCCCAGACGCCGGTCAGGGAGGCGTTGCGGGAGCTGGAGAGCCTGCGGCTGATCGAGTCGGCGCCGAACAAGGGCGTGCGCGTGCGCAACATCACCGCCGCCGACCTGGAGGAGTCCTATCCGGTGCGGGCCGGCCTGGAGCAGATCGCGGCCGAACTGGCCGCGAGCCGCCTCGCGTTGGACTGCTCGGCGCTGGAGCCGCACGTCGCGGCGCTCTACGAGGCCGACCGCGCCTCGGACGGCACGGGCCAGGTGCGGCACACGGTGGCCTTCCACCGCGAACTCGTGCGCGCGGCCGGCAACTCCGTCCTGCTGCACACCTGGGAGGGCCTGGGCATCGAGGTGTTCACCGCCCTGTCCATCCGCTGGCTGGGCACCCGTCAGCAGTCCTACGCCGAGGAGCACGAGGCCCTGGTCGCGGCCTTCCGCGCCCACGACCCCGGCATCGGCCCCCTGGTCAAGTCGCACGTCTTGGGCTGCGCCCCGAGGGCCTGACGCCACCGGTGACGGAGCCCTCACCGTCCAGCCCGGCCGGCGCGTGAGGACAAGAGAAGACCGCAGGTCAAGCGACACTCCGTGCCCACTCCCACGGCACTGGATGCCATTTTTTGCCCGAAGGTGAAGTTTTTCCCGTCAACCCTTTGATCGATCATCGATCACCGGCTTACAGTCGACGACGGACTTCACCGAGTCCACCGCCCTGTCCTGCCTCCCACAGGGCTTAAACACCCCCCTTCGACAAGGAAGGCGGCGTCATGACCGACCCCACCCGCACCCAGCCGAGCGAGCTCGACCAGCTGCCGGACCGCGACCCCGAGGAGACCGCCGAATGGCAGGCGTCTCTGGACGCCGTTACCGAGGCGGCCGGGCCGCACCGTGCCGCGTACCTGATGCGCCGCACGCTGGAGCGCGCTGAGGGAGCCGGCCTGGCGCTGCCGAAGCTCCTGGAGACGGACTACGTCAACTCCATCCCCACCGCCGCCGAGCCCGCGCTCGACGGTGACGAGGAGCTGGAGGCCAGGATCACCGCGTGGAACCGCTGGAACGCGGCCGCGATGGTCACCCGGGGTTCCAAAGCCGGCGTCGGCGGCCACATCGCCACCTTCGCCTCGGCCGCGTGGCTCTACGAGACCGGCTTCAACCACTTCTTCAAGGGCAAGGAGGGGGACGGCTCCGGCGACCAGCTCTACATCCAGGGCCACGCCTCCCCCGGTATCTACGCCCGCGCCTTCCTCGACGGCCGGCTCACCGAGGAGCACCTCGACCACTTCCGGCAGGAGGCGGGCGGCAAGGGTCTTCCCTCGTACCCGCACCCGCGCCGGCTGCCCTGGCTGTGGGAGTTCCCCACGGTGTCCATGGGCCTCGGCCCGCTGTCGGCGATCTACCAGGCGCGCTTCAACCGCTACCTGACCAGCCGCGGCATCAAGGACCTCTCGCAGTCCCACGTCTGGGCCTTCCTCGGCGACGGCGAGATGGACGAGCCCGAGTCGACGGCGGCCCTCACGCTGGCCGCCCGCGAGGGCCTGGACAACGTCACCTTCGTCATCAACTGCAACCTCCAGCGCCTCGACGGCCCGGTCCGCGCGAACTTCAAGATCGTGCAGGAGCTGGAGGCCGAGTTCCGCGGCGCCGGCTGGAACGTGGTCAAGAGCCTGTGGGGCTCGGCCTGGGACGAGCTGTTCCGGCTCGACACCACCGGCGCCCTGGTACGCCGCCTGCGCGAGGTACCGGACGCCCAGTTCCAGACGTACCAGACGCGCGACGTCGCCTACATCCGCGAGCACTTCTTCGGCGCCGAGCCCGCTCTCGCCGAGCTCGCGAAGCTGCTGAGCGACGACAAGATCCTGGAGTGTTTCAAGTCCTCCCGCGGCGGCCACGAGTCCCGCAAGGTCTACGCCGCCTACCGCGCCGCCCTCGCCCACAAGGGCCGGCCGACGGTCATCCTGGCGCAGACGGTCAAGGGCCACACGCTCGGCGCGGGCTTCGAGTCCAAGAACGCCAACCACCAGATGAAGAAGCTCACGGTGGAGGAGTTCAAGGACATGCGGGACCGGCTGGACCTGCCGATCCCGGACTCCGCCTTCGTCGACGGCCAGGTGCCCTACGGCCACCCGGGCGCCGGCTCCCCCGAGGTCCGCTACCTCCAGGAGCGCCGCGCGGCGCTCGGCGGCCCGGCCCCGGCCCGCCGCACCCAGCCGCTGGCCCCGCTCCCGGCCCCCGCCGACAAGGCGTTCGCCTCCTTCGACAAGGGCTCCGGCAAGCAGCCGGTGGCGACCACGATGGCCTTCGTGCGCCTCGTGAAGGACCTCATCCGCGACAAGGAGACCGGCAGGCGCTGGGTCCCGATCGTCCCGGACGAGGCCCGCACCTTCGGTATGGAGTCCCTGTTCCCCTCGCTCGGCATCTACTCGCCGAAGGGCCAGACCTACGAGCCGGTCGACCGCGACCAGCTCATGTACTACAAGGAAGCCAAGAACGGCCAGATCCTCAACGAGGGGATCACCGAGGCCGGTTCGATGGCGGACTTCATCGCCGCGTCGACCGCGTACGCGACGCACGGCGAGCAGATGATCCCGTTCTACATCTTCTACTCGATGTTCGGCTGGCAGCGCACCGGCGACCAGATGTGGCAGCTCGCCGACCAGCTCGGCCGCGGCTTCCTCGTGGGCGCGACGGCGGGCCGTACGACGCTCACGGGCGAGGGTCTCCAGCACGCCGACGGCCACTCCCCGGCCATCGCCGCGACCAACCCGGCGGCGCTGAGCTACGACCCGGCCTTCGCGTACGAGATCGCCGCGGTCGTCAAGGAGGGCCTGCGCCGCATGTACGGCGAGGCGGCCCCGGGCGAGGACCAGAACGTCTTCTACTACCTGACGGTCTACAACGAGCCGATGCCGCAGCCGGCCAAGCCGGAGGGTGTGGACGAGGGCATCATCAAGGGCCTCTACCGCTTCAACACCGCCGAGAGCGCCGGGATCACGGTCACCGAGGACGCGCCCCGCGCGCAGCTGCTCGGTTCGGGTACCGCGATCCACTGGGCGCTCAAGGCCCAGCGGATGCTGGCCGAGGAGTGGGGCGTGGGCGCCGACGTGTGGTCCGCGACCTCGTGGACCGAGCTGCGCCGGGACGCCATGGAGGCGGACGAGGCGCTGCTGCGCGGCGAGGAGCGCGTCCCGTACGTGACCCGCGCGCTGTCCGGCGCCCCGGGCCCGGTCGTCGCGGTGAGCGACTACATGCGCCAGGTGCCCGACCAGATCGCCCAGTGGGTCGAGCAGGACTGGGCCTCGCTCGGCGCGGACGGCTTCGGCCTCTCCGACACCCGTGAGGCGGCCCGCCGCCACTTCGGGGTGGACGCCGAGTCGATCGTCGTCGCGACCCTGGCCCAGCTCGCCAAGCGCGGCGAGGTCAAACCGGCCGCCGTCGCCCAGGCCCGCGAGCGTTACGGCCTGTGACACCGCCGCGTCCCGGCGCACGGGACGCGGGCGCTCTCCCCGAGGGGGCACGGCTTCGGCCGTGCCCCCTCGGGCGTTGCCGCGGTGGGCGCGAGCCGCGCCGCCCTCGCTCGCTTTGCCCGGTATGGCGGCTCGTGCGTGAATGGGGTCCACGGGGCGGTACCCGACCGCCCGTGCCCCGACCCTCGTACGGGAGCCGCTCATGAAGATCGCGAACGTGCCGTCCGCGCCCTGCTGGGCGGATCTCACCACCCCCGACACGCAGGCCGCCGGGCGGTTCTACGGCGCCGTGTTCGGCTGGCAGGTGCGGCAGATGCCCGATCCGGGCGCGAGCGGGTACGGGGTCTTCGCCCTGGCGGACGGGCGTACGGCGGGGGGCCTGGCGGCCAGTGCGGCCCCGGACCGGCCGGCCGCGTGGATGCCGTACTTCCAGACCGAGGGCGTGGACGCGGTGATCGCCCGCGTGGAGGCCAACGGCGGCACGGTGACCGCGGGACCGACGGACATCCTGGAGCTGGGCAGGTTCGCGGTGTGCGCGGACCCGGTGGGCGCGGTGTTCGGTCTGTGGCAGCGGCGCGACCACCCCGGTTTCGGGGTGGTCAACGCGATGGGCGGCTTCTGCTGGTTCGAGCTGGCGACGCGGGACCTGAGCGTGCCCGCCGACTTCTACGCGGCGATCCTGGGCTGGGCCACGACCAGCCCGGCCGCGCCGGGCGGCTACCGGATGTGGACGGTGGCGGGCGAGCCCTTCGGGGGCCTGCTGAAGATGAACGCCTCGTTCCCGCCGGACATCCCCCCGCACTGGATGGTGTACGTCGCGGTCGCCGACTGCGACGCGACGGCGGCGCGCTGCGCGCGCAACGGCGGGACGGTGCTGGTGCCGCCGACCACGATCGAGCAGGGCCGCTTCACGGTGCTGTCCGATCCGCAGGGAGCGGTGTTCGCGGCGCTCGCCCTCAATCCGCTGAGCGGGCTCGGCGAACTGAGCTGAGCTGACCTGGAAGCGGGCGGGGGGCCGGGCCGGGGCGCCCGCGCTCCTTCCCGCTCCGGGCATCATGGCCGTATGCGCGCTGCCCGGCTGATCAAGATGGTGCTGCTCCTCCAGTCCCGGCCGGCGATGACCGGCGCGGAGCTGGCCCGGGAGCTGGAGGTGTCGGAGCGCACGGTGGTGCGGGACGCGCAGGCGCTGTCGGAGGCCGGGGTCCCGGTGTACGCGGACCGGGGCCGCTCGGGCGGCTACCGGCTGCTGGGCGGCTACCGCACCCGGCTGACGGGCCTGGCGCGCGGCGAGGCGGAGGCGCTGTTCCTGTCGGGGGTGCCGGGCGCGCTGCGGGACATGGGCCTGGCGGACACCGCCTCGGCGGCCCGGCTGAAGGTCTCCGCGGCCCTGATGCCCTCCCTGAGCGACGCACCGCGCACGGCGGCGCAGCGCTTCCACCTGGACGCCCCTGCCTGGTTCCACCGGCCCGGGACCCCCGAACTGCTCCCGGCGGTCGCGAAGGCGGTGTGGGAGGACCGGCGGCTGACGGTGCGCTACCGGCGGCGGGACGGCACGGAGGTGGCGCGTGAACTGGAGCCGTACGGTCTCGTCCTCAAGGCGGGCGTCTGGTACGTGTGCGCGCGGGCCGGTGAGGAGTTCCGGGTGTACCGGCTGGACCGCTTCACGGAGGCGCAACCGGGGGCGGACGGCTTCGTGCGGGACGCGGACTTCGCGCTCCCGGCCTTCTGGGCGCGGCACTCGGCGGCCTTCGCCCGCGCCCTGCTGCGGACGGAGGTGACCGTGCGCCTCTCGCGGGCGGGCGCCGGAGCGCTGCCGCACGTCATGGACGCGGCCGTCGTGCGGGAGGCCCTGGCCGGGGCCCCGGAGCCGGACGCCTCGGGGTGGCGCACGGTGACGCTGCCGGTGGAGTCGCTGGACGTGGCCTGCACGCAGTTGCTGGGCCTGGGCGCGCAGGCGGAGGTCCTGGCGCCGCCCGCCCTGCGCGAACGCCTCGCCCGCACGGCGCGGGAACTGGCCGCGCGCTACGGCTGACCGTGGCGGCCGGAGCTGGGGCAGGAGGCAGTGGGGCGTTTCGGCGACACGGCGCGGGGTCCCCGGACGGGGCCCCGGGGAGTGCCGTGCCGGGCCCCGGCGTGATCCGCCGGGCGCCCCCTGGCGCCGGTGGGGCGTCCGCCCGGGCGCGGACGGATAACGACACGGCCGCTTCCGGCGTGCTCGGGGTGCGTCGGGGCCCGCGAAGGACGATCCTGTCCTCGTGATGGACGAGACGCAGTTCTGGGAGATCATCGACAGTTCCCGGGAGGCCGCGGACGGCGACCCCGAGGAGCAGGCCGAGCTGGTCGTGGACCGGCTGCTCCAGCTGGACCCGGACTCCGTACAGGACTTCGCACGCCATTTCGAGGTCCGGCACCGCCGGGCCTGGGACTGGGAGCTGTGGGGCGCCGCGGGGGTGATGCTGGCCGCCCCCGAGGGCGCCGACGAGGAGAGCTTCGACTACTTCCGTTGCTGGCTGATCGCCCAGGGCCGGGAGGTGTTCGAGGGCGGTCTGCAGGACCCCGACTCCCTCGCCGACCTGCTGCCCGACTTCGACGAGGAGGTCGACGGGGACGCCGGTGAGCTGGGGGACGCGGCGGAGGAGGCGTACGAGCAGCTGACCGGCGCCCCGTTGCCCGACCTCGGGCTGCCCTCCCCGGCGCCCGAGCCGGAGGGGACGCCCTTCCCGCTGGGCGACGAACGGGAGCTGGCGAGCCGCTATCCGGCCCTGTGGGAGCGTTTCGGGAGCTGAGCGGCGCCATCGGGCGGCCTTCGCGGCGTGGCTGACGGAACCCGTCCGCCACGCGCGCGGCCGCCCTGGCGGCGACGCCGCGAACCGTCGGTCACACCCGGCGGCCCTTTCCCTCCCGGCGCGCGGAGGCCCCGCGCCGGTCCTCGGGGTCGGGCGCGAAGACGAGCAGCGCGACGTCGTCGGTGATGTCCCCGTGGGCGTACGCGACGAGATCCACCCACAGCGCGTCGGTGAAGGCGCTCGGGTCGTCGTCGCGCAGGGCGACGGCGCGCTCCAGCAGCGGGTAGAAGGTGCCGGCGCGGTCCCGGGTCTCGGTGACGCCGTCCGTCATGGCGAGCAGCTGGTCGCCGGGTTCCATCGCCACCGTGAGGGGCTTGTACTGGGCGGGGCCCACGCCCAGGCCGAGCGGCGGGCCGGGCGGCGCGGTCAGCTCGCGGGCGGTGCGCCCGGCCTGGCCGAGCAGGAGGGGCGGCGGGTGGCCGCAGGAGACGATGCGCACCTGCGCGGAGTCCACCGGGAACTCCAGCAGTACGGCGGTCGCGAAGAGTTCGGAGTACACCTCGCCGCTGCCGCCGTAGTCGAGGAGCGCCTCGCGGGTCGCCGCCTCGGTGTCGACGGTGAGCCTGCGGTCGAGCTGGGCGGCCACCCCGGACAGCTCGGGCTGGTCGAGCACGGCCTCGCGGAACGCGCCGAGCAGGGCGGCGACGGTGCCGACGGCGGCGAGCCCGTGGCCCTGCACGTCGCCGACCAGGGCGCGTACGCCGTAGGGCCCGTCCCGCACGTCGAACAGGTCGCCGCCGACGAGGGTGCCGTGCTGGGCGGCGCGGTACAGGCCCGCGCAGCGCACCGGGCCCACCCGGGGCGGCAGCGGTGGCAGGACGGCGAACTGGGCGGCCTCCGCGACGGTGCGCACCGTGACGAGCTGGGCGTCCCTGCGGCTGCGCACCCAGGCGATGAGGACGCTCAGCACCGCGACGAAGGCGACGGTCAGCAGGTCGGAGCGGGCCGGGTGGCCGAGCCTGATCGCCGGGACCCACAGCAGGACCAGGACGACGCCGCTGAAGACGGCCGTGCCGAAGGCCCCGTAGGACAGGGCGGCGAGCGGCGGGATCGCGCCGATCAGGAAGCCGAGTTCGACGCGGCGGCGCACGACGATCTGGAAGACGGTGAGCGCGACGAGCAGCAGGAGGGGGAGCCGGCGCACCCAGACGGGCGGCGGGGCGCCGCGCAGCCAGCCCGCGCTGCGGCTGTCCCTGCGGCGCAGCGCGGCGCGCGCGGCGGCCCCCAGCCTGCGTGTGCGTTCCCCGGCACCCTCGGGCTCCGTGGCGCCCGTGGGGTGGCCGGAGCCTCCCGACCCGCGCATCGGTACCGCTCCCTCCGGGCCGCCGTTCGTTGGTGCCGCGTGCCTGTGGCACGGGCGTGTCCACCTTTCTACGGGTGGCCGCCGGGCGCATGCCGAATCACTCCGCCGTGGTCAGCGTCCTGCCCATGAGGACGTCGTCGACGTATCGGCCGTCCAGGTACATCTCCCCGGGCAGGACACCTTCCACGACGAAGCCCTCCGACGCGTACAGCCGCCGGGCGGGCGTGTTGTGTCCGAGCACCCGCAGGGTGACGCGCCGTGCGCCCAGCTCCCGGGCGCGTGCGACGGCGGCCCGCAGCAGCGCGCGCCCCAGGCCCCGGCCGCGCGCCCGGCCGGCGACGGCCAGGCCCAGGATCGCCTGGACGTGCGCGTTGGCGGGCAGCGGGGTGGGCGGCAGCAGGCGCAGGTAGCCGGCGAGTTCCCCGTCGAGTTCGGCGATCAGGTGCTGCTCGGGGCGGGACCGGCGGCCGTCGAAGAAGGGGGCGAGGGGCTGTTCGGGGCGCGGCATGACCGCGTGCGCGGTGGACCAGATGTCGGCGTCGAGCCGGGCGAGCGCGGCGTCGTCCCTGTCGTGGCCCAGTCGCAGGGTCACTCCGGGCGGGGTCCGCAGCGCGCGCAGGGCCGGTGTGGTGCGGTGCGCGCCCAGAGCGAGCTGATCGGTCGTCCGTTCGGCAGGCATGGGATCACTGTAGAGCGGCGGCGCCTCCGCCCGACAGGCACGGCCGCCCGCCGTCCCGGCCCGGCGCTCGTGCGGGCGGGCCCGGCCGTGCGCCGTCCAAAGACCGGTACGCGGACGCGACGGGTACGGCCGCCTGCCGTCTGGACGGCGGCGCGCGGGGCACGATACGCGCATGGAACAGCACTCGAAGATCGCGGTGTCGGGCGCCTCGGGGCTCATCGGACGGGCGCTGACCCGCTCCCTGCGGGCCGACGGGCACGAGGTGGTGCGTCTGGTGCGGCACGAGCCGGAGGCGCCGGACGAGGCGCGCTGGGACCCCAAGGAGCAGTACGTCGACACGGCGGCCCTCGTGGGCTGCCGGGCCGTCGTCAACCTCGCGGGCGCCGGGGTCGGGGACCACCGCTGGACGGCGGAGTACAAGCGGGAGATCCGCGACAGCCGGGTGCTGGGCACGGCGGCCCTCGCCGACGCGGTCGTCTCCCTGGACGAGCCGCCGGAGGTGTTCCTGTGCGGCAGCGCGATCGGCTACTACGGCGACACGGGTGAGCGGGCCGTGGACGAGGAGGCGGGTCCCGGGGACGGTTTCCTGCCCGACGTGTGCGTGGAGTGGGAGGCGGCGGCCTCGGCGGCCGAGGAGGCCGGGGTGCGCACCGCCTTCGCCCGCACCGGGCTGGTCGTGTCGCGCGAGGGCGGGGCCTGGGGGCGGCTGTTCCCGCTGTTCCGTGCCGGGCTCGGCGGCCGGCTGGGCGACGGGCGCCAGTTCTGGAGCTTCGTCTCCCTGCACGACGAGGTCGCGGCGCTGCGGCACATCCTCGACACGGACACCCTCGCGGGCCCGGTGAACCTGACGGCGCCCGAGCCGGTGACCAACCGTGAGGTGACGGCCGCGATGGGCCGCGTCCTGCACCGCCCGACGCCCTTCCCGGTACCGACGGCCGCGCTGAAGCTGGCCCTGGGCGAGTTCTCCTCGGACGTGCTCGGCAGTCAGCGGGTGCTGCCCGCCAGACTCCTGGAGTCCGGCTTCCGCTTCGCCTTCCCGCACATCGACGAGGCGATCGCGGCGGCACTGGTGAGGTAGCGCCCATCACCGGCCCGACCGAGAACCCCTCGTGCCACCCCGCGCCCCCTCCTGCGGCTACGCCCCGGCACCGGGTGCCACCTACGCTCGGCCCCGAATCCGGGCATCCCCCGCCTCGTCGCGGGCACCTGCCCGGACAGCAACCGCCCGAGACCAGGGAGGGGCCGTGCTCAGGACGGCACAGCAACACACGGAACAGCAGGCGGACGTGGTCATCGTCGGGGCCGGGATCGCCGGGCTCGCCGCCGCACACCATCTGACCAGCGCGGGGGCCACGGTCAGCGTGCTGGAGGCCGACAACCGGGTCGGCGGCCGGATGGCCACCGAGGAGGTCGACGGCTTCCGGCTCGACCGGATCGGCCAGCTGCTCAGTACCGCGCACCCCGAACTGGGGCGCACCCCGGGTCTGGACGGTCTCGTGCTGCGCGCCTTCGCGCCGGGCGTGCTCGTGCACAGCGGGGGCCGCAGGCGCCGCTTCGCCGAGGGCCGGGGCACAAGGGGCGCACTCACCACGGCGCGCGCCCTCGCGAGCGCCCCCCGCCCGCTGGACCAGGCCCGGCTGAGCGCCGCGCTGGCCCGTCTCGCCACGACGGACGACGACCGTCTCGCCCAGCGCGCGGAGGGCACGGCGGCCGGGACGGCGGCGGCCTGGGGCCTGCCCGCGCGCGCCTCGGACGGCTTCCTGCGCCCTCTGCTGACGGCGCTGCTCATGGACCGGGAGCTGGGCAGCTCCTCCCGCGTCGCCGATCTCGCGCTGCGCGACTTCGCGCGGGGCCGGCTGTGCCTGCCGGAGGGCGGCTGCGCCGCCCTGCCCGAACGGCTCGCCGCGGCCCTGCCGCCCGGCACGGTCCGCACCGGGGTGCACGTGACGGCCGCCTCGACCTCCGTGGTGTCCACGAAGGAGCACGGCGAGATCGGCTGCCGCGCGCTGCTCGTGGCCACCGGGGCGCGGGCCGCCGCCGAACTCCTGCCGGGCCTGCGGGTGCCCGGCTTCCACCCGGTGACGGTGCTGCACCACAGCGTCCCGCAGCCGCCGCCGGTCGGTGGCTCGCTGCTGCTGGACGGGGACCGCTCGGGGCCCGTCTCGCACACGGCGGTGCTCAGCGCGGTCGACCCGACGCGGGCCCCGGCGGGCCGGACCCTCGTCACCTCGACGGTGCCCGGCCGCTCCCCCGCCGGGATCGACCGCCCGGTGCGCACCCACCTGTCCGCGCTGTACGGCGTGGACACCGAGGACTGGGAACTGCTCGCCGTGCACCACGATCCGGAGGCCGTACCGGCCATGACGCCCCCGCACGACCCGCGCCGGCCGGTGCGGGTCCTGTCGGGCCTGTACGTGTGCGGGGACCACCGCGACACCGGCTCGGCGCAGGGCGCGCTGCGCTCCGCCCGGCGGGCCGCCCACGCGGTCCTGCGGGACTTCGGGATGAGCCCGTCCCGCCTGCCGCACGGACTGCCGCGGGTGGCCTGAGACAGGGCGAGGGCCGCGGGGCCGTACGGAGGGGTCGCCCCGCCCTCCGGCCGGCTCACGGCCACCGCGCTCCGCCCCGGGCTACTGGTAGGCCGCGACCCGGTCCCGGTAGCCGCGCACCGGCGCCGCGTCCCGGTGCGGCTCCAGCCGCCGCTCGAAGTCCCGTACGTACTCCAGGGCCCGCACCGAGCGCATCTCCCCCGCCGCCTGCGCCGCCTCGGCCCCGAGCGCGCAGGCCGTGTCGAGGTCGCCGAGACCGAGCCGGGCGGTGGCCAGCACGACGCGGCAGAACAGCCGGCTGCGCGCGAAGCCCGCGTCCCGCAGTTGCAGGGAACGCTCGGCGTGCTGGGCGGAGGAGCGGTACTGCTGGAGGTCGCGGTAGCAGTGCCCGAACTCGTCGGCGAGCTGCGCCTCGTCGAAGAAGCGGGCCCAGTACGGGATCTCGTCGCCGGGCCGCGAGGACTCCAGCGCCCGCTCGGCGCGCACGAGCGAGGCGGTGCACGCCCGGACCTCGCCGAGCACCCCGTGGCCGCGCGCCTCGGCCGCGTGCAGCAGGGCCTGGACGACCGGGGGCGCGGTGGTCCCCACGCCCTGCTGGGCCACCCGGGCCAGCTGCACCGCCTCCCGCCCGTGGCCGAGGTAGACGGCCTGCCTGCTCATCGTGACCAGGACGTAACTGCCGTACGCCCGGTCGTCGGCCGCCTGCGACAGGCGCAGCGCCTGGACGAAGTACCGCTGGGCGAGCCCGTGCGCGGCGATGTCGTACGAGGTCCAGCCGGCGAGCCGGGTGAGGTCGGCGGCGGCCGCGAAGAGCCTGCGGCCGGTCTGCTCGCCGTAGACCCCGCGCAGCATGGGTTCGGCCTCGTGCTCCAGATAGCGCACGAGGGCCTGGCGCGCGTGGCCGCCGCCGTAGGCGTGGTCGAGGGTGCGGAAGAGGTCGCCCACCGACCGCAGCGCGGCGATGTCCCCGGCCGTGACCTTCTGTCCGGGGCCCCGCTCGGTGCCCTGGCGGCCCCAGCCGGGCCCCGCGGGCAGGGCGGGGACGGCGGGGGCCGGCTGCCCGCGCAGACCCCCAGGGCGCGCCTGGGCGGGCACCCGGCCGGGGTGCGGCCCCGGGGGCGCGGGCGCCGGGGCCGCCCCGCCGTGGAGAGCGGAACCGGCCGGTGTCGGCTCCGGCCGGTTCTGCCGCTCCTCGGCGAGGCGGCCGACCCGGTCGTCGGGCCGGCCGATGAGCCAGTCCCGGCTGGGCACCACGAGCCCGGCCGGGGTGAACGCGATCTTGCGCAGCTCGGCGTGGCTGCCGGAGTCCTTGCGCCACAGGCCGCCGACGATGTCGACGGCCTCCTCGGGGCTCGCGGCGAACTCCAGCCCGGCGTAGACCGGGGCGCAGGCGTCGAGGCCGAGGTCCTGGGCGCTGAGTCTGCGGCCGAGGCGGCGCGTGAACACCTCGGCGATCAGGGCGGGGGTGGTGCCGCGTGGCTGCTGACCGCGCAGCCAGCGCGTCACGGAGGTCTTGTCGTATCTGAGATCGAGACCGTGCTCAAGGCCCAACTGGTCGACCCGACGGGCCAGACCGGCGTTGGAGAACCCCGCCTCCGCGATGAGCGCGGCGAGCTGTCGATTGGGGGTGCGCTGAGGGAGTCGTTCCGTCATCAGCTGTGCGGTCTCCTGCCTTCCGGGCCCGGGAGCAGCCCTCCTGGAACGGCGCGAATGTAACGGGCCCCGGCGAGCGCATCACGCCCTTCGCCCCTCGTTCATCCGATCGTGTGAGGATTGCCCGGAGAACTGACGGTCGGGTCGCCGCCGTACAGTGGCCGGGTGGGCGCAGCCCCGGGCGCGGTCCGGGCGCCCGGACACAGCAGGAGGGGCACGCACCGTGAGTGAGCTGCGATTCGTCCGTCTGGGCCTGGACCCAAAGGCCGCCGAGGTCGAGTACACCGACTACCTCCAGGCGTGGGAGGAGCAGCGCCGGGTGCACGCGGCCCGGATCGCGGACGAGGTCCCCGACACCTGCCTGCTCCTGGAGCACCCGCCGACGTACACGGCGGGCCGCAGGACCGAGGAGAGCGAACGCCCGCTGGACGGCACCCCGGTCATCGACGTGGACCGGGGCGGCAAGATCACCTGGCACGGTCCGGGGCAGCTCGTGGGCTACCCGATCCTGCGGCTGCCCAGCCCGGTCGACGTGATCTCCCACGTCCGCAACCTGGAGGAGGCCCTGATCCGCACGTGCGCCGAGTTCGGTCTGGAGACCACCCGGGTCGAGGGCCGCAGCGGCGTGTGGGTGCTGGGCGACCCGCTGGAGCGGCGTCCGTCCTTCGGCGGGCTGACCCTGGACCTGGACCGCACCGACCCCCTGTTCGACGCGCGGCTCGCGGGCCCCGAGTACGCGCCCTCCAACGCCGGGCAGCGCCACGAGGACCGCAAGCTCGCGGCGATCGGCGTGCGGGTCGCGCGCGGTGTCACGATGCACGGCTTCGCGCTGAACGTGCACCCCGACACCACCGGCTTCGACCGCATCGTCCCGTGCGGCATCAAGGACGCGGGCGTCGCCTCGCTCGCCGAGGAGCTGGGCCGGGACGTCACCGTCCTGGACGTCCTGCCGGTGATCGAGAGGCATCTGACGGACGTGCTGACCGGCGCGGGCGCACCGCCCCGCACGACGACGGCCGCCTGAACCCGCCACGCCACTGGGCCGTCCGGGGGAATGCGCCTGCGAGTGCGCCGGTTGGCCACCCATGAGAGGCGTCACATCACGGGCGTACGCTGGTACGAACCGAAGAATCGAAAGCCGCGAGGCCCAGTGGGTGTCCGGAGCAGGTCCTGCGCGCCACCCGCGCCACCAGGACCTCACGGAGACTCCCCGCACCACGGCAGAAAGGGGCACCGGACGTGTCCGCAGTCGCACCCGACGGGCGGAAGATGCTCCGCCTGGAGGTCCGGAACAGCCAGACCCCCATCGAGCGCAAGCCCGAGTGGATCAAGACCCGGGCCAAAATGGGCCCCGAGTACAACGCACTGCAGAAACTCGTCAAGAGCGAGGGTCTGCACACGGTGTGCCAGGAGGCCGGCTGCCCCAACATCTACGAGTGCTGGGAGGACCGCGAGGCGACCTTCCTCATCGGTGGCGACCAGTGCACCCGGCGCTGCGACTTCTGCCAGATCGACACCGGCAAGCCGCAGGCGCTCGACCGTGACGAACCCCGCCGGGTCGGCGAGTCGGTCGTCACGATGGACCTCAACTACGCCACCATCACCGGCGTCGCGCGCGACGACCTGGAGGACGGCGGCGCCTGGCTGTACGCCGAGACGGTCCGCCAGATCCACGCGATGACCGACGCGCGCCCGCTCGGCCGCACCAAGGTCGAACTGCTGATCCCCGACTTCAACGCGGAGCCGGACCAGCTCGCCGAGGTCTTCTCCTCCCGCCCCGAGGTACTCGCGCACAACGTGGAGACGGTGCCGCGCATCTTCAAGCGCATCCGCCCCGGTTTCCGCTACGAGCGCTCGCTCAAGGTCATCACCGAGGCCCGCAAGGCCGGGCTGATCGCCAAGTCGAACCTCATCCTGGGCATGGGCGAGACCCGCGAGGAGGTCAGCGAGGCGCTGCGCGACCTGCACGAGGCCGGGTGCGAGCTGATCACCATCACGCAGTACCTGCGCCCCTCCCCCCGGCACCACCCCGTGGAGCGCTGGGTCAAGCCGCAAGAGTTCGTGGAGCTGAAGGAGGAGGCCGAGGAGATCGGTTACTCCGGTGTCATGTCGGGCCCGCTGGTCCGCTCCTCGTACCGGGCCGGCCGCCTCTTCACCCAGGCGATGGAGCGGCGCGGCGAGCTGGCCACGGTGCTGCCGACCGTCTGAGCACCGGCGCTCCGCGCGCCCCGGGGTGTGTGAACTCCCGCACAAGCGATTACCCGGCGGTAGCGCGGGGCGGCACGGTCCCGGGGCGCGTCCTCCCAGTTGAGGGCGCGCCCCGGGGCCTTTTCCCCGTCCGGGCCCGGCCGCCGGCCCCGTTCCCCGCTCTTCATGGGTGTTTGACCCCTCGGTCACGTCCTGGTAACACCGAGCTGTGACGCTGTCCTCACGCCGCGCTCACCACCGTCGCGTACCGGTACCGCGTCCCGTTGCCGCCTTCGCTCCGTGTCACCGCCTTCGCTCGTGAGACCTTGCTCTGAGAGATTCCGAGGGGAACCGCCATGCAGGAAGCGCCCGCCCGCGTCACCGTCCGCACCCTGCCGTCCGCTCCGTCCGTCTCCGGTGCGCTGCGCGCCGTCGAGGCCGTCCTGCTGGCGGGCAGCCGTCGCACCGCGCGCCGCAACGCCTGGAACTCCGTACTGGAGGACCGCAGCCGGGCCCGCGACCGGGCCGAGACCGAGCAGGTCCTGCGGGCCGTTGCCGCCCGCACGTCGTAGGCCCGGGGCGGGGCACGTAAACTTCCTGTCATGGCGAGGAAGGACAACGCAGAGAGCTCTGCGAATCAGGGGCGACTGAAACAGATCGCTCTCACGTACAAGATGACCCGAAGGGCCGATCCGAAGATCGGTCTCGTGATCGGGGCTGTGGGAATCGTCACCTTGGGTGTCGTCCTCGGCATCGGTTTCCTGATCGGTCACCCGGTCTATCTGGGCATCCTCGGTCTCCTCCTCGCGTTTCTCGCGATGGCGATCGTCTTCGGACGGCGGGCCGAGCATGCGGCGTTCTCCCAGATGGAGGGCCAGCCGGGGGCGGCGGCCGCGGTGCTCGACCAGATGAAGCGCGGCTGGACGACGACGACGGCGGTCGCGATGAACCGCAGTCAGGACGTCGTGCACCGCGCGGTCGGCAAGGCCGGCATCGTGCTGGTCGCCGAGGGCAACCCGAACCGGGTGAAGAGCCTGCTCGCCTCCGAGAAGCGGCGGATGGCCCGCGTGGTCGCCGACGTCCCCGTGCACGACGTGATCGTCGGCAACGGGGAGGGCCAGGTGCCCCTCAAGAAGGTGCGCACGACGCTGCTCAAGTACCCGCGCGTGCTCACGGGCCCGCAGGTGACGCAGACCAACGACCGGCTGCGCGCCATGGGCGATCTGATGAAGAACATGCCGCTCCCGAAGGGCCCGATGCCCAAGGGGATGCGGATGCCGCGCGGCGGGCCCAAGGCGCGCTGAGACACGGCACCACCGCCGCCCGCCGACCGGGCCGCGCTGTCCGCCGAGCCACCCGCGGGACCGCGGGGCGTACGCCGAGGGGCGGGACCGGAGAACCGGTCCCGCCCCTCGGCGTATCGCACCTCCGTGCACCGCGCCCCGTGGCGACCGATCCCCCGGCCGTTTCGGAGCCCGATCCGCTCAGACCCCGATCCGCACGGCTCAGACCCCGATCCGCACGGCTCAGACCCCGATCCGCACGGCTCAGACCTCGATCCGCACGGCTCAGACCCTGATCTGCACGGCGCGCGCGAGCCGGTCGTGCAGTCCGCGCGAGTCGCGGTCCCAGATGAGCGCGGGCACCGCGATACACAGCAAGGCGCTGCGCAGGACGCCGCGCGCGACACCGAGCCGCCCACCGTCCAGGGACACGACCCGGAGCCGGAAGAGCGCCTTCCCCGGCGTGCAGCCGACCGTGGAGACGGTCAGCAGACTCAGTACGAGGAAGACGAGCAGGGCCCAGTTTCCGGTCGCCTGCTGGTCACCGCGCGAGATCAGGCCGTATGCGATGAGCATGCACAGCGCCCAGTCGACGATCAGGGCGCCGAACCGGCGGCCGAGGGGGGCGATGGAGCCGGGCCCCTCCTCGGGCAGTCCGAGCCGCTGTCCGCGGTACCCGAAGTCGACGCCCATCTGTTCGGCCGCCGCACGCGGCCCCGAGAGCCACGATCCGATTGCTTCCCTGTTGTCCACGTACACCACGGTACTGCGCGCCGCGGTGGCCCCGGCGCGGAGGTCGGCGCACCGTGGAGGGAAGGGCAGCGGCATGAGGTCGGTCACGACCGGGGCGGTTAACTTCAGCGAAACAAATGGGTCACGCTTGAGAAATCCCCCGTCCCTATGGTCGGCTCCACCGTGTGCCACCGCACTGGCTCACGCAAAGAGCTGAAAACCCCCGCCCCTCCCCGGGTGGGAGGAGGAGGAGTTGGATGTTCCAGAACGCCGACGACGCACAGAAGTACATCGCCGACGAGGACGTCAAGTTCGTCGATGTCCGGTTCTGCGACCTGCCGGGTGTGATGCAGCACTTCACGGTGCCCGCCAAGGCGTTCGACCCGGCGGAGGAGCTGGCCTTCGACGGTTCGTCGATCCGCGGCTTCCAGGCCATCCACGAGTCGGACATGGCGCTGCGCGCCGACCTGTCGACGGCCCGGGTGGACCCCTTCCGCCGCGACAAGACGCTGAACATCAACTTCTTCATCCACGACCCGATCACCGGCGAGCAGTACAGCCGTGACCCGCGCAACGTGGCCAAGAAGGCCGAGGCGTACCTCGCCTCCACCGGTATCGCCGACACCGCGTACTTCGGCCCCGAGGCCGAGTTCTACGTGTTCGACAGCGTCCGCTTCGAGACCACGGCGAACCGCTCGGTGTACGAGATCGACTCCGAGGCCGGTGCCTGGAACACGGGCTCCGAGGTGAACAACCGCGGCTACAAGGTCCGCTACAAGGGCGGTTACTTCCCGGCCCCGCCGGTCGACCACTTCGCCGACCTGCGCGCCGAGATCTCCCTGGAGCTGGAGAGCGCGGGCCTTGAGGTCGAGCGCCAGCACCACGAGGTGGGCACCGCCGGCCAGGCCGAGATCAACTACAAGTTCAACACGCTGCTGGCCGCGGCCGACGACCTGATGCTCTTCAAGTACATCGTGAAGAACGTCGCCTGGCGCAACGGCAAGACCGCGACCTTCATGCCGAAGCCGATCTTCGGCGACAACGGCTCGGGCATGCACGTCCACCAGTCGCTGTGGTCGGGCGGCACGCCGCTCTTCTACGACGAGCAGGGCTACGCGGGCCTCTCGGACACCGCCCGCTACTACATCGGCGGCATCCTCAAGCACGCCCCCTCCCTGCTGGCCTTCACCAACCCGACGGTGAACTCCTACCACCGCCTGGTCCCCGGCTTCGAGGCCCCGGTCAATCTGGTCTACTCGCAGCGCAACCGTTCCGCCGCGATGCGCATCCCGATCACCGGCTCGAACCCGAAGGCCAAGCGCGTCGAGTTCCGCGCCCCCGACCCGTCCTCCAACCCGTACCTGGCCTTCTCGGCCCTCCTCCTCGCGGGCCTGGACGGCGTCAAGAACAAGATCGAGCCGGCCGAGCCGATCGACAAGGACCTCTACGAGCTGGCCCCCGAGGAGCACGCGGGCGTCCCCCAGGTCCCGACCTCCCTCCCCGCCGTCCTCAACGCCCTGGAGGACGACAACGAGTACCTCCAGGCCGGCGGTGTCTTCACCTCCGACCTGATCGAGACCTGGATCGACTACAAGCGCACCGCCGAGATCGCCCCGATCCAGCTCCGCCCGCACCCCCACGAGTTCGAGCTGTATTTCGACCTCTAAATCCCTGCGAGGCGGGGCCGGCGAGCGGGCCCGGAGCGGTTCTCCGCGTCACCGCTCGCTTGCGTCCCCCGTGTGCGCCGAGTGCGCACCGGCCGGCCGGTCCACTGACCCGGTGTCCTGAGCACGAGCGAGGGCCGCTACCCCACACGCGGGGTAGCGGCCCTCGCCGTCTCCGGCCCGGGTCGCCGTTACGTGTGCCGCGCACCATCCGGTCCCGGTCCCGGACCCGGTCGCGCGTCTCCCGGACGGGGCGGGGCCGCCGGCTCAAGGGCCCGCGCGCTCGCGGGTGTTGCCGCGGGGAGCGCCGGGGGGGGCGCCGGGGCCGCGTTTCCCGGCTTGCTCGTGGCCGGGACGCGCTGCCGGGCGGGGTCGCCGGGGACTGAGTGCTCGGGCAGCCGGGGCCGGGAGGAGGTGAGCGAACAGGACGGCGGGTGGCGACGCCGTCCGTCACCCCACCCCCGGCACCTCCCGCCCGTCGGCCGGCCGGGTCAGGTGGTTCAGGGTGCCGGTCAGGTCGAGGAGGCGGTCGAGGAAGACGGGGCGGTGGATCAGCCTGAGCGGGACGGCGGCCTCCTCGGTGTGGCGGTGCGTCATCAGGAGGGTCGACAGGCCCGTCGAGTCGCACGCGGTCAGGCCGGAGCAGTCCAGTTCGTACCCGGTGGGCGCCGGCCGCGCCCGGAGGTGGTGGCGCACGGTGCGCAGCAGGACCTCCGCCGTGTCGAAGTCGAGCGCGCCGGTCAGCCGCAGCCGGATCACGCCCGGTGCGGGGTGGGTGACCGCCATGACGAGCGGATCCGCGGGCCGGGGTCCCTGAGCCGTTGTCATGTCTCCTCCTTCGTGGCCGTGCCGTTCAGGTGCGCGCGCAGCGCCCGGCCGGCCTCGTCGATCAGGCGCAGGGCCCGGGGGAAGTCCTTGAGCTGCTCGTGGAGCGCGTCGAGGGTGGGGAACAGGGAGCGGGGCGGTACGTCGCGGGCCGCGAGGATGTCGGCGGTCCAGGTGAGGAAGCCGGTGAACAGCTCGGGGTCGTCGACGTAGAGGGCCGTGGTGAGGAAGTCGATGATCTGGGCGAGGTCGTCGACGGTGTGCCCGCGCTGCGCGTCCGTGTAGGCGCGCAGCGGCGGGAAGCGCTCCTCCAGACCGGCCAAAGTGCCGCGTACGAGCTGCCGGGCCGAGCGGCTGACCAGCGTGTACTCCTGGTCCCTGAGGTGCGGCAGGAGGGCGGGCGGGCGAGGCGCCGCGCCGGGGCGGCCGGGGAGCCCGGCCGCGAGGAGGTCGGCGGCCGTGCGGGCCTCGGGGGCCCAGGCGTCGGCGCCCAGCAGCCGGGCGTACCGTCCGTCGGCCCCGAAGGCGGCGCCGCCCACGAGGACCGGCACCCCCGCCGCCTGGCAGGCCGTGATCGCCGCGTGGGCGGTCGGCAGCCGCGTCGCGAGGGACGAGGACAGGGCCACCGCGTCCGGTGCCGTCAGGTGCAGGTGTGAGACGAGGTGCGGGGCGGGGACCTGGGCGCCCAGGAAGTCGACGCGCCAGCCGCGCAGCCGCAGCACCTCGGCGACCAGCCTGGCCGGCAGCGCGTGCCACTCGCCGTCCACGCAGGCCACGGTGACCCGGCCCACGGGCGGCTCGTCCGGGCCGGACCGCACGTGGTGGGCCAGGGCGGCCACGACGCGGTCGTTGATGGCCGTCGCCGCGTGTTCCCGGGCGACGGAGAGCCGGCCGGCCGCCCATTCGGCGCCCACCCTGCGCTGGACCGGGGCGATGACCTCCAGGAGGACGTCCTCGGGGGCGAGCCCCTCGTCGACCGCTCCGAGCACCACCGTGCCCGCCGCGTACTCGTCGCCGTCCTCCAGCGCGCTCCACAGCCGGTCCCGGGTGCGTGCCCGGTCCACGTCGGTGGCCGGTCCCCGCGCGGGGATTGCGGTCATGGTGCGTACGCCTGCCCTTCCGGGGATCGTTCCTGGTCCGGCGGGGTGTCTCGCCCGGTACGTCCGCCGCCGGTACGTCCGTCCTCCGCGGACAGGCCGTGTCCGGCCCTTCTACCCACTCCGGCGCCGACATGCCTGTGACGGCCGCGAGGAGCCCCCGCCGTACGCCTCTCCTGCTCCGTCCGTGGGACTTGTCGTCGCCGAGGTGACCCGACGCCGCTACGGGGCACCCGACACGCGTGGGGCGGTCAGGGGAGAGCGAGGTGAGCGAGAGGTGAGTCGCTATGGAACCGAACGGTGCGGACGACGGGATTGAGGGTACCGAAGGGGAGGCGAGCCGGACGGGGCCCGTTGACCCCCAGGAGCCCTCGGGCGCTTCTCCCTCAGGGGAGCGGGGCCCGGGTTCGGCGGAGGGGAGCGGCGGCCCCTCCTGCGAAGAGGTCGCGTCGGCGCTGCGGCCGGCCGACGCGCGGGAGCGGGTCCACGACCTGCTGCTCACGCTCACTCCCCCGGTCGACGTCCTGGTCCTGGCCGACGCGGTCCTGGTCGCCTCCGAACTCGTGACGAACGCGCTGCGGCACGGCGGCGGGATAACGGCGTTCCGGGTCGCGCTCGTCGACGGCATGGTCGAGGTCACCGCCTCCGACCGCAGCGGACAGGCCCCCGTCGTCCAGGACGGCCGGGAGCCCGGGGGCGCCGCGGACGGCGGCGGTCTGGCGGCTGGGCTCCCGGGAGGTTACGGCTGGCCGCTCGTGTGCCGGATCGCGTGGACCGAGGTGACCCCCACGGCGACCGGCAAGACGATCCGGGCCTGGATTCCGCTGCATCCCATGCCGCAGCAGGGGCCCAGCGGGCTCATCCCGGCCCAGCGCTGCGAGCCGCCGGGCTGACCGGTGGCCGTGGCGGCGGCCCGGCGGGGCCGGGGGCGAGGACGGCGTCAGGAGCGGGGCAGCAGGACGGTGATGCGTTTGCCGCCCCCGGGCAGCGGGGCCACCGTCACCTCGCGGGCGATCCGGCACACGAGCGGCCATCCGTAGCCGCCGACCGCGACACCCGGCCCGGCGAGCGGATCGCGGGCCACGGGCAGGGTCTCCGCGGCGTCCTCGACGTGCAGGAGCAGACCGTCCGGGGTGAGGCGCGCGGCGAAGCCGGTGAGGCCGCCGCCGTGCCGGATGGCGTTGGTGACGAGTTCGGAGACGGTGAGCAGCGCGTCGGTACGGGCCCGTTCGGCCGGCTCCCCGTGGTGTCCGTCGTCGTGGTGTCCGTCGCCCTCACGAACGGAGCCGGGCGTCGAGCCCCCGCTTTCGGTGGCACCGGCACGGTACGGGTGGTCGACGCTCGCGGGACCGTCCGGCGGTCCCCCGTCCCGGGAGGTCAGCAGGTCGGCCACGAGGCGGCGGGCCTCGGCGGCGGTGCGCGGGAGCGCGGCCGGAGGCGGCGGGGTGGCGCGCCGGCCGGCGCCTTCGGGCGCGCGGGCGGACAGGCCGTCCGGTTCGGGTGCTCCCCCGGTGGTCTCGGTGTGCGCCATGGTCCCCGTCCGGACTCTGTCCTGCCCTGCCTGTGTGGTCGGTGCGGTGGTGGCCGCGGCGGCGGGCGCGAGGCCGTGCGCGCCGCCCGCCCGGCGGGCGTCCGCTCCCCGCGTGGCGCCCTCGCGCGTCACGCGGCGCCGCCCGCGGGCGGGTCCCCGTGGGGGGCCCGCCCGTCCGGCGTGGTGTCCGGGGCCCCGTCGAGCGCCGCGTCGAGGGAGGGCCGCAGCCGGAAGTGGTGCGTGGTCCCCGTGACCTCGAACAGGCGCCGCACGGTGGTGCCGAACGGCCCCGCGACGCTCAGTTCCCGGCCCGCGCCGCGGTGGGCGCGCTCGGCGCCGAGCAGGACGTGCAGGACGGTGGAGTCCGCGAAGCCCACGCCGGACAGGTCGATCACGGTGTGCCCGGCCCCGGAGCGCCTCGCGGTGTCCAGGGCCTCCTGGAGGAGGGGCGCGGACTCGTGGTCGATGTCGCCGCCGACCCGGACCACGAAGGTCGCGGAGCCCAGGGCCGTGCCGGTGACGGTCGCCCCGCCCTCGCTGTGGAACATGGCCACACGATCCCACACCCGCCGCCCCCCGCGCCCCTCGGCGCCCGCCTGCCGCGCGCGGGGCGGCTCAGCCCTCGATGGCCTCGTCGACGGTCGCGTACACCTGGAGCACCTCGTCCGTGCCGGTCAGCGCGAAGAGCTGGCGCAGTGGCTCGGTGGGCGCGACGAGGCGCAGGTCGGTGGTGAGGCGCACCCGGATCAGGAGGTTGAGGAAGCTGGAGTCGCCGAACGGGACCTGGCTGAGGTCGAGGAGGACCACGGGGTAGCGTTCCGCCGCCTCCTCCAGATCGGCGCGCAGGCCCCCGATGGTGTCCAGGTCGAGTTCGCCGACGGCGGTGACCAGCCACATGCCGGAGGGGTCCGGGGCGGCGGGCCCCGGGGACTCCTCCACGACGGCGGGCGGGGGTCTCTCCGGCTCGTGGTCGTCCGGCTCGTTCTCTGGCTCTGCGGGATCGGGCATGACGGCATCCTGCCTCAGGTTCCCGGGCCGCCGCCGGGGACCCCCCGGTCCACGGGCCTCCGGGCCCGCCCGGCCGGTGCCCCGGGCCCGTACCGCCGGGCCATCACCGCCCGTGGGCGGCCCGCCGCCGACGGACGCGGGCCCGCGTCCCGCGTGGGCCTCAGGCCAGGGAGTCGCTGTCCGTGCGGGCGCAGTGGGCGGTGTCGTGGGCCGTTCCCCGGGACTCCCAGGCGCGCAGGCAGCACAGCGCCTCGAAGTCCTGCCAGTCCATGGCGAGCCGGTCGGAGAGGGCGGCCTCCCGGACCGGCGGCCGGGGCGGGACGGGGCGCGGGACGTGCTCGTCCGCGCACTCCGTCTCGCGCAGGATCGCGGTGAGCACGAGCGCGGAGACGCCGACGAAGGCGGCCACGGTCCACCAGGCGCCGTGCCGCGCGCCGACCGTCGCGCAGTGACCGAGCCAGGCCACTCCCGCGAGGTGGCCGGCGCACAGGACGAGGGAGAAGCGGCTCATCGCGTCCGCCCCGCTTCCGGGACGCCGTGCGGCGCGGCGCCTCGCGAGGCGCCGGGGGCCGGGGGTGCGGGCGGTGCCGCCCCGTGCGGCTTGGGCGTTCCGTGCGGCTTCGGCGCTGTGGCGGGCTGGCGGGGGTGGTGGCGCATCGGATGGTCCTCTCGCGTGGGCGGAACGTTTCGCACGGAAGCGTGGTGCCCCCGGGGCCGGTGGGACGGGGCGGGCGGCCGACGGCGGCGGCGCCGCTCCGGCCGGGGCGGCCGCCCCACGGTCGCCGTACGGGGTTGTTCCGGCCAACGAGCGAGCGGGCCCGGCGCAGCGCCGGTTCACCCTTGTGCCGGTCACGGAGCGCTTGTCCGATTTCTGGCGGGTCCGTTGCCGGTCGGACACCACCCGGCCCGGGGAACATCCGTATCCGCGTACGGAGGCGTCCCGCCGCATCCCGGACCCGGGGCCGGGATGCGGCGGGACGCCCACCGTGTGACCTTGGTGGCGGGAGACCTGTGTCCCGGCGCGGGCCGGAGAGCCGGACCGGGGCGCGTGCACGGCGGCCGGTACGCGGGCGGGGGCCGGTTCCCGGCGACGGGCGGGACCGGGGCGGTACGGCCGTCCCGCAGCGACTGGAGCGACTGGAGCCCGGATGAGCCGCAGTTCCGCACCGCAGAGCGGGGCGCGTGCGCGGGACCTGGCCGCGCTCGCCGCGGAGGCGTACGTGTACGGCTTCCCGCTGGTGCACGACCTGGAGACGGTGGCCGCCTTCACCCAGCACGGGTTCGGGAACCTGCCGGGCACCCCGTTCAACCGGTTCGCGCACGCGCAGCGGCTCGCGACCCCGGAGACCGCCGCCGTCTCGGCGGGCACCGACACGCTGTACTCGATCGCCCAGCTCGACCTGTCCGAGGGCCCGCTGGTGCTTCAGGTCCCGGACACGGGGGGCCGGTACTACGTGCTCCAGTTCGTGGACGCGTGGACCGACAACGTGGCCTACCTCGGGCAGCGGGCGACCGGCACGGAGGCGGGCAGCTGGCTTCTCGTGCCGCCGGGCTGGAGCGGGCAGGCGCCGGGCAGTGTGCGCGGCGTGATCGAGGCGCCCACCACCGTGATGTCGCTCGTGGGCCGGATCGCGTGCGCCGGTCAGGACGAGGTGCCCGCCGTGCGCGCGCTCCAGGCGGGCTTCACCCTGCACTCGCTCACCGCGCCCGGCCTGGGCCGGGGCGGGCTGCCGACGCCCGATCCGCAGGCCCCGCCCGAGCTGGTCTTCTTCGAACGGCTGCGGGTGTGGGCGGCCGACTTCCCGCCCTCCCCGGCGGACCAGCGCTACCAGGAGCGGTTCCAGCCGCTCGGGCTGCTGGAGGAGGGCCCCACCCCGTACGCGGGGGCCTCGCGGGCCTTCGTCGCGGCGCTGGAGGAGGGGATGGCGGCGGGGCGGGCGGAGATCGACGCGGCGGCCCGGCGGCCCCCGCCCCGGGGCGGGGGCGGCTGGCGGCTCGAACCGCACCTCTTCGACTACAACCTGGACCACTTCGGGATCGGCACGATCGACTCGCCGCGGTGGCGGCTGCCCGACCGGACCGCCTCGTACCTGACCCGGGCGGTGGCGGCGAGCGTCGGCCTGTGGGGCGGGCACGGCTACGAGAGGGTGTACGCGCAGACCTTCGAGGACGTCGAGGGCCGTCCGCTGGACGGGTCCCACGCCTACACGCTGCGCTTCCCGCAGGAGCCGCCGGTGCGGGCGTTCTGGTCGCTGACGATGTACGGACTGCCCGAGCGGCGTCTCGTGGCGAACCCGGCGGGGCGGTACGCGATCGGCTCGCGCACCCCCGGCCTCGTGTACGACCCGGACGGCGGGCTGACGCTGTACGTGCAGCACCGGCGGCCCCGGGACCCCGCGCGGGCGGCCAACTGGCTGCCGGCGCCCGCGGGGGGTTTCCGCCCGATGCTGCGGCTGTACCTTCCGGCTCCCGAGGTGCTCGACGGGAGCTACGTCCTGCCGGGGCTGCTCAGGAGCGCGGCCCCGGCCTGAGGGCGGCGACCGCTCAGCGGCTGTAGCGCATGAGGGCGCGCACCATGTGACAGGTGGTGTCGGAGGGCGGGTGGACGCCGACGCGCTCGGCGGCCAGCCGGATGGTCCGGTTCGGCGCCTGCTCGGCCCGCCACACCCCGGCGTCGAGCAGGACGATGGCCAGGCGCATGGCCTTGAGCCTGCGGTTGTGCGCTATGTACCACTCGCGGGGGCGCCCGGCGGGCAGCGCCCTCTTCTCGACGGGGGCGTAGGGCAGGTCGAACAGGGCGGTCTCGGTCGGGTCAAGGGTCGCGGAACGGGCCACGGGCATCCTCCTGAGAGGCCGTGAGGACACGGGAGCCGCGTGCCGCGGGACCCCCGTACCCCCTTCGGACATGTCTCCATTTTACTGCGGGGCACTGACAAAAGCCGCTGGTGGAAGCGGGATCGGACGCCCGGCCGACCGCCTCACGGGCCCCTCGCGTCCCGCCGCGCCGCCGGTAACACGCGGTTCACAGACGGGCAACGAGCGGGACACCGGGCCTTGGCATTCTTCGGGCGAACGCCCCGCGTCCGGGCGCGCCCGCGCGCGCCGGGCCGGCACCCGCACCCCATGACCCGAGGAAGTGGCCCCCGTGAGCTTCAAGGCCGAGTACATCTGGATCGACGGCACCCAGCCGACCGCCAAGCTCCGGTCCAAGACCAAGATCCTGGCGGCGGGTGAGGAGCCCGGCGTCTGGGGCTTCGACGGGTCCAGCACCAACCAGGCCGAGGGCCACGCCTCGGACCGCGTGCTCCAGCCGGTGTTCACGTGTCCCGACCCGATCCGGGGCGGCGCCGACATCCTGGTGCTGTGCGAGGTCCTGAACACGGACATGACCCCGCACCCCTCCAACACCCGCGCCGAACTGCGCGAGGTGGCGGCCCGCTTCGCCGGCCAGGAGCCGGTCTTCGGCATCGAGCAGGAGTACACCTTCTTCCAGGGTTCGCGCCCGCTCGGCTTCCCGGAGGGCGGTTTCCCCGCCGCTCAGGGCGGCTACTACTGCGGGGTGGGCTCCGACGAGATCTTCGGCCGCGACATCGTCGAGGCGCACCTGGAGAACTGCCTCAAGGCCGGTCTCGGCATCTCCGGCATCAACGCCGAGGTCATGCCCGGCCAGTGGGAGTTCCAGGTGGGCCCGCTCAGCCCCCTGGAGGTCTCCGACCAGCTGTGGGTGGCCCGCTGGCTGCTGTACCGCACCGCCGAGGACTTCGGCGTCTCCGCGACCCTCGACCCCAAGCCGGTCAAGGGCGACTGGAACGGGGCGGGCGCGCACACCAACTTCTCCACGAAGGCGATGCGCGAGAGCTACCCGGCGATCATCACCGCGTGCGAGTCGCTGGGCGAGGGCTCGAAGCCGCTGGACCACGTCAAGAACTACGGCGCGGGCATCGACGACCGGCTCACCGGCCTGCACGAGACCGCCCCCTGGAACGAGTACAGCTACGGCGTCTCCGACCGCGGCGCCTCGGTCCGCATCCCGTGGCAGGTCGAGAGGGACGGCAAGGGCTACATCGAGGACCGCCGCCCGAACGCCAACGTCGACCCGTATCTGGTGACCCGCCTCATCACGGACACCTGCTGCACGGCGCTGGAGAAGGCCGGCCAGGTCTGAGCCGGCCCGGGGCCCGGCACGCGACCCGCCGGCCCCCGTACGCACGCGGAAGGGGCGCCCACCGACGAACCGGTGGGCGCCCCTTCCGCGTGCCCCGGGGCCGCCCTCCCGTACGCCGGAGGACCGGCCACCGGCGGCCCGCCGGCGTACCCGCTCAGGCCAAACTCGCGTCAAGCCGGGACCGGATGGCGGGAAGGAGGGTTCTGTGCGGGCGGGTTTCTGCTTCAATAGCGGCATGGCCAGCTTCCAGGACTCCGTGACGGGTCGCGTCGTGCGCGTCGACCTCGAACCGTTCTGGCCGTCCCGTCAGCACCACGACTTCGACCGGGTGTGTTGTCGCGTGCGGAACGCGCGGACCCTCTAAAGCCGGATTCCGAACGGAAACGCACCGGCCTTCGGTTCACGCGGTGACGTACGTCCTCCGTCGACGACATCCTCGTGCGAAATGAGCTGACCTTCCATGGCCCATCGTCCTTCCCTCTCCGCCGCGCCCGACACCACCGGCGCCGCCTCCTCCACGCTTCCGCCGCGCCACCGGCTGCGCGCCGTGGACCGTGACGAGACCGTCGACGTCTCGGAGTTCCTGCCGCCGGGCGCCACCTGGCTGCCCGCCCCGCCGCACACCCTGCCCGCGCTTCCCGGCCGTCCGCCGATGGTCGGCTACCTCGTGCTCGTGCCCGCCGACCAGCAGCCGTCCTTCCCGGGCGCGGTACCGGTCCTGCCCGCCCCGCAGGAGACGGCCGGGGCCCCCGCCGTGGGCGGCGCGGACGCGGAGGCCGACGGTCTGCGGGAGCTGGTGCGGGTCGACACCGGGCGCCGCACCGCCGAGGTCGACGGCCGGCCCCTGGACCTGACCTACCTGGAGTTCGAGCTGCTCGCCCACCTCGTCGCCCACCCCCACCGGGTGCACACCCGGGACCAGTTGGTCACCACGGTGTGGGGGTACGGGCACGTCGGGGACGGGCGCACCGTCGACGTCCACATCGCCCGGTTGCGGCGCAAGCTGGGCTCGGCGTACCGGCACACCATCCAGACGGTCCGCCGGGTCGGCTACAAGTACACCCCGCCCGTCGGCTGAGCCGCGCCTCGGGGCCTGCCTGACCGTTCCCGTCCGCCGTCCTCCGGGCGACGACGGGTTCGGCCGGGCAGGCCCTGGCCCGACGGCGTTCGGCCGAGGGTGAAAGCACTTCCCCCGTCCCGTCCGGTCCGGGCAGTCTCGCCGTATGACCAAGAGACTGCTGGTACTGGGCGGGACGGAGTTCGTCGGGCGGGCGGCGGTGGCGGCGGGGCTCGGCCGGGGCTGGGAGGTCACGGTGTTCAACCGGGGCCGCCAGGAGGCGCTGCCCGGGACGAACGCCCTGCGCGGCGACCGGACCGCGCCGGGCGGACTGGACGCGCTCGCCTCCGCGCCCGGCGACTGGGACCTCGTGGTCGACACGTGGTCCTCGGCGCCCCGGGCGGTGCGCGACAGCGCGCGGCTGCTGAGCGGCCGGGCCGGCCGCTACGCGTACGTCTCCACCTGCTCGGTGTACGCCTACCCGCGCCGCGCGGGAACCGGGATCGAGGCGCCCGTGGTGGACGGCGACCCGGACGCGGAGGCCGGGGACTACGCGAGGGACAAGCGGGGCGCCGAGCTGGCGCTCGCCCGGGAGTTCGGCGCGGAGCGCTCCCTGTTCGCCCGCGCCGGGCTGATCCTCGGCCCGCACGAGAACATCGGGCGGCTGCCGTGGTGGCTGAACCGGATCGCGCGCGGCGGTCCGGTGCTCGCCCCCGGCCCCCGCGACCTGCCGCTCGCGTACGTCGACGCGCGGGACCTCGCGGCCTGGCTGCTCGACGCCGGGGAGGCGGGCCTGCACGGTCCGTACGATCTGGTGAGCCCGCCGGGCCACACGACCATGGGAGAACTGATCGACACCTGTGTGCGGGTGACGGGCTCGGACGCCGCACCGCGCTGGACGGACCCGGAGGTGGTGCTCGCGGCCGGGATCGCGCCCTGGACCGAGCTGCCGGTGTGGGTGCCGCCGGGCGAGGACCACGGCGCCCTCCACGGCGCGGACGTGAGGAGGACGCTCGCGACGGGGCTGCGCTGCCGTCCGGTGGCCGAGACGGTCGCGGACACCTGGGAGTGGCTGCGCTCGGGCGGGGACGGCCCCACCGCGCGCCCGGCCCGCGCCGCCGTGGGCCTGTCCCCGCAGGCCGAGGCACGGGTACTCGCCCAGGGCTGAGGGGGTGGTGCCGGCACCACCCCCCGCCGGGGGGACAGACCGCTGTCGTGCCGCCGGGCGCCCCGCCAGACTGTTCCCCGTGCGGCCCGGCCGGGCCGCACGGGGAACGGCACGCCCCGGTGGGGCGGTGCCGGGCGAGGGAGGAGGACGCGATGGCCGCAGGGGCGACGCGGACGTTCACGGGCGGGGGCACCCCGGCGGGGGCCTGGCGGGCGCTGCGGTCCACCGAGGAGCTGGCGGAGCGGCTGGACGCGGCCACCGCGCCCGGCGGCCCGGGGGCGGTGGAAGGGCGGGAGCGGCGCGAGGGGCGCGAGGGACGTGGGAGGGGCGAGGGGCGCGAGGGACGTGGGAGGCGCGAGGGACGTGGGAGGCGCGAGGGGCGCGAGAGCCGGCGCGGAAGGCGGCGCGGGGTGCGTGCGGCGCTGGTCGACGCGGCGCGCGGCTTCGGCCTGGCGGTCCTGTCCCTGCCCGTCTCGGCGACGCTGTTCTGCCTGTCGGTCGTCTCGATCGCCCTCGTGCCGGCCGGCGTGGGCCTGTTCACGACGCCGCCCCTCGTCGCGGCGGTCCGGGCCTACGCGCTGCGCCGCCGGGTCCTGGCCGCCGACTGGGTGGGCCTGCGTATCCCGTCCGCGTACCGGCCGCTGCCCGGCGCCCGTCCGGGGATCACCGGGCGGATCACGTTGTGCGGGTGGCTGTTGCGGGACGCGGCGACGTGGCGCGACCTCGGCTGGCTCCTGTCCGACATGACGGCCGGCTTCTGCACGGCCCTGCTGGGCCCGGCGCTGCTGTCCTTCTCGGTCGAGGGGGTGCTCCTGGCGGCGGGCCTGTGGCACGTGTACAGCGACGGCACGTACTGGTACGCCTTCGTGCCGGTGGACAGCCAGGCGACGGGCCTCGCGGCGGGGCTCCTCGGCCTGGTGACGGCGAAGATCGCGCTGCACGCGGCCCCGGCGACCCTGCGGCTGCACTTCGCGCTGACCCGGGCGGTGCTCGCCCCGGACCAGGAGCAGGCCCTGGCGCGCCGCGTCGAACGGCTCACCGCCTCCCGGCACGACGCGGTGGACGCCTCGGCGGCCGAACTGCGCCGCATCGAACGGGATCTGCACGACGGCGCGCAGGCCCGGCTGGTCGCGATGGGCATGGATCTCGGCACGGTCGAGGCGCTGATCGAGAAGGACCCGCAGCAGGCCAGGAAGCTCCTCGCGCGGGCCCGCGCCTCCTCCGCCGAGGCGCTGAACGAACTGCGCGATCTGGTGCGCGGCATCCACCCGCCGGTCCTCGCCGAACGCGGCCTCGGCGACGCGGTGCGGGCCCTGGCCCTGCGGCTGCCCGTGGAGACGGACGTCGTCGTGGACCTGCCCGGCCGGGCCGAGGCGCCCGTGGAGGCCGCCGCCTACTTCGCGACGAGCGAGCTGCTGACCAATGCGGTGAAGCACGCGGACGCCGGCCGCGTGTGGGCCGACCTCAGTCACACGGACGGACGGCTGCGGATCACCGTCGGGGACGACGGGCGGGGCGGGGCCCGCGCCGACGCGGGCGGTGGGCTGAGCGGGGTCGAGCGCCGACTCGGTATCTTCGACGGGTTGCTGGCCGTCAGCTCGCCCGAGGGCGGCCCCACCATGGTCACTGTGGAGATCCCGTGCGCGTTGTCCTAGCCGAAGACCTCTTCCTGCTGCGCGACGGTCTCGTCCGCATGCTGGAGGCGTTCGGCTTCGAGATCGCCGCGGCCGTCGAGACCGGGCCCGAACTGACCAGGGCGCTCGCGGAGCTGGAGCCGGACGTCGCGGTCGTCGACGTCCGGCTCCCGCCGTCCCACACCGACGAGGGCCTGCAATGCGCGCTGGCCGCCCGGCGCGCGCGGCCCGGACTGCCGGTGCTGGTCCTGTCGCAGCACGTGGAGCAGTTGTACGCGCGGGAGTTGCTGGCCGACGGCGCGGGCGGGATCGGCTATCTGCTGAAGGACCGGGTGTTCGACGCGGAGCAGTTCGTCGACGCGGTACGGCGGGTGGCGGCCGGCGGCACGGCGATGGACCCGCAGGTCATCTCGCAGCTGCTGGCGCGGCAGACGGCTCAGCGCCCGCTCGCCCGGCTCACGCCGAGGGAGCGGGAGGTGCTCGAACTGATGGCGCAGGGACGTTCCAACACGGCGATCGCGGCGCAACTCGTGGTGACGGAACGGGCGATCGCCAAACACACGTCCAATATCTTCGCGAAACTCGGCCTGGAGGTCTCCGACGACGACAACCGCAGGGTCCTCGCGGTGATCGCCTTCCTCGACGGCCGTTCCTGAGGCGTCCTTCGGGGCCCGCGAGGTGACTTCCGGCGGAATCCGTCGTTCTGCTGAACGTGCAGCCACAGGATGTCGCCCCCAGCGCCCACCGCCGCCCGAGCGGCCCCCGCCCCACGGACCGTGCCGCGCACAGCGCCACGGTGGACGTCGAGCAGGCCGAGGCGGCCCTCGTCGAGCACTACCCCCGGCTGGTGCGGCTCGCCTACCTGATCCTCCCCCCGTCGTCGGGGCGCGGCCGGCGGGTGCTCACCGCGCACGCCCTGGCGCAGCGCGCCCTGCCCCGCTCCCGGCAGGTCACCGCGGAGGGGCTGCTCCCGGGCCAGCGCGACGCGCGGAGCGGTCCGGGCGACAGCGCGGGCTACGCGTACGTGCGGCTGCGGGTGCTGCGCGCGGCGCTGGAGGCGAACGAGCCGCTGAGCCCGCGCACCCGGCCCCGGCGCGCGCAGTTCCCCGCGCCGCTGCCCCGCGTCTGGGGCCTGCGGCTCGCCCCGAGGGCCGGGGGCCCCGACGAACTCGCCCTGCACGAGGAGTTGTCGGCCCTCTCCGCGGCCGCCCGCGCCGCCTTCGTCCTGCGCGGTCTCGACCGGCTGGACGAGTCGCAGACGGCGGAGCTCCTCGCCAGTGCCGGGGTGTCCGATCCCCGGGCGGCGCTCACCGAGGCGGCCGGGGTGCGGGTCCCGGGGGGCGTGCACGCCGCGGCCCTGCTGGCCTCCCCGGAGTTCGACCCCTGCTCGCTCCAGGCGCGCCCCACCGACCTGCTGCGCCGCCGCCAGCACGTGCGGGCGGCGCTCCTGGGGGCGGCGGCGCTCGCGGTGTGCGGGGCGCTGCTGGTGTCCTGGACCGTCGGCGGGAGCGAGGCGCCCGCGTACAGCGCGGCACAGCGGGCGGCGCTCGACCCCGGGCGGCTGACGACGGCGCCGGTCACGGCCTGGCGCTCCTCCGCCCGGCAGGACTTCTCGGTGTGGCCGGCGCGCGGCGGCCTGCTGGGCGACCGGGCGCTGCTGGGCCGGGCGCTGGCCACCTGGGCGGCGCCGGGCGGCTCGGTGCGGGTGTCGGCGACGCCGGGGACGCAGACGGGCGGCCCGGCGGGCCCGCCCAAGCTGCTGTTCGCCGGGCGCACCCCCCGCGCGCGCGTCGTCCTGATGTACGACGGCCTGCGCATCGCGCGGTACGCGGAGCCCGCCGGGCAGAACGAGGGAGCGGCCGCGCTGGACCTCGTCCGGGTCGACGGGGCGGACGCGGGGACCTCGGCCGCGCTGGTCGTGGAGCGTACGGACGGCAACGTGCGCTATCTCGTGGCCCCTTGGGTGCGCGGGGTCGCGAACCGGGACCTGCGGGTGCCCGGCCGGGCGCCGCGGAAGCTGGAGCTGGCGCAGGACGGGACGACCGGCCCGTTCCACGCGCCCGCCTCGCAGGGCGAGTGCGCGTCGTGGAACGCGCTGGAGACGACGGACCGGGACGGTACGAGGCGGCTCTACACGGACCTGGGCGAGCTGACCCCCGCACATCTGACGGCCGGCGTCCCGGCCGCGCCGAAGGAGGTGGCCTCGGACTCCGCCCGCGCCGCCTGGGCGCCCTCCGCCTGCGCGCTCGGCGCCGCCCGCGCGCAAGGGGTGCGGTCGGTCAACTCGTGGGAGTACGCGCGGCAGATCCTGCCCGAGGCGGCCGGTACGGCGCGGTGGACGTGCACCCGCCTGGACACCTGGCGCGGCCCCGGCAGCCACTCCCTCGCCGGGTTCCTGGCGCCGGGCGGGGCGAGCGCGGCGGTCGTCGCGCAGGCCGAGGACGCGGCGGCCTGCGGTACGCGGGCGCCCGAGGTGCTCGCGGGCGCGCTGTGGAAGTCCCCGGCGGGGTCGTGGTTCCTGCTGGCCGCGGGCAGCGCGGGGGTCGAGTCGATCGCCACGAGCGGTGACCTGGAGGGCAGTTCACCGACCCGGCTGCTCGCGCTGCCCGCGCACCAGGGCGATCAGGCGCGGCTGACCGGCGAGCTGGGCGGGGGCGGGAAGATCAGCGCTCTGGGCTGAGCCGTCGGCCGGGTCACGGTCCGGGCCGGGTGGCGGGCCCGGCCGTGGGGCCCCGCCACCCGCTCTCGGTACTCTGTTCGCATGACGACCGGTGTGCGCCGCAGGATGGGTGTCCAGGAGCGTCGGGAGCAGCTCATCTCCGTGGCGCTGGAGTTGTTCAGCCGACGCCCGCCCGCCGAGGTGTCGATCGACGAGATCGCCTCGGCCGCCGGGATATCGCGGCCGCTCGTCTACCACTACTTCCCGGGCAAACTGAGCCTGTACGAGGCGGCCCTGCGCCGGGCCGCCGAGGACCTCGCGCACCGTTTCGAGGAGCCGAGGCAGGGCCCGCTCGGGGAGCGGCTGCTGCGGGTCATGGGCCGCTACTTCGACTTCGTGGACGAGCACGGCCCGGGTTTCTCGGCGCTCATGCGGGGCGGTCCCGCGGTGCCCTCGCAGGAGGCGGCCTCGACGGCGAACGCGCTCATCGACTCGGTGCGGGAGGCGGCGCGCGAGCAGATACTCGCGCATCTCGGGGTGACGAGGCCCTCGCCGCGTCTCGACATGGTGGTGCGGTCCTGGGTGGCGCTCGCCGAGTCGAAGGCGTTGTTGTGGCTGGACGGGCGCCGGATGGCGCGCGCGGAGCTGGAGGTCCAGCTCGTGCACGACTTCGCGGCGCTGTTCGCGGTGAGCGCGGCCTACGACGAGGAACTCGCCCTGCTGCTGCGGGAGCTGCTCGCCCGGGAGCCGGCCGACGGGCCCTTCGGTGATCTGGTCGGCCGGCTCGTGGGGCTGGCGCCGGGCCGCCCGGAGTGAGTCCGGGGTTCGGCGTCCGGGGCCCGGCGTCCGGCCTACTGATCCGCGCCCTTGCCCTTGCCCGATTCCTTTCCGGCGCCCTTCCCCGCGCCCTTCCCGCCGGCCTCCCCGTACGTGACGGTGACCTTGTCGAAGCCGAGGGAGTGCAGCAGGCCCTCCAGCATGCTGGTGGTGTTCTTCTCGGCGCGGGCGGTCAGTCCGCTGTCCTTGGCGGCGTCCCCGATGTGCCGGGCGGCGAGCTTCTGCACGGCGCGCTCGTCGTTGGGGTTGTCGGAGAAGAAGTCCCCGATGCGGTTGAGCAGTCCGCGCTGTTTGGACACGGCGTAGGAGCGGTCCGGGTCGAGGGCGGGCTTGCCGAGGGTCGCGTGCGGCAGCCGGATCGTGGCGGCCGTCCGCTCCTCGTTGACCTTGACGTCCCGGTCGCCGAGTCCGCCGAGGTCGACGGAGGCGGAGACGGTGCCGGCCCCGACGTAGAGCGTGCGGCTGCCGCGCAGCGCGTCGGGCAGGTACTTGGTGTCCTTCTCCAGGTCCACGACGACCTGGAAGTTGCCGTCGGCGGCCTGGTAACGGCTCATGTCCTTGATGGACTTGAGGAGGGTGGGCCCCGTGCGGTCGTGGGTGTCCTCGCCGAACACCTCGCCGAGCCCGGGGATCACGGCGAACCTGATGAGCAGCACCACCACCACGATCAGCGCGAGGACGGCCGCGAGCGCCTTGCCCCACCAGGGCAGGCCCGTCCTTCTGGTCGTCTCCTGTGCCATGACGGCGTCTCCCCTCTCGTTCCCTGACGGAACGGATGCCCAAGAAGGCGCCGATCAGGCTCGGTTGGCGGGCTCTGACCGGGCGCACGCCCGCGACGCCGGGCGGGCACCGCCGACGGGAGGGCGCCAGCAAACCGGCCAGGGAAGATCACATACGGCTCCGGGACGTACGCGGACGGCCGGGGATACGGACACATCGCGGCGCATCCCGAACGCCACCGCGTGCCGCCCGCGGTGATCGGGTATCACGGTGATCAGGCACCCGGCGGCCCGCTCCCTCAGCCCCTGCCCGCTCCGCCCGCCGGGTGCGCAGCCCGCCTCCGCCCGCCCCGCGCGGGCCGTTCGACAGGAAGGCCGTAGATGCGCCAGGAGTCCGCCCCGTCCCAGGTCCGCGCCGCCGCCCCCGCCCCGCGCGCCGCCGTCCCCCGCCCCTGGTGGCGGGACGCCGTCATCTATCAGGTGTACGTACGGTCCTTCGCGGACAGCGACGGGGACGGGATCGGTGATCTGCGCGGGGCGCGTGAGCGGCTGCCGTATCTCGCGGACCTGGGCGTGGACGCGGTGTGGCTCACCCCGTTCTACGCCTCCCCGCAGGCCGACGGCGGGTACGACGTCGCGGACTACCGCGCGGTGGACCCGGTCTTCGGTGACCTCTCGGACGCCGCGGATCTGGTGGCCGAGGCGCACCGGCTGGGCCTGCGGGTGATCGTGGACGTCGTGCCCAACCACACCTCGGACCAGCACGCCTGGTTCCGGGCGGCGCTGGCGGGGCCCGGGGCGCCGGAGCGGGAGCTGTACGTGTTCCGCCCCGGCCGTGGCGCGTCCGGTGAACTGCCGCCCAACGACTGGGAGTCGGTGTTCGGCGGCCCGGCCTGGACGAGGACGGCGGACGGGGCCTGGTACCTGCACCTGTTCGCGCCCGAGCAGCCGGATCTGAACTGGGAGAACCCGGTGGTGCACGAGGAGTTCGCCTCGGTGCTGCGGTTCTGGCTGGACCTGGGGGTCGACGGGTTCCGGGTGGACGTCGCGCACGGCATGGTGAAGGCGCCGGGGCTGCCGGACGTCGGCGCGGGCGAACAGGCCCGGATGATCGGCCGGCAGGTGCTGCCGTTCTTCGACCAGGACGGGGTCCACGAGATCCACCGCTCCTGGCGGCGGCTGCTGGAGAGCTATCCGGGCGAGCGGATCTCGGTGGCCGAGGCGTGGGCCCCCACCCCCGAGCGGCTGGCCCGTTACGTGCGCCGCGACGAGGCGCACCAGGCGTTCAACTTCCAGTTCCTGACCACCGGGTGGGACGCGGCCGGGCTGCGCGAGGTGATCGACCTCTCGCTCACGGCGACCACCGGGGTCGGGGCGCCGACGACCTGGGTGCTGTCCAACCACGACGTCGTCCGGCATACGACGCGCTACGCCGAGGGGGACCCCGCGCGGGGGCTGCGGCGGGCGCGGGCGGCGGCGCTGCTGATGCTGGCGCTGCCGGGCTCCGTGTACGTGTACCAGGGCGAGGAGCTGGGCCTGCCCGAGGTCGAGGACCTGCCGGACGAGGTGCGGCAGGACCCGGCGTTCTTCCGGGGCCGGGCGGCGGCCGGGGCGGCGGGGCCCGGGGCGCCGGTCAAGAGCGGCCAGGACGGGACCAGGGACGGCTGCCGGGTGCCGCTGCCCTGGTCGGGTCGCGAGGCGCCGTACGGCTTCGGTCCCGGCGCCTCCTGGCTGCCGCAGCCCGCCGACTGGGCGCGGCTGAGCGTCGAGGCGCAGACCGGGGACCCGGACTCGACGCTGGAGCTGTACCGGGCGGCGCTGTCCCTGCGCCGGGAGCTGCCGGGGCTGGGGGGCGGCTCGCTGCGCTGGGAGGAGGCTCCGGAGGGTGTCCTGCTCTTCTCCCGTCCGGGCTTCGTGTGCGCGCTCAACACCCGGGACACCGAGGTGGTGTTGCGGCTTCCGGGGCGGGCCCTGCTCGCCTCCGGCCCGCTCGGTTCCTCGGCCGGGGACACGGTGCTGCCGGGTGAGACCTGCGGGTGGTGGGCGGTGTAGCCCCCGCCTCGGGCGACTGCCCGCCCGCGGGCGGGCGTTGGCGGGAGCGCGGCGGGCGGCAGACGGTACAGTCCCCCTGTGACCGCACGACTGGCCGATATCGCAGCGCAAGCGGGGGTCAGCGAAGCCACGGTGAGCCGGGTCCTGAACGGCAAGGCGGGGGTCGCGGCGGCCACCCGGGAGTCCGTGCTGGCCGCGCTCGACGTGCTCGGCTACGAGCGTCCGGTGCGGCTGCGGCGGCGCAGCGAGGGGCTGGTCGGGCTGATCACCCCGGAGCTGGAGAACCCGGTCTTCCCGGCGCTCGCGCAGGTCGTGGTGCAGGCGCTGACCCGGCAGGGCTACACACCGGTACTGGCGACGCAGACCCCGGGCGGCTCGACCGAGGACGAGCTGACCGAGATGCTCGTGGACCGGCAGGTCGCGGGGATCATCTACGTCTCGGGGCTGCACGCCGACACGAGCGCGGACACCGGCCGCTACGACCGGCTGAAGGCGCGGAACGTGCCTTTCGTCCTGGTCGACGGTCACGCCCCCAAGGTCCGCGCGACCTCGGTGTCCCCGGACGACCGGGCGGCGGCACGGCTCGCGGTGACGCACCTCGTGTCCCTCGGTCACACCCGGATCGGTCTGGCGCTCGGCCCGGAGCGGTTCGTGCCGGTGCGGCGGAAGAAGGAGGGCTTCCTGACGGTGCTGCGGGAGCTGCTCGGCCTCGATCCGGCGGTGGCCGAACGGGAACTGGTGCGGCATTCGCTGTACACGCTGGAGGGCGGGCAGGCCGCGGCGGCCGCGCTGCTCGACGGGGGCTGCACGGCGGTGGTGTGCGCGAGCGACATGATGGCGCTGGGCGCGGTGCGGGCGGCGCGGCAGGCGGGGCTGGACGTGCCCGGTGAGGTCTCGGTCGTCGGCTTCGACGACTCCCCGCTCATAGCGTTCACCGATCCGCCGCTGACCACGGTCCGCAAGCCGGTGCGCGCGATGGGCCAGGCGGCGGTCAACGCGCTGCTGGAGGAGATCGGCGGGACCCCCGCGCCACCCGGCGAATTCGTGTTCCTCCCCGAGCTGGTGATGCGTGGTTCCACGGCCCCGCCCGCGCCGCGCCCCGGTGCCGGCGGGCCCGCTCCCGCGCCCGCGCGGGGCGTTTGAGGGCCCGGCGCCCGTAGGCGGGGCCGGGGGGGAGGACTGCTCCCGCGGGAGAACGTACGGGCCCGTCCGGTCGGGAGGATGATCGGGTTTGAAGCGGGTTTCTGGCAAAATCGCTGCCTATGGGTGAGAACACTGTGACGTCTTCGGAAGGCCGGGAACCGGCCCCCTCCTCACCCACGTCGGACGGCGGCACCCGGGGGGACGCGGCACGCCGGGCCCTGCGGCGGGCGCGGACCCCGAGGCGGCCCCGGCTTTGGTTCGAAGTCCTGCTGATCGGCCTGAGTTACTGGGCGTACTCGCTGGTGCGCAACGCGGTCCCCGAGCAGCGGGCCGAGGCCCTGCGCAACGCGGACTGGATCTGGCGGGTCGAGCACGATCTGGGCATCGCGGTGGAGGATTCGGTCAACCACGCGGTCGACAAGGTCACCTGGCTGATCGTCGGGATGAACTACTACTACGCGACCCTGCACTTCGTGGTCACACTCGGTGTCCTCGCCTGGCTGTTCCACTGGCATCCGGGGCGCTACTCGGCCACCAGGCTGGTGCTGTTCGGCACGACGGTCCTGGCCCTGCTCGGCTACTACGTGTACCCGCTCGCCCCTCCCCGGCTGATGAACGGCTCGCAGTTCATCGACACCGTGGTCACCCACGTCACCTGGGGGTCGATGGCCTCGGGGGACATGAAGCACATGTCGAACCAGTACGCGGCGATGCCCTCGATGCACATCGGCTGGTCGCTGTGGGCGGGGCTGACGATCTTCGCGCTGGCGAAGGCGCCGTGGGCTCGGGCGCTGGGCCTGTTGTACCCGGCGGCCACCCTCGTGGTCATCGTCTCGACGGCGAACCACTTCTGGCTCGACGCGGTGGGCGGCGTCCTCTGCCTGGCCTTCGGTTACGCCGTGGCCACCCTGTGGTACGGGAAGCTCCCCTACCGGCTGCCGCGGCGGGTCACGGCCACCGGCCGGGGCTCCCGGCTGCGCGCCGCGGGGGCCGGGTCCCCGCGCCGGGGCCCGGCCGGACCCGCCGGGCGGGGGCCGGGCGGTCCGGCGCACCGTCCGGCGCCCTGAGCCCGGGGCGGGCGGGGCGTCCTCAGAGCACGGCGCCGTAGAAGAGTTCCTCGACGACGGCCCGCGCGCGGCGGGTGGTGCGGCGGTAGTCCTCCAGCATGTCCCCGGCGTGCCCCGCCTCGTAGCCGAGGTAGCGGGCGACGGCGCCCAGTTCGCGGGGGTCGGTCGGGAAGGTGTCCCCGGCCCGGCCGCGTACGAGCATCACGGCGTTGCGCACGCGGGCGGCCAGGACCCACGCCTCGTCCAGGATCGCGGCGGACTCGGCGTCGACGAGGCGGGCGGCGCAGGCCGCGGCGAGGGCCTCGCGGGTACGGGTCGTGCGCAGCCCCGGCTCGGCCCAGGCGTGCCGTAGTTGCAGCAGTTGCACGGTCCACTCGACGTCGGAGAGCCCGCCCCGGCCGAGTTTGGTGTGCAGGGTGCGGTCCTGTCCGCGCGGGACCCGTTCGGACTCCATCCGGGCCTTGAGCCGCCGGATCTCGCGTACGGCCTCCTCGCTCACGCCCTCGGCGGGGTAGCGCAGCGGGTCGATCAGCTCGATGAAGCGGCGGCCGAGGTCGTGGTCGCCCGCGACCGGTTCGGCGCGCAGCAGGGCCTGTGCCTCCCAGGTGAGGGACCAGCGGCGGTAGTAGGCGGCGTAGGAGCTGAGGCTGCGCACGAGGGGCCCGCTGCGGCCCTCGGGCCGCAGGTCGGCGTCGACGAGCAGGGGCGGATCGGCGCTCGGCAGCTGGAGCAGGCGGCGCATCTCGGCGACCACGGAGTTCGCGGCGCGGGCCGCCTCCTGTTCGTCCACGCCCTCGCGGGGTTCGTGGACGAACAGGACGTCGGCGTCGGAGCCGTAGGACAGTTCGTGGCCGCCGAAGCGGCCCATGCCGATGACGGCGAAGCGGGTGGGCAGGGTGTCGCCCCAGCCGGAGCGGACGACGGCGCGCAGGGTGCCCGCGAGGGTCGCGGCGGTGAGGTCGGACACGGCGGAGCCGACCCGGTCGACGAGGCCGCCGTGGTCCTCCTCGGCGGGGCTCTCCTCGGTGCCGTAGGAGGCGACGAGATCACCGGCGGTGGTGCGGAACAGTTCGCGGCGGCGCACTCCGCGGGCGGCGACCACCGCGCCCTCCGCCGTCTCGGCGCGGCCCACCGCCGCGAGGATCTCCTGGTCGAGCCGGGCCCGGGGCGGCGGTTCGAGGCCGTCGGGCGTGCCGAGCAGGGCGACCGCCTCGGGGGCGCGCAGCAGCAGGTCGGGGGCGAGCCGGCCGGCCGACAGGACGCGGGCCAGGTTCTCGGCGGCGGCGCCCTCGTCGCGCAGCAGCCGCAGGTACCAGGGGCTCTTGCCGAGCGCGTCGGAGACCTTGCGGAAGTTGAGCAGTCCCGCGTCGGGTTCGGCGGAGTCGGCGAACCAGCCCAGCAGGACGGGCAGCAGGGTGCGCTGGATCGCGGCGCGGCGCGACACCCCGGCGGTGAGGGCCTCCAGGTGGCGCAGCGCGGCGGCGGGGTCCTCGTAGCCGAGCGCCACGAGCCGGTCGCGGGCGGCGGTGGGGCTGAGTCCGGCCTCGGTGGTGTCGAGGTGGGCGACGGCGTCGAGCAGCGGCCGGTAGAACAGCTTCTCGTGGATCTTGCGTACGGCGCCGGCGTGCCGCTTCCACTCGCGGTTCAGCTCGCTGATGGGCTCGGTGCGCAGCCCCAGGGAGCGCCCGAGGCGCCGCAGGTCGGCCTCGTCCTCGGGGACGAGGTGGGTGCGGCGCAGCCGGTGGAGCTGGATGCGGTGCTCCATGGAGCGCAGGAAGCGGTACGCCTCGTCGAGCTGGAAGGCGTCGGCGCGGCCGACGTAGCCGCCGTCGGCGAGCGCGGCGAGCGCGACGAGGGTGGTGGGGCTGCGCAGCGAGGTGTCGCCCCGGCCGTGGACGAGCTGGAGGAGCTGGACGGCGAACTCGACGTCGCGCAGTCCGCCGGGGCCGAGCTTGAGTTCCCGCTCGACCTCTGTGGCGGGGATGCCGGCGACGACCCGGCGGCGCATCTGCTGGGTGTCGGTCACGAAGTTCTCGCGGTCGGCGGCCTGCCACACGAGGGGGGCGAGGGCCTCGACGTAGGCGCGGCCCAGTTCCTCGTCCCCGGCGACCGGCCGGGCCTTCAGCAGGGCCTGGAACTCCCAGGTCTTGGCCCAGCGCTGGTAGTAGGCGAGGTGGCTGGAGAGGGTGCGCACGAGGGGGCCGTTGCGGCCCTCGGGCCGGAGGTTGGCGTCGACGGGCCAGATGGTGCCCTCGACGGTGGTCTCGGAGCAGATCCGCATGAGGTGCGCGGCGAGCCGGGTCGCGGCCCGCACGGCCTCGCCCTCGTCCACGTCCTCGTGGGCGGGTTCTCCGACGTAGACGACGTCGACGTCGGAGACGTAGTTGAGTTCGTGGCCGCCGCACTTGCCCATCGCGATGACGGCGAGCCGGCAGGCGGCGGCGTCCTCGGGGGCGGCGGCCTCGGCGATGCGCAGCGCGGCGCGCAGGGTCGCGGTGGCGAGGTCGGCGAGTTCGGCGGCGGTCTCGGAGAGGTCTATCGTGCCGCACACGTCGCGCGCGGCGATCGACAGCAGGCAGCGCCGGTAGGCGACGCGCAGCGCGACCGGGTCCTCAGCGCCGGCGAGTCCGCGTTCGAACTCGGCGACCGAGCGGTGCAGGTCGCTGGACTCGTAGGTGACGAGGGCCTTCCAGTCCCCGGGGTGGCGGGCGAGATGGTCGGCGAGGGCCTCGGAGGCGCCGAGGACACCGAGCAGCCGGTCGCGCAGGGGTTTCGCGGAGACCAGCGTGGTGAGCAGGGTGCGCCGCTGCTCCTCGCCCGGCTGGGCCTCGGCGAGCCGGACGAGGCCCAGCAGCGCGAGGTCGGGGTCGGCGGTCGCGGCGAGCCCGTCGAGCAGCACGGGGCTGGAGCGGACGGCGGCCAGCTCCGGGGCGCCGAGCAGCCGCTCCGCGCTCTGCGGGTCGACGAATCCGTACCGCAACAGCCTGGTGAAGGTGCTGCTCCTGCGTCCCTGGGGGACGGTCATTCCGCTGCCTCCTGCCGGGTGGCCCGGACTGCGATCTAGGTCCACGCGGTCGAGGGTAGCGGGGAGGGGCGCGCGGAGCGGGGTACGGGCGTGCGCCTTTGGGCCCGCCGGCGGCCGGGCGTGCCCGCGCCGGGCCGTGACCACGACCGTCCGGCGGGGCCGCCCGGCCGTACGCCGTCGGTCCTGGCGCACGGCCGGCCCGGCCGGGACGGTCGCCGCCCCTCTCGCGCGCGCCGCCCCGGCCGCTCACACCGCGGCCCCGCCCTACCCGGACGGCTGGTGGAAGATCACGACGGGTGATCCGTTTCACCGTCGCGCACGGAGAAGTGGTCGCTCACGAGCGAAGTCCCGGGCAGGCCGCTCCTGTCGTAGTCGCCGCCCTGGACGCCGTCGTGGCGACCGCGGACGAGCCCGTCCTCGTGCTGGTCGCCCGGCCGCCCGCCCCGGCACCGGGGCGCGTCGGGCAAACCTCGCAAGGGTCCAGTACAGAAGTCCAGCAAGCCCTTCACCCGGGGGACTTCGCGGCGCCCGCGAGGCCGCTACCTTTGCTGATGCCGCCGTGCAATTGCATATGCGATGTCACGGCGGCGCCCGGCACACCACAGCGCAAGGAGAACGTGATGCAGTACGACAACGGCGTACCCGCCCACCGCATCCAGCAGGCCCAGTGGCAGAAGAGCTCGTACAGCGTGGGCGGCAACTGTGTGGAGGTCGCCCGGGTGGACGGCGGCCGGATCGCGGTGCGCAACTCACGTCACCCCGAAGGCCCGGCCCTCCTCTACACCCGCGATGAACTGGCCGCGTTCCTCTCGGGCGCCAGGAGCGGGGAGTTCGATCACCTGATCGAGTGAGCTTGAGCCAAAGCTTGTCCTCGGCGGGCACACGCGGTCAGTGTGGACACTCCTATCCTCGCGAGTGTCAGGGAGTGCGTGTGCCCGTCGACTCCGAGCGGCAGCAGTTCCCGCCGCAGCACGGCGGCCGGCCCTATCCCCGTCCGGCCGCCGCCGAGCCCGAGACCGCCGCCCGCCTCCTCGGCGAGCGGCTGCGGGACATGCGGACCAGTCGTGGCACCACCATGCGTGAGGCCGCCGAGGCGGTACGCGGCTCGGTCTCCAAGATCAGCCGCCTGGAACGTGCGCTGACCCCGCCCAGGGAACGGGACGTCAAGGACCTGCTGCACCTGTACGCGATCTCCCCCTCCCAGCGACAGGAGGTCCTCAACCTCCTCCGCCAGGCCCAGGGTTCCTCCTGGCACGAGGAGTACCAGGACGTGACGCCGAGCTATCTGAAGCGGCTGATCGGTCTGGAGGCGGCCGCGGACCGGGTGGCGATCTACGAGAACCACGTGGTTCCCGGTCCCTTGCAGACGGACGGCTACGCCTTCCACGTCCTGGAGGCGGTCATGCCGGGCGACCAGCACAACCGGCGGCGCCGCGAGCTGCGGGCGGGCCGGCGCGAGAAGCTGCTCGGCGACTCGGGACCCGCCCAGGGCCTCTTCGTCGTCCTGGACGAGAGCGCCCTGCACAGGACCGTCGGCGGAGCGGCCTGCATGGTCGAGCAACTGGACTTCCTCCGGGAGGCGCACGAGCGGAAGCTGGCCCAGATCCGCATCGTCGAGTTCGGCAACAGCGTCGGCGTCTCGCCGCCGTACCCCATCACCTCGCTGCGCTACCCGGCCGACAGCCCCTCCGAGGTCATGTACGTCGAGCACATCGACAGCGCGATGTACCTCACGCGCGCCGCGGACATCGACCGTTACCGCAAGGCTCTGCACCGCGTCTTCCAGGGCGCCTCCGACCGGGAGCGCACGGTCGAACTGCTGACCAGGGCGAAGGAACGCTATCTGCGCGCCCGGCGGTGCGGGGAGCCCGCCGCCGGATAGACCGCGCGCCGGGGGCGCCCTGAGCGCCGGGTGTGCCCCGAGCCCCGGGGGCGTCCCGGGCCTCGGGGGCGCCCCGGGCCCGGTTCCGGGCGGGACGCGGGCCCGGGGCGCTCAGACGCGGACCACCCCTCCCCACTCCTCCCACTCGGCCCCGTCCTGCCAGGGCATCGGCTGCTCCCCCGGGTGCCAGCGGGTCACCTCGACCAGTCCGGGAGGCAGGACCTCCCAGCGCGGGTCGAGGAAGTCCCGCAGCTCCGCCCGGGTGCGCACCCGCCCCCAGTTCCCGCGGGTGGCCCGGCTCATCAGCTCGGTGACGTCCTCTCTGACCCGGGCGTCTTCACTCACGAGCTGGCACACGACGAGGAAACTGCCGGGCGCCAGCCGCCGGGCCACCTCGCGCAGCAGCCGCCCCGGCTCACTGGAGTCGGGCAGGCAGTGCAGCACCGAGACGAAGAGCGCCGCGGTCGGCTCGTCGGCGCGGATGAGCCTTTTCACCTCGGGGGTGGAGAAGATCTTCCCGGTGTCCCGCATATCGGCCTGCACCACGGCGGTCTCCGCGTTCTCCGCGAGAAACACCCGGCCGTGGCCCGCGACTATCGGATCGTTGTCCACATAGACGACCCGCGCCTCGGGATGAACACCCTGTGCGATCTGGTGCACGTTTTCCCGGGTGGGCAGACCCGATCCGTGATCAATGAATTGGCGCACTCCGTAATCCCGCGCCAGACGGCGCACCACCCTCCCGAGAAAAGCGCGATTGGTGGCGGCCAGCGCCTTACTGCTGGGGGCGAGGGTCAGCAATTGTTCGCAGGCCGCCCGGTCACTCGGGTAATTGTCCACACCGCCGAGCAGCCAATCATACATTCGCGCCACGCTTGGTGTGTCTACATCGACGAATCCAGAGCCGTCCGCCCCTTCTGCGTTCATGCGCTCCCCTTGCTTCTCCCGCGAAGGAAACATGCTAAAGGCCCGAGGGTGCCGGACAACAGGTGGCGTCCGGCCTCCGCACCGGTCCGGGAAGCGCGATTCCCGGCCGCACGACGAACGGCCGCCCGGCGCGCTCACGCGCGCCGGGCGGCCGTTTCGCCACAGACCGGTTGATTCCGGAGGGTCAGCAGCGGCGCACCGCGAGCACCACCCGGAGGTCGAGACTGACCCGGACGCAGATCAGGACGCCCGCGACACCGCCGGCTCCGGCGACGGCGGCCAGCAGCGGGTCGCGCACACCGGAAGGCAGCAGGCAGAGCGCGACGAGCACGAGGAGGGCCAGCACGAGGATCACGACGACGCGCGGGCGACGACGGAGGGGCGTGGGTGAGGACGGCGGCCCGAACTGTTCGAGCGAACGCCGTGGTCCGGCAGTGAACATCCTGTTACTCTCCTTGTTTGGCGGCGAGCGGCCTGATACCCGCTCGCACCAGCGGTCGTTGAATCGAATTCCCAGTCGAATTTGAGATGACCGGAACCCCGGCCCGCGAGGGCCGGGGTTCGCCATGTCCGCCCTCCTCGAAGCGCGGACTTCTCGGTCGAAGACACCTTAGACGAAAAACACACCCCCTCCGACCAGTTTGCACGCAGGGTATTCGAGAGCCGCAATGTGCAAGTCTCTCCGCATATGCCAACAGCATTCCCCCTGCTCTTTCGGTGTCGCCAGCGGGCGCGTCCGCCGAACCACGGAAAACCAGGAGAGAGAAAAGTTCCCGGAAACAGGGTTGCATGCAATTGCACGAGCCGGGGGCGCGCCGGCCCCGGACAACGAAAAACCCCGGCCCCCAAGGGGGGAACCGGGGTGTGCACGCGGCACGCGCCAAGAGGCCTTCAGGTTCTCGGCCAGAGCCTCCGTCCAGCAGGCGCGGGGCCCGCCGGCGAACGCGGGGCCCCACCGCGGGCGCGGGCCCTACAGTACCGGCAGGTTCTTGCGCAGCTCGAACGCGGTGACCTCGCTGCGGTACTCCTCCCACTCCTGTTTCTTGTTGCGCAGGAAGAAGTCGTAGACGTGCTCGCCCAGGGTCTCGGCGACCAGTTCGCTGCGTTCCATCAGGGCGATGGCCTCGCCGAGGTTCTGCGGGAGGGGTTCGATGCCCATGGCGCGGCGTTCGGCGTCGGAGAGTGCCCACACGTCGTCGTCGGCGCCCGGCGGGAGTTCGTAGCCCTCCTCGATGCCCTTGAGGCCGGCGGCCAGCAGGAGGGCGTAGGAGAGGTACGGGTTGGCCCCGGAGTCCAGGGAGCGGACCTCGACGCGGGCCGAACCGGTCTTGCCGGGCTTGTACATGGGGACGCGGATCAGCGCCGAGCGGTTGTTGTGGCCCCAGCAGATGTACGAGGGCGCCTCGCCGCCCGCTCCCGCCGTGCGTTCCGAGCCGCCCCAGATGCGCTTGTAGGAGTTGACCCACTGGTTGGTGACCGCCGAGGTCTCCGCCGCGTGCCGCAGCAGGCCCGCGATGAAGGAGCGGCCGACCTTGGAGAGCTGGTACTCGGCGCCCGACTCGTAGAAGGCGTTGCGGTCGCCCTCGAAGAGCGAGAGGTGGGTGTGCATGCCGGAGCCGGGGTACTCCGAGAACGGCTTCGGCATGAACGTCGCCTGCACGCCCTGCTCCAGCGCGACCTGCTTCATGACGAGGCGGAAGGTCATGACGTTGTCGGCGGTGGACAGCGCGTCCGCGTACCGCAGGTCGATCTCCTGCTGGCCGGGGGCGCCCTCGTGGTGGCTGAACTCGACCGAGATGCCCATGGACTCCAGCATCGTGATGGCCTGGCGGCGGAAGTCCATGCCGACGTTCTGCGGAGTGTGGTCGAAGTAGCCGGAGTTGTCGGCGGGCGTCGGGCGCGAGCCGTCCAGCGGCTTGTCCTTCAGCAGGAAGAACTCGATCTCGGGGTGGGTGTAGAAGGTGAAGCCGAGGTCCGAGGTCTTGGCCAGGGCCCGCTTGAGGACGTAGCGCGGGTCGGCGAAGGAGGGCGAGCCGTCGGGCATCAGGATGTCGCAGAACATCCGCGCGGTGCCGGGGGCCTCCGCCCGCCAGGGCAGCACCTGGAAGGTGGCCGGGTCGGGCTTGGCGATCATGTCGGACTCGTAGACGCGGGCGAAGCCCTCGATGGCGGAACCGTCGAATCCGATGCCCTCGTCGAACGCCTGCTCCAGCTCGGCCGGGGCGACGGCCACCGATTTCAGGAAGCCCAGCACATCGGTGAACCACAGGCGCACGAACCGGATGTCGCGCTCCTCCAGGGTGCGGAGCACGAACTCCTGCTGCTTATTCATTTCCACCCATCCTTGCTGGTCGAGCCGCCTTGCACCGCTGCCAGGGGCACCGGGGGGCATATGAGCATCCCACCACACGATTACCTGCGGGTTGCGAACACAAGGCCGATCCCCCGCGGACGGAACCGTTCCCGCCCATAGTGCCCGTCCGCCGCGCGGACGGCCGCCTCCAGGTCAGCGCCGCGCAGGGCTGATCCCGGCCGCGTTCATTGTGGGGTATGGGGACCTGCCGGGTCGACCCGTGCCCGCCCACGCCCCGGAACACCTCCCAAGTCGGCGCGGGCACAAGGGATTTCCGCCCAATCCCCGCCTCCGTCTGGCTTTCGCACCACCCTCTCCGCTTACGATCAGCGGGCTGGGCCGCGCCAAGACCGAGTAAAGGACACGTCATGGGTTCCGCCAAAAATGCCTCGAAATCAGCAAATGACCGCAGGGCCCGCATAGAGGAGATGCGGCGGGCCGAGCGCTCCCGGGACCGCCGCAACCGCCTCGTCGCGATCACGGCGAGCACGGTCATCGTCCTCGGGCTCGTCGGCTTCGGCGCCTACGCGCTGAAGAAGAACTCCGACGACGACAAGAAGGAGAAGGCCGTCGCCTCCGCCCCCGTCAGGGGCGAGAAGGACTGGGACGCGAAGAAGCTGGGCCGCAACCACGTCACCAAGAAGGTCTCCTACCCGATGACCCCGCCGGTCGGCGGCGACCACAATCAGGTCTGGATGAACTGCGACGGCGACGTCTACGACAAGGCGATACCGGACGTCAACGCCGTCCACTCCCTGGAGCACGGTTCGGTCTGGGTCACGTACACCAAGGCCGCCCCCGAGGCCGACGTGAAGGCGCTCGCGGCCAGGGTCGACAAGACCCCGTACTCCCTCATGAGCCCCTACGAGGGCCAGAAGGGCGCGCTCATGCTCAGCGCCTGGGGCAAGCAGGTGACCGTGGACAGCGCGAAGGACCCGCGCGTGGCGCAGTTCTTCAGCAAGTACGTCCAGGGGCCGCAGACCCCCGAGCCGGGCGCCGCCTGCACGGGTGGTCTCGGCCAGTGAGGCGGGGCTGGACACTCGGGCTGTGCGCCGCCGCCGGTCTCGTCGTGGTCGGTGGCGCGGTGACCACCGTGGCCACCGCGCACGGGGACGACGGGGGCGGTGGTAGGTCGGTGAGCGTGCCGGCCGCCGCCTCGGCCGACGCGGGGTTCGCGCAGGACATGACGGTCCACCACCAGCAGGCGGTGGAGATGTCCTTCATCGTGCGCGACCGCACGAAGGACGAGGAGATCCGGCGGCTGGCGTACGACATCGCCCAGACCCAGGCCAACCAGCGCGGGATGCTGCTGGGCTGGCTGGACCTGTGGGAGCTGCCGAAGACAGCTGACCGACCGCCCATGACCTGGATGGGGATGCGCTCGATGCCGCCGGGCGAGGACGGGGCGCTCATGCCGGGCATGGCGACCGACGCCGAACTCGGCACGCTGCGTACCTCCAACGGGCGCAAGGCCGAGATCCTCTACCTCCAGCTCATGATCGAGCACCACAAGGGCGGGGTGCACATGGCGAGCGGCTGCGCCTCCCAGTGCTCGACCGGCGCGGAGAAGCGGCTCGCGCGGTCCATGGTCACCTCGCAGCAGTCGGAGATCTCGCTCATGGAGGACCTGCTGCGCAAGCGGGGCGCCGCGCCCCGGCCGTGAGGCGGCCGCCCGGGGGCGCGTCAGGCGATCCGGTCCAGATCGGCCCTGGTCAGCGCCCCCTGGAGCGGTTCGCCGCGCGCGTAGCGCTCCGTCTCCGCCACGGCGTACCGGCCCAGGCGCGCGACCTCCGCGCCCTGCGCGCCGGCGATGTGCGGGGTCACCAGGACGTTGGGAAGGGCCAGGAGGGGGTGCCCGGCGGGCAGCGGCTCGGGGTCGGTGACGTCGAGGTAGGCGTCGATGCGGCCGGAGGCGCACTCCCTCACCAGGGCCTCGGTGTCGACGAGGCTGCCGCGCGCCGTGTTCACGAGGGCGCCGCCGTCCGGGATGAGGGCGAGCAGAGCGGCGTTCAGCATGCCGCGGGTGGCGGGCAGTTCGGGGGCGTGCACGGTGACGATGTCGCTGCGCCGGCACAGCTCGGGCAGGGACACGGCCTCGGCGCCCAGCGCGGCGGCCTCCGCCTCGCTCACGTACGGATCGTGCAGCAGGACGCGCCACTGGGCCCCGGAGTCCCGCAGTCCGGCGATGACGCCCCGGCCGATCCTGGAGGCTCCGACGACGCCGACGCTCCGGCCGTCAAGCCCGGTGCGCTCCAGGAAGCCGGGCCAGCGGGGGTAGCGCGCGGCGGTGGCGAGGGCCCGTTTCGCGGCGAGGGTCACGCAGGCGAGGGTGTAGTCGACGACGGGGCCCGCGTTGGCGGAGGCGGCCGAGGAGACCGTGATGCCGCGTTCCCACAGCGCGTCCGTGACGAGCCCCTTGACCGTGCCGGCCGCGTGGCACACGGCGCGCAGCAGGGGGGCGGCGGACAGCGGCCCGCTGTCCAGCGTGGGGCAGCCCCAGCCGGTGAGCAGCACCTCGGCGCGGGCCAGCACGGACCGCTCCGCGGGGGTGCTGAGGTCTCCGGTGAGCGGTGGCCCGGCGATCTCGGCGACTTCGGTGAGCCGCTCCCACACCGGCGCGGGCAGGGCCCGCTCCACGACGTCCTGGCCCATCGCCACCGCCACGACCGGTCGGTCCGCCACGGCCTCCCCTTTCTCCGGACCCCGGCCGCGCGCCGGGGTCCCGCCGACGCGTAGAGAACCCTTTTCCACCGACGGGTAGAAAGCGTTTTCTACGCGTCGCTCACGCTAGGCCGGGCCGATCGCGGCGGTCAAGACCGCCCGGGGCCGGCGACCCGCCGGCTCGCCTCTCCCCCCCCATCGCGTCAGAAAGACGATTACACTGGCCGCGTGCCTCAACTACGTCTCGCCCTGAATCAGATCGACGCGGTCGTCGGCGATCTCGCCGGCAACGCGGAATCGGTCGTGCAATGGACCCGGCACGCCGCTGGGCAAGGGGCCCATCTGGTCGCCTTCCCCGAGATGGTGCTGACCGGCTATCCCGTCGAGGACCTGGCCCTGCGCTCCTCCTTCGTCGAGTCCTCCCGCGCCGCGCTGCGCGCGCTGGCCGCGCGGCTCGCCGAGGAGGGGCTCGGGGAGCTGCCGGTCGTCCTCGGCTATCTCGACCGCAGTGAGACCGACCAGCACCGCTACGGCATGCCGGCCGGCTCCCCGCGCAACGCGGGCGCCGTCCTGCACCGGGGCGAGATCGCCCTGCGCTTCGCCAAGCACCACCTGCCCAACTACGGGGTGTTCGACGAGTTCCGCTACTTCGTGCCGGGCGACACGCTGCCCGTGGTGCGGGTGCGCGGCGTGGACGTGGCCCTCGCGATCTGCGAGGACCTGTGGCAGGACGGGGGCCGGGTGCCGGCCACCCGCGCGGTGGGCGCGGGCCTGCTCGTCGCGATCAACGCCTCCCCGTACGAGCGGGAGAAGGACGACACCCGTCTGGAGCTGGTGCGCAAACGCGCCCAGGAGGCGGGCTGCGTGACGGCGTACGTCGCGATGACCGGCGGCCAGGACGAGCTGGTCTTCGACGGCGACTCGATCGTGGTCGACGGGGACGGCGGGGTGATCGCGCGCGCCCCGCAGTTCACCGAGGGCAGTGTCCTGCTCGACCTGGACCTGCCGGCCGCCCCGGCGACCGCGCCCTGTGGGCTGGTGGACGACGGCCTGCGCGTCGAGCACGTGACGCTGTCCGCCGATCCGCTGCCCGCGTACGCCCCGGAGCACACCGGGGGTTACGCGGAGCGGCTGGAGGACGAGGAGGAGGTCTACTCGGCCCTCGTCACGGGGCTGCGGGCGTACGTCGCGAAGAACGGCCTGGGCGGCGTCCTGATCGGCCTCTCGGGCGGGATCGACTCGGCGCTGACCGCCGCCATCGCCTGCGACGCGCTGGGCGCGCAGCACGTGTACGGGGTGTCGATGCCCTCGCGGTACTCCTCCGAGCACTCGAAGGACGACGCGGCCGACCTCGCGGCCCGTACCGGCCTGCACTACCGCACGGTCGCGATCGGCCCCATGTTCGACGCGTACCAGGGCGAGCTGGGCTTCACGGGCCTGGCCGAGGAGAACCTCCAGGCGCGGCTGCGCGGTACGACGCTCATGGGCATCTCCAACCAGGAGGGGCAGATCGTGCTGGCGCCGGGCAACAAGTCGGAGCTCGCGGTGGGCTACTCGACACTGTACGGGGACGCGGTGGGCGCGTACGGGCCGATCAAGGACGTCTACAAGTCCCTGGTCTTCCGGCTCGCCCGCTGGCGCAACCGGGCCGCCGAGGAGCGCGGGCAGACCCCGCCGATCCCGCCGAACTCGATCAGCAAGCCGCCGAGCGCCGAGCTGCGTCCGGGCCAGGTGGACACCGACTCGCTGCCCGACTACGAGGTGCTCGACCGGATTCTGGAGATGTACGTCGACCGGGATCAGGGCTCCGACGCGATCGTGGCGGCCGGTTTCGACCCGGAGGTGGTGGCGAAGGTGCTGCGGCTCGTGGACAACGCCGAGTACAAGCGGCGCCAGTACCCGCCGGGCACGAAGATCTCCCCGAAGGGCTTCGGCAAGGACCGCCGGATGCCCGTCACCAACCGGTGGCGCGAGGCGGCGGGGGTATGAGCCGGTAGCCGTACGCGCGAGGGCCGGTACCGCCGGGGAGGCGGTACCGGCCCTCGCGCGTACGGGCGGGCGCTCTCAGTCCTGGGCGAGGCGGACGGAGGCGGCGATGGGGAGGTGGTCGGAGCCGGTCTCGGGCAGCGCCCACGAGGAGACGGGGTCGGCCCCGCGCACCATGATCTGGTCGATCCTGGCCATCGGGAAGGACGCGGGCCAGCTGAAGCCGAAGCCGTCGCCCGCCGCGCCCTGGGTGGAGCGCATCTGGGCGGTCACCGGGGACAGCGCGCGGTCGTTCATCGTGCCGTTGAGGTCGCCGAGCAGGACGACGTTCCGGAGCGGTTCCGCGCGGATCGCCGTACCCAGCGCCTCGGCGCTGCGGTCGCGCTGACCGGCCTCGAAGCCGGTGTCGACCTTGACCCGCACGGAGGGCAGGTGCGCGACGTAGAAGGCCACCTCGCCCTTGGGCGTGCTCACCGTGGAGCGCATCGCGCGGACCCAGCCGAGCTTGATGTCGACCGGCTTGGTGGCGCTCAGCGGGTACTTGCTCCACAGGCCGACGGTGCCCTGCACGGAGTGGTACGGGTAGGTCCCGGCCAGGGCACGCGCGTACGCGGGCGCCGCGCGGGCGGTCAGCTCCTCCAGCGCGACGACCTGCGCGCCCGAGGCCACCACGGTGCGGGCGGTGGCGGCCGGGTCGCTGTTCTCCGCGTTGACGTTGTGCGTCGCGACGGTCAGGTCACCGCGTCCCTGCGACTTGTCGGTGACCAGTCCGCCGAAGAGGTTGAGCCATACGGCCACCGGAAGGATCAGCGCGATCAGCGCGGTGACCGAGCGGCGCACGAGCGCGAGCACGAGCAGCACCGGGACGGCGAGGCCGATCCACGGCAGGAAGGTGTCGACGAGGCTGCCGAGGTTGCCCACCGAGTTCGGGATGTGCGAGTGCACGAGCATGATCAGCGCCACGACGAGCGCGAGCGCCGCGAGGACCAGCCCGCGCCGCCAGACGCCCCGGTCGCGCCAGCCGGAGAAAGGGCTGCGCAGGTGGCGTTTACGGGCCTCGGGGCCCTGACCCTCGCTACCGGTCTCCGTCATGTACGCCTGCGCCATACCGTCGCCTCACTGACTGCCGTGCACACCGTCCGACCCCAGACATTAGGGGATGGGCGGCTGTCTTTCCCGCCGTCGGGCGGCGGAGGTTTACGCCAGGAGGACGAAGGGGGCCCCGCGGCCAGTTCCTGTAGGAGAGGCGAGGGCCGGGCTTGTAACGGAACGCGCATATTCGGGGCCCCGCCGGGCCTTCTCCGCGGCGGCGTCCGAGCGGTTTCCGGCGTGTTCCCGCCGCTCCGCGTACTGGTCGGCCCTCCCCCCTTCTCGTCCTGGCGTGCGAAGTGTCACCATGAGAAGTGGTCCGGGGACGCCGACAGGGCGCCTCGAGATGACACACATGAAGGAGCCGCAGGATGTCTCAGCTTCCCGCTGCCCAGAATCCCCCCGCCGCCGAGCCCGCGGCCGCCGGCACGCTCTACGGCAGGAGCGCCAAGCGCCGCGTCACCGTGCACGACATCGCCCGTGCCAAGGAGCGGGGCGAGAAGTGGCCCATGCTCACCGCCTACGACGCGATGACCGCCTCCGTCTTCGACGAGTCCGGCATCCCGGTGATGCTCGTCGGCGACTCGATGGGCAACTGTCACCTGGGGTACGACACGACCGTGCCCGTCACCCTCGACGAGATGACGATGCTGGCGGCGGCCGTGGTGCGCGGCACGAAGCGCGCGCTGATCGTCGCCGACCTGACCTTCGGTTCCTACCAGGAGGGGCCGACGCAGGCGCTGCGCTCGGCGACGCGCCTGGTGAAGGAGGCCGGGGTCGGGGCCGTCAAACTGGAGGGCGGCGAACGCTCGCACGAGCAGATCAGGACCCTCGTGGAGGCCGGTATCCCGGTCATGGCGCACATCGGCCTGACCCCGCAGTCGGTCAACTCGATGGGCTACCGCGTGCAGGGACGCGGCGAGGAGGCCGCGGCGCAACTGCTGCGGGACGCGAAGGCGGTCCAGGACGCGGGCGCCTTCGCGGTCGTCCTCGAACTGGTCCCCGCCGAGCTGGCCGCCGAGGTGACCCGCACCCTGAGCATCCCGACCGTGGGCATCGGGGGCGGCGCCGACACCGACGCGCAGGTGCTGGTGTGGACGGACATGATGGGCCTGACCGGCGGGAAGGTGCCCCGCTTCGTCAAGAAGTACGCCGACCTGCGCTCGGTCATGGGCGACGCGGCCCGTGCCTTCGCCGAGGACGTCGCGAGCGGCGCCTTCCCCGCGGCGGAGCACGCGGTGCACTGACCGGCGGCGGCCCGAGCCGGCCGACGGCCCGGGGGCGGCCCGAGCCGAACGGCCGTCCGCGCTGACCGGCGGCCCGCCCCGGTCCGGGTCCGCGGGGTCCCGGCCCTCCCGGCCGGGGCCCCCGGTCCGGGTACGGCAGGGCGTACGGACGTGCCCCCGGTGTCCCGCACACCGGGGGCGCTTTCGTACGCGCGTGCGCCCCCGGTGCCGACAGATCACCGGTGAACCGACTGTCCGCGCAGGTCAGGCGGGTGTCGGTGACGTGTCGGCGCGTTGTCGGCGGCGCCTGTCACTGTGTGGTCATGACGCGAAACGACACGACGACAGCGCGGCGGGCCGGCGGGGACATCGCCATCTCCGTACGCGGCCTGGTCAAGCACTACGGCGAGACCAAAGCCCTGGACGGGGTGGACCTCGACGTGCGCGAGGGCACCGTCCTCGGCGTGCTCGGGCCCAACGGCGCGGGGAAGACCACCCTCGTACGCTGCCTGTCCACCCTCATCACGCCCGACTCCGGCTCGGCCTCGGTCGCCGGGGTGGACGTCCTGCGCGAGCCGCGCCGGCTGCGCCGGGTCATCGGGCTCACCGGTCAGTACGCCTCGGTCGACGAGAAACTGTCCGGCCGCGAGAACCTGTACCTGATCGGCCGGCTGCTCGACCTGAGCCGCGCGGACGCCCGCAGGCGCGCGGACGACCTGCTGGAGCGGTTCTCCCTGACCGAGGCGGCCAAGCGGGTCGCGGGGACCTACTCGGGCGGTATGCGCCGCCGGCTGGACCTCGCCGCCTCCATGATCGGCAGCCCCGCCGTGCTCTACCTGGACGAGCCGACCACGGGCCTGGACCCGCGCACCCGCAACGAGGTGTGGAGCGAGGTCCAGCGCATGGTGCGGGACGGGGTCACGGTGCTGCTCACCACGCAGTACATGGAGGAGGCCGAACAGCTCGCCGGCGAGCTGAGCGTGATCGACCGCGGCCGCGTCGTCGCGGGCGGCGCGGTGGACGACCTCAAGGCCCGGGTCGGCGGCCGGCTGCTGCGGGTGCGCCCCGCGGACCGCGCGGAACTGCCCTCCCTCGCCGCCCTGATGGACGACAGCGGCCTCACCGGCCTCGCCACGGCCTCCCTGGACGCCGAGAGCGGGAGCGTGGTCGTACCGATCCTGAGCGACGAGCAACTGACCGCGGTGGTCGGCGTGATCGCCTCGCGCGGCATAGCCCTCGCCGACCTCACCACCGAACTGCCCAGTCTGGACGAGGTGTTCCTCTCGCTGACGGGCCAGAAAGCCAGCCACGCCGACGCGGAGCAGCAGGAAGACGCCGCTCCCGACGCCGCCCGAGAGAAGGTCTCCGCATGAGCGCCGCCACCGTCACGTCCTCCACCATGGCCCCGAAGGGTGAGGGCCGGCTCGGCCTGCGGGCGCACCTGCGGCACACCGGGGCGCTGGCCCGCCGCAACCTGTTGTGGATCAAGCAGGACCCGGAGTCGATGTTCGACGCGGTCCTGATGCCGATCGTGTTCACGCTGCTCTTCGTGTTCGTCTTCGGCGGCGCGATCGCGGGCAAGGGCAACCAGGACGCGTACGTCAACTACGTCGTCCCCGGCCTCATGGCCATGATGGGCATGAACATGGCCATGGGGGTCGGTACCGGCTTCAACCAGGACTTCCAGACCGGTGTCATGGACCGCTTCCGGTCCCTGCCGATCGCCCGCTCCTCGGTGCTGATCGCCAAGATAGTGGTCGAGGTCGGCCGCATGCTGATCGCCGTGGTGATCCTGCTCGCGGTGGGTTTCGCCCTGGGCCTGTCGGTCTCCAGCGTGCCGGGCCTGTTCGCGGCGATCGGCCTGGCGATGCTCTTCGGCTCCTCGATCATGTGGATCTTCCTGACGCTGGGCGTCGTGATGAAGAGCGCCCAGGCGATCCAGGCGATGGGTTTCCTCGTGATGATGCCGCTCCAGTTCGGTTCCTCCATCTTCGCGCCGACCGCCTCGATGCCCGGCTGGCTCCAGGCGTTCACGGACTACAACCCGCTGTCGGCGCTCGCCGACTCCGCCCGCGGCCTGATCAACGGCGGTCCGCTGACGCACGGGATCACGGTGACGCTGATCTGGTCCGTGACGCTCACCGCGGTCATGGCGCCCATCGCGATCCACAAGTTCCGGACGCGCACCTGAGTGCGGTACGGCAGGGCCGGGGCGGCGCGGATCAGCCGTCCGTCGCGGCGAGTTCACGCACCAGGGTCCGGGCCTCGTCCAGCGACAGGGCGGCGCCCTCGGCCCGGTGGCGCTCCAGCGTCCCGGCGCTGATCCCCTCGCCCCCGCCGGCCCCGTCGGCGGACCCGTCCCCCCGGGGGCGGGCGGCGTCGTCCCGTGGCCGCCAGTCGCGGATGTACCGCTCGGTCTCCTCGAAGAGTTCCCGGTCCAGCGAGGTCGGGCAGTGGCCTGGTGGCAGCAGCCCCTCGGCCGCGCCGAGCAGCCGGACGGCGAGCAGCACGTCCTCGCGGTCGCCGGTGTCGGTGCCCCGGCGGGCGAGGGTGAGCGCGGCGATCTGGAAGTATCCGGCCGGCAGGTGCGGGGCGACCATCAGCGCGAGCTGGTCGAGGGAGCTGGACAGCCCCTTGCTCAGGTGCTCCAGCGCCTCGGTGTAGCGGCCCTCCACGGCGTCGAGCCAGCCGGTGACGCGCAGGAGGATTCCGTCGAAGATCATGAAGGAAGCGGCCTCGAAGTCGCTCCGCAGCCGTTCGAGGGTCTCCCGGGCCTCGGTGGTACGTCCCGTCCTGCCGAGGTGCATCGCGAGGAACATGCAGGCGGCGGGCAGCGCCTCGTTGCCCTGCGGGAGGTCCTGGTCGAGCAGGTCCCGCAGCAGCGCCTCGCCCTTGTCGCCCTGCCCCGCCTCGATGAGCAGTCCGGCGAGCCGCGCCTGGAGGATGCCCATCTGGCTGACGGCGCCCAGTTCGCCGGCGTAGGCCGCGGCCTGCTCGTAGTCGGCGGCCGCCTCCTCGGTCGCCCCCATGTGCTCGAACGCCTCGCCGCGGGAGGACAGGGCCTCGGCGGCGCCCCAGATGTCGCCGAGTTCCCGGAACAGCCGCAGCGCCTCGTCGGCGTCGGCGCGGGCGTCGCCGGACAGGTCGTACCGGCCGGCCAGCAGGTTGGCGCGGTTCTGCAGAGCGAGCGCCAGTTCCCAGCGGTAGCCGAGTTCCCGGCAGGCGCGGACCGTCTCGTCGACCACCTCGCCGAGCCGGGGCAGGTCGGCGGTGAACACGACGGCGTAGAACCAGATGTTGCCCGGCGGCCGGCAGGTCTGCGGCAGTCCGGGCCGGTAGACCTCGGTGACGGCCCGGAGTCTCGCCCGGCCCGCGGGCGCCCGCCACTGATCGAGTTCCATGTCCATGTGGGCGAGGTGCACGAGGTGGACTCCGCGCCGGGCCTCGTCGAGGACCTCGGGCCGCATGGGCGGCGGCTGCCCGGTGCAGCTCGCGTACAGCGGCTGGGCGGGTGCGGCGCCGGGGGTGAAGGGGTCGGGGCCCAGCGCGGCGGCGGCCGAGGACCACTGCTGGGCCTCCGCGCGGGGGCCGCGGATCTGCCAGTACCAGGCGAGGGACAGCACGAGGCACAGCGCCTCCTGCTCGTTGTGGTCGCCGACGGCCTTGCGCAGGGCGGCCCGCAGGTTCTCGTAGTCGCTCTCCAGCCGGGTGATCGCCTCGCGCTGGCCTGGTCCGCGCAGCTCGGGGTCGGTGGTGCGGGCCAGTTCGCGGTAGTGCGTGAGGTGCGCGGCGCGCGCCGCCTCCTCGTCCCCGGCCTCGGCGAGCCGGGCCCCCGCGTACTCGCCCACGGTCTCCAGCAGCCGGTAGCGCATGCCGCCGGCCGGGGAGGGGGCCGCGACCACGAGCGACTTGTCGACCAGCGAGCCGATCAGCTCGGCGACGTCCTCGGGCGGGATGCGGTCGGTGGCGCACACCGCTTCCGCGGCGGGCAGGTCGCAGCCGCCCGCGAACACCGACAGCCGGCCCAGCACCCCGCGTTCGCGCTCGTCCAGCAGGTCCCAGGACCAGTCGACGACGGCCCGCAAGGTCTGCTGGCGGGGCAGGACGGTGCGGCTGCCGCTGGTGAGCAGCCGGAAGCGGTCGTCGAGGCGGTCCGCGATCTGGCGCGGGGTCAGCATCCGCAGCCGGGCGGCGGCCAGTTCGATCGCCAGGGGAAGCCCGTCGAGCCGGCGGCAGATCTCCGCGACGGCCCCGGGGTCCTCGTCCACCCGGAAACCGGGCCGGGCCGCGGCTCCGCGTTCGGCGAAGAGACGTACGGCGTACGGCTCGGTCAGCGGGTCGACGGGACGCAGCCGCTCCCCCGGGACGCCGAGGGGTTCCCGGCTGGTCGCGATGACGGTGAGCTGCGGGCAGCGTTCCAGGAGGGTCTGGGCGAGGTGGGCGGCGGCGTCGACGACGTGCTCGCAGTTGTCGAGGAGCAGCACCATGCGGCGCGGTGCGCAGTACTCGGTGAGCCGGCTGAGGGCGTCGTCCCCGTGCCGTTCGGTCGCGACCCGCATCTCCTCCGCGCCGGCCCCGCGCAGGACGGTCTCGCGCGCGCCGACCGCGCCCAGGACGGCGGCGGGCACCGCTTCCGGGTCGCTGACCGGCGCCAGTTCGGCGAGCCACACGCCGTGCGGGAACCGGCCGGCGAGGGTCTCGGCGGTCTCCTGGCTGAGCCGGGTCTTGCCCGAGCCGCCGGGGCCGAGCAGGGTCACGAGCCGGGCGGTGGTGAGGTCCTCGCGCAGCGCGGCGACCTCGGCCTCGCGGCCGACGAAGGAGGTCAGCCGGGCCCGCAGGTTGCCGATACCGGCCGGGGCGGCGGGCGCCTCGCGGGCCGGGCGCGGCTCGGGGCCCCCGCGGGTGCGGGCAGCCGTGTCGTGGCGCGTGTCGCCCCGGACGAGGGCGGTGTGCAGGGACCGCAGCTCCGGTCCCGGTTCGGTGCCGAGCCGCTCGACGAGGGTCGCGCGGACCCGGGCGTAGGCGTCGAGGGCCTCGGCGGCCCGGCCGGTGTCCCGCAGGGCCCGCAGCCGAAGGGCCTGGAGGGGTTCGTCGAGCGGGTGGGCGAGGCACAGCGCGGCGAGGTCGGGCAGGACCTGTTCGGCGTGGCCGAGGGCGAGGGCGGCCGAGAACCGCGCGGTGCGGGCGGTGTGGGCCAGCCGCTCCCAGTGGGCGGCCTCGGCGGTGCGGTCGGGGAGGTCGGGCAGCGGGGGTTCGCGCCACAGTCCGAGCGCCTCGTCCAGCAGTCCGGCGGCGCGCGGGGCCTCGCCCCGGTCGAGGGCGCCGCGCCCCTCGGCGGCGAGCCGGGCGAAGCGGTGCAGGTCGACGGCGTCGGGCGCGGCGGTCAGCCGGTAGCCGGCCTCGGCCGAGGCGATCTCCCCGGCGCCCAGGGCGCGCCGCAACCGCCCCACGAGCGCCTGGAGCGCCCCGTGCGGATCGGCGGGCGGCTGGTCCCCCCACACCTCGTCCACGAGGGCCGAGGCGGGGACGGTCCGGCCGGCCCGCAGGGCGAGCACGGTCAGCAGCGCGCGCAGCCGGGACCCGCCCAGCGGGACGGCCGTGCCGTCGGGGCTGAGCGCGGTGGTGGTGCCGAGGACGCGGTAGCGCACGACCCCATTGTGTACGCCACGCGCCCCTGCCGGTCACTGGCCCACGGCGGCCCCGGGGACGTGAGCGGTGTCCGCAGCCCGCCCCCGAGGAGGCGGGGCCACGGAGGAGGCGGGGAGGCGGACGCGGCCTCGCGGGGAGGCGGACGCGGCCTCGTACGGAAACTCGCACGGAAAGCGGACGCGGCCCCGTCCGGGGAAGCGGTCCGCTGCGGCGCCGGGCGGTGTCCTGGACCTCGCCCGCGTTGGTACGTTCCTCGTACCCGCCCGGCCCCCGTAGTTCAGGAGCAGCCCGTATGACGACCGCCCCTTCCCGCAGCGACCGGCGGATCAGCCCGGTGTTCGTGGGGCTCGCCGCGGTCGCGGCGGTCTCCGGCTGGGCCGTGTGGACGGGGTACGCGGACGCCACGGCGTTCGCGGTGTTCCTCTTCGTCACCGCGATGTGGGTCGTGTCGCTGTGCCTGCACGAGTACGCGCACGCCCGCACGGCGCTGCACAGCGGGGACATCTCGATCGGCGCCAAGGGCTACCTGACCCTGAACCCGCTGAAGTACACGCACGCGCTGCTGAGCATCGTGCTCCCGGTGCTGTTCGTGATCCTCGGCGGCATCGGGCTGCCCGGCGGCGCGGTCTACATCGAGCGCGGGCGTATCCGGGGGCGCTGGCGGCACAGCCTGATCTCGGCGGCGGGCCCGCTGACCAACGTGCTGTTCGCCGTGGTGTGCACGGCCCCGTTCTGGCTGGACGCGCTGGACGGGGTGCCGGTCGTCTTCCGGTTCGCGCTGGCCTTCCTGGCGCTGCTCCAGGTGACGGCGGCGATCCTGAACTTCGTTCCGGTGCCGGGCCTGGACGGCTACGGGGTGATCGAGCCCTGGCTCTCGCACGGGGTGCGCCGGCAGGTGGAGCCCTTCGCGCCGTTCGGGCTGATCGCGGTCTTCGGGCTGCTGTGGGTGCCGGAGGTCAACGCGGCGTTCTTCGACGCGGTCGACGCGCTGCTGCGCGGGCTCGGGGTGAGCGACATCGAGACGTACTGCGGCCGGGACTTCTTCCAGTTCTGGCGCGAGCGGGACGGGCTCTGCGCCTCGCTGGGCTGAGTCGCGGCGCCTTCCCGGGCGCGAAAGACGCGCGGCCCGGCCGGTCCGCGCCTCAGCCGGCGAGGGCGGACCCCTCCGACCGGCGCGCCCGCTTGTCGATCCTGGCGCGGCGCGCGTAGTACCAGGTCATGTTCGAGGAGATCCCGGCGATCAGGACCCAGACGATGCCGAGCCAGCTGCCCTGGACGAAGGAGACGACCGCCGCCGCGACGGCGAGGGCGCAGACGACGACGGAGTACAGAGCGAGGCGGGGCATGGGGGTCGGCTCCTTGTCCGGATACGGATGTGGCGTGCCCGAACAGTGTCTCCCATGCCCCGTGTGCCCCGGTCCGGGGCCCGGCCCCGCGCGGCCGGGCCCGGTGCGGCGGCTCAGACGTCGGTGACGCGCAGGCCCGCGTGCGCCTTGTACCGGCGGTTGACGGAGATCAGGTTGGCGACGAGGGACTCGACCTGATGCGCGTTGCGCAGCCGCCCCGCGAAGATCCCCCGCATCCCGGTGACGCGGGCGGCGAGGGCCTGGACGAGGTCGGTGTCGGCGCGGGACTCGCCGAGGACGAGTACGTCGGTGTCGATCTGCTCGACCTCGGGGTCCTGCAGCAGCACCGCCGAGAGGTGGTGGAAGGCCGCGGTGACCCGGGAGCCGGGCAGCAGGGCTGCGGCCTGTTCGGCGGCGCTGCCCTCCTCGGGCTTGAGCGCGTAGGCGCCCTTCTTGTCGAAGCCGAGCGGGTTGACGCAGTCGACGACGAGCTTGCCGGCGAGTTCCTCGCGCAGGCTCTCCAGGAGCGGCTTGTGGCCCTCCCAGGGGACGGCGACGATCACGATGTCGCTGCGGCGGGCGCACTCGGCGTTGTCGGCGCCCTCGACGCCCTCGCCCAGTTCCGCGGCGGCGGAGGCCGCGCGATCGGCGGCGCGCGAGCCGACGATCACCTTCTGGCCCGCGCGGGCCAGCCGGTAGGCGAGGCCGCGGCCCTGGTCCCCGGTGCCGCCGAGTACGCCGACGACGAGTCCGGAGACGTCGGGGAGGTCCCAGGGGTCCCGGGCGGGCGGCTTCTGCGCACTGTCGGTGGAAGTCATGACGGCAGCGTACTGGCTGGTAACGCTTGGTGGTACGTGCACCCACGCCCACACCGGCCACCCGGCCCGCACCACCACGAACAGCGCCCTCGCCCGGACACACCTATGGTGGAAAGCGGACTTATTGCGTGTATCCGGCACCCCTTGGGGGCGGTATGGCTGACGAGAAGTTCGAGCCCCGGCAGGACGAGCGGGACGAGGCCGAGGAGGAGTACGTGCCCGAGCCCTCTTCCGGGGAGGAACCGCTGCCCGCGGGCGCCCCGCAGGGCGATCCGGACGTGCTGCTCGACGTGCCGCAACTGCACGTGGACGAGATCGACCTGGAGGTCGAGAACCTGCGGGCCCGGGTGTCCCTGCAAGCCGAGGTGCTGGACCTCCTGAAACTCAACGTGGGCGCGGACGTGGCCCTGGGCCGGGTCCAGCTCGGTATCCGGGGCGTGGACGCGCAGGCCCTGCTGAAGGTGCGCCTCAACAACGTCGCCCAGATCATCAACCGGGTGCTGACCACCATCGACCACCACCCGGAGATCCTGGAGAACCTCACCTCGGGCCTCGGCTCCGCCGTCGAGGACGTGGGCGAGGGCGCCGGGCAGACCGTGCGGGAGGTCGGACGCGGCGCGGGCAAGGCCGTCGAGGACGTCGGCGAGGGCGCCGGGCAGACCGTGCGGGAGGTCGGGCGCGGCGCGGGCAAGGCCGTCGAGGACGTCGGCGAAGGCGCCGGGGAGACGACCAGACAGGTCGGGCGCGGCGCGGGCAAGGCGGTCGGGGACGTGGGCGAAGGCGCCGGGCAGGCCACGAAGGACGTCGGCCGCGGCGCGGGCGGGGCGGTCGGGGACGTCGGCGAAGGCGCCGGGCGGACGGCCGGGCAGGTCGGGGACGAGGCCGGGAAGACGGTGGACCGGGCCGGCGAGGCGGCCGGACGGGCCGGGGACGCGGTGGACAGCGCGGCCGGGCGGGCGGACGACGTGACCGGGAGCGCCGGCGCGTCCCGCGCGACGGCGGACGACGAGTACGAGGACGAACCCGAGGACGAACCCGAGGGCGGAGCCGAGGACGAACCCGAGGACGAGGACGGGGCGGGGACCGGCGGCGACGGGGACGCGGAGCCGCGCCGTGCGGAACCGCGCCGTACGGTCGACGAGTCCGGTCGTACGGTGCGCAAGGCGGGCCGCACGGCCGCCCGTACCCGCAAGCGGGTGAGCAGCACGGAGGCGGGAGCCTCCGGACGGTCCACGGACGCCGTGCGGCGGCGGCCCGCGCGCCCGCACCGGCGCGAGGAGCCGCCCTGAAACGACCCCGCCGCTCCCGGGGCCGGGGAGCCCGGGACGGACGACATCGAGCTGACCACCTCGGTGGAGGCGGAGGAGCTGCGCTTCGGCTCACCGCCCCGTACCGAGGTCCGCTTCCCGGGCACGAACGGCCGCAGGTCGGTGTCCGGGAGCAGTCGCGAGAACCTGCCCGACCCGGTGGAGACCGGGGTCGGCTACCACGACGTGCGGGTGCTGTGGCGGATGGCGACCCGGCTCCCGCGCCGGGGCCGCCAGGGCCCCTGAGCCTCCCGGCCGCCCCGGCGTTCCGGGCCCGCCCTCAACCCGGCCGGGTCACTCCCCGGCCTTGGGGTCCTTCCACTGCGGGTCGTTCTCCCACTCCTTGTTGCGCACCTCGGCGATCCGCATCGCCTGCTCGGCGTCCGAGGGCGTGGGGTAGGGACCCATGCGGTCCTTGGAGGGACACTGCGGGCCCTCCTCGACCTTTCCGTGCTCCAGGCAGTAGTACCACTCGCCTGGTTTTCCGCTGGCGCTCTTCTTGAACAGGGCCATGACCGGTCCTCTCTCGTGCTCCTGGCCCCATCGTGCCCCAGCCGGGCCCAACTAGACTCGCCGGTATGTCTGGCCAGTCACTTGTCGTACCAGGGGAGATCTCTCCCAAACTGTCCGTCCCGGGGAACATCCGGCGTCCGGAGTACGTGGGCAAACCCGCGCCGACGCCGTACACCGGGCCCGAGGTCCAGGACGCGGAGACCGTCGAGGCGATGCGGGTCGCGGGGCGGATCGCGCGCCGCGCCATGGACGAGGCCGCGAAACACATCCGGCCCGGAGTCACCACGGACGAGCTCGACCGGGTCGCGCACGCCTACATGGTGGACCACGGCGCCTACCCCTCGACGCTCGGCTACCGCGGCTTCCCGAAGTCGCTGTGCACCTCGGTCAACGAGGTGATCTGTCACGGCATCCCGGACTCGACGGTGCTGAACGACGGGGACATCGTGAACCTCGACGTGACCGCGTACATCGGCGGGGTGCACGGCGACAACAACGCGACGTATCTGGTCGGCGAGGTGGACGAGGAGTCCCGGCTGCTCGTGGAGCGCACCCGTACCGCGCTGGACCGGGCGATCAAGGCGGTCAGGCCGGGGCGGCAGATCAACGTCATCGGCCGGGTCATCGAGTCGTACGCCAAGCGCTTCGGCTACGGCGTGGTGCGGGACTTCACCGGGCACGGGATCAACCGCTCCTTCCACTCCGGGCTGATCGTGCCGCACTACGACAGCCCGCACGCCACGACCGTGATGCGGCCGGGCATGACCTTCACGATCGAGCCGATGCTGACCCTGGGGACGTACGACTACGAGCAGTGGGACGACGGCTGGACGGTCGTCACGAAGGACCGCAGGCGGACCGCGCAGTTCGAGGAGACGCTCGTGGTGACGGAGGAGGGGGCGGAGATCCTGACGCTGCCTTAGAGGCTCCGCGCGCCGGGCCTCGCGTGGCGGCGCGGGCATGGCGGAGGGGTCGCGACGGGACGAGAATCCTTACCGACAGGTCGTCGGGAACCAGTTGACTTAGGTTTACCTAAGTTAGATGATCGAGCTGGTTCCCGCCCTTTCGGCTCCCCTCGCTCCCGGAGGTTCCCCTTGGACACCCCGCCGGACCCCACCGAGATCCCCTTCTCGGCCGTCATCCGCTCCGCCTCCCACGCGCAGCACACCGAGGCCGAGACCTCGACGTTCATGAGCGACCTGCTGGGCGGGCGGCTGGGCGTGTCGGCCTACGCCCGCTACACCGAGCAGCTGTGGTTCGTCTACCGGTCCCTGGAGGAGCGCTCCGGCGCGCTCGCGGACGATCCCGTGGCGGGTCCGTTCGTGCGGCCCGAGCTGGCCCGGCTGCCGGAGCTGGAGCGGGATCTCACCCATCTGCTGGGCGCCGGCTGGCAGGGGCGGGCGCGGGCCCTGCCCGCCACCGAGGCGTACGCGCGGCGGATCGCCGAGTGCGCGCGCGAGTGGCCCGGCGGCTACGTGGCCCACCACTACACGCGCTACCTCGGCGACCTGTCGGGCGGTCAGATCATCCGGGACAGGGCCGAGCGGACCTGGGGCTTCGCGCGCAAGGGCGACGGGGTGCGGTTCTACGTCTTCGAGGGGATCGGCAGCCCGACGGCCTTCAAGCGCGAGTACCGCGAGCTGCTGGACGCGCTGCCGCTGGACGAGGTGGAGAGGCCGCGGGTCGTCGAGGAGTGCAAGCGGGCCTTCGCGCTGAACACGGCCGTCTTCCAGGAGCTGGGCGAGGAGTTCCCGCTCGCCGCGGCCTGATCCGTTCCCGCGCCGGCACCTCACAGCGGAGCCCCCCCCGCCCGCGCGCACGGCCGGGGGGGGGCCGGGGGGGGTGGCCGGGGCGCGGGGAGCGTGTCGCG